>LFRS01000027.1:0-8077 GCA_001512435.1 Halothermothrix sp. DTU029 | reverse complement strand
GACAGACTCCTGCTGGCCTTTTTAGTGGAAGCCTATACTGAGGATGAGGTAGATGGTGCTACCAGGGTTTATTTGAATCTTTCTCCAGAGTTAGCCCCTGTTAAGGCTGCTGTCTTCCCCTTAAGCAAGAAGGAGCCCCTTGCCAGTATGGCCAGAGAACTTTATGATAAGTTAAAGAAGGTCTTTAATGTGGAATATGATGAAAGTGGTAGTATTGGTAAGCGCTATCGCCGTCAGGATGAGATCGGGACACCTTATTGTATTACAGTAGACTTTGATTCAGTGGAGGATAAAAAGGTAACCATCAGGGATAGAAATACCCTCCAACAGGATCGGGTAGAAATAGATAGGGTTCTTGATTATCTCCTGGAGAGGATTTAATAAAACCAAAAAATAAAACAAACCTGGTTTTAATACCAGGCAGAATAAACTCCCTGGCCATTTTGGGCCAGGGAGTTTTTTGATCCAGTTATGTTATTCAAAAGATAATAAATTGATAATAGCTATTTATTTCCCGGTTTCTGCCTGCCAGATTAACGGGGAACACCGATAAACATCTCTACATAAATATAGCCCTGTTTGGCCTTTTTTACCCCAATACCTACATGGGTGAAATTGGGGTTCAGGATGTTTTTACGGTGGCCACTGGAATTCATGAGGGCGGTATGGGCTCTACTGGCAGAGGTGTTTTTGGCCAGGTTTTCCCCTGCATACTGGTATTCTATGCCAAATTCATCCATCATATCAAAGGGATTACCATAGGTAGGGGAATTATGACTGAAATAATTATTATCAATCATATCCTGGGCCTTTATCCTCGCTACCCCTGCTAATTGGGAGTCTTTTTGCAATACCGGCAAACCATTTTTAGCCCTTTCCTGATTAATTAGACTAAATAGTTGGTTTTCCTGTCCAGTATCTACATTATCAGCTGCAGGAACAGTTTCTTTTTCGCTATCAGTTCTGTCTCTCTCATCTAGCGCCTCTTCCGGGGCTTCTGGCCTTCTTCCTCCAGGTGTTTTTTCTCCTTCTCCCGGTATATTTTCTACTGGTTTATCTTCTGTAGTCCCTGCTGGACGTTCCGGTATTACAGGTTGGGGCATCCGGGCTTCTGTCTTACTGACTACAACTGGCTCAGTTTTTCTGCCATCAATACAACCAATCCGGTAATTTTCCAGCCTGATAACATACCAGTCATCAATCCTGGCCAATACCCTGACCACATCTCCCTTTTGTACAGTGGCTATAGTATTATAGCTTTCACTTGCCCCAGCCTTTACTTCCAGGTCTTCTAAAGCCCGGGCATTCTTTACATCAGCTATTTTAAAGATTGAGGATTCCATGGGATCAAAGGCCTGTCCAGTATCATTGGTTTGATTATCACAGGAAACCAGGAAAAATGCAGATAGCAAGAGGATGATAGGAATTGCAATTTTAGCTATGGGCCTGAGCATAAGAACCTTCCTCCTTTTTTATTTATATTATTTTCCTATTTTCAGAGGAATATTTCCTGAATTTTATTTCTTTTATAATAAAAAGAAGACAGGATATGATATAATAAGGAAAGAAAGAGAGAAAGGGGGACAAGTGATTTATGGAAAATTTTGTATTTCAAAATACCACTAAAATTGTATTTGGAAAAGGTACAGAGAATCATGTTGCTAACGAGATTAAGGGATTGGGGAAAAATGTTCTCCTCCATTATGGGGGAGGGAGCATAAAAAAATATGGCCTGTATGACAGAATAGTAGCTTCTCTTAAAGAAGCTGGCCTAAATTTTGTTGAATTAGGTGGGGTCCAACCGAATCCCCGTTTAAGCCTGGTCTATAAGGGAATAGAACTCTGTCGTGAAAACAAGATCGACTTCATATTGGCTGTTGGTGGAGGAAGTGTTATTGATTCTGCCAAGGCTATTGCCATTGGGGTTCCTTATCAGGGTGATGTCTGGGATTTTTATACTGGTAAGGCTCAAGTGGAAGAAGCCTTGCCTATTGGAGTGGTTTTAACTATAGCAGCAGCCGGTAGTGAATCAAGTCCTGGTTCTGTAATTACAAAAGAAGAGGGTGAACTGAAAAGGGATTGCCTTTCCGATTTGATTCGGCCAAAGTTTGCTATTTTAAATCCAGAACTTACATATACCCTGCCGGAAGAGCAAACATTATATGGAGCAGCAGATATAATGGCCCATCTTATGGAAAGGTATTTTACCCAGACCAAAGATGTAGATTTTACAGATAGACTCCTGGAAGGGGCCCTGAAGACTATAATCAAAAATCTTCCTATTGTTTTAAAGGATCCACAAAACTATGGGGCCAGGGCACAAATCATGTGGGCCGGTACAGTTGCCCATGGTGATTTGCTGGGTACAGGCCGGATTGGAGATTGGGCTTCCCATAATATTGAGCATGAATTGAGCGGTATCTATGATGTTGCCCATGGAGCAGGACTGGCAGTAATCTTTCCCGCCTGGATGAAATATGTCTATAAAGAAAATATAGCCAGGTTTGCCCAATTTGCAGTAAGGGTCTGGGATGTGGAGGCAGACTTTAATAATCTGGAAGAAGTGGCTTTAGAGGGTATCAGGAGGATAGAAAATTTCTTTAAATCAGTTGGTTTACCAGTGACTCTGGGAGAACTGGGTATTCCAGAGGATAAGCTGGAATTAATGGCAGAAAAATGTACAGAAAGAGGTCCTGTAGGAAATTTCAAAAAACTATTTAAAGAGGATGTCCTCAAAATTTACAGATTAGCAATATAAATATGGAAGGTAATATAATAAATACAGGGGATATATCTATTTATATCCCCTGTAAATGTATATTTAGAAATAACCATTCATAAAACCAATTACCAGCAGGATAAGAATCAAGAAGAGGATAAAGGCTAAACTATCATCTTTATAGCCTTCAAAATAGTTTCCCATAAATTCACCTCCCAATTAAATCTGCAGATTTGCAATAGTAAATTTTTCTTTATTAGCTTTCACTATAGAAGCCAGGTATACCCAGTATAAGCAGAATTAAAATCAAGAAGATTAGAGCACTTCCTCCACCGTAGCCTTTGCCCATATTTAATCCTCCTTTGTATTATTTGTTATATATTATGCAATAAGAATTTTACTGGTGAATAATATAGTCAACAAATTCCGATAAATATAAAAGCTCTATTCCCTGAAAAAGAATAGAGCTTGAAAAATTTTATATGGTATTGTCCTTATATCAATTTTAAATCGAGTTTATTTAATTTTACTATTATTAGTTTTTTTAATGTATCTCTACATCATTGGCCCCATTATCCCGGAAAATGGAGGCTATGTCTTCTATCTCATCTTCATCAGCATCCATTAGATCAACTGCTGCCAGTATTTTTCCACTCTTGACTTCATTTTCATAATAATCTCCCCGTTCCCGTGGTATCCCCATATCAACCAGGCTACCAGCAATACCACCGGCAGCTACACCTGTTAAGCCTGCTGCAATAGGACCTGCTGCCAGAATGGGGCCAATACCGGGAATAGTTAAGGCTCCAAGACTGGCGGCAATACCAGCCAGGCCACCTATCGCACCACCTGTGGCTGCTCCATCGGCCAGGTTCTGATCCATATATGGACTATCTTCTCCATCATCTTTAGCAATTAGAGATATTTCTTCTTCAGTAAAACCCAGGTCTTCTATCTCTCTAAGGGCACTTTCAGCACTTTCTTTGTCATCAAATACTCCTATTACTGTTGACATTTAATACCCCCTTAAATATTTAACTTTACTCTTATCCTTGCCTTATCTGGAAAAAATAATACAGTTATTTTTTAACATTTATAAAGAAAGATAAGACAATCTTGACAGAGGCTCAAAAATATAATATTATTTTGAATGGAGATTCATATATTACTTATGAGGTGGTAAAGTGCCGAAAATTATCGATAATATAGAGCAGAAGATCTATGAAAATGCTCTGTCTTTGTTTGCCGCAAAAGGCTATAACCAGGTAAGCATGAAAAATGTTGCAGAAGCAAGCGGGATAGCTGTCGGTACATTATATAACTACTACTCTAACAAGCTGGATCTATTTTTAAGTGTTTTTAAAGAACATATCAATCAGGTCTATTTAAAACTAAATGAACTGATAGAAAAAGACAGGGATCCAGGGGAATGTATAGTTGTTCTCTATGATGAGTTGGTGAAAATCGGAGGTTTCAGTGAAGAACTTATCAAGGATGATATTATTAAACGTAATAATGATTTAATTAATTCCATCAGGGATAATCTCATTGAAAAGACCAGGAAGCTCATTAAAAAAATTAGAAAAACATATCAAGGAATGGATCTGGCTTTTTTCAAAAAAAATGAAGAGAGGATTACCCGGATAATTCTTCTGGCTATTATAGATTTTGCCAGGGAGTTTCCCGATTATAGGGAAGAAAACATTGCCTTTATCAACAGATTAATAAAAACAATCTAAAGAGACATTTTTTCCTTAAAGCATAAATAACAATTCATAAAGGAAACAAATTTAATATTTTATACATTTATATTTATAGCAATTAAATACAGAAAGAAAGGAGGTAAGAGCATGGAAAAGATCAAAATCCTTGCAGATAGCACCTGTGATTTATCAGAAGAAATACTTAAAGAAAATAATATTTCCCTTATACCTTTTTATGTTACCATTGGAGAGGAAAAATATAAGGATAGAGAAACCTTAACTACCAGAGAATTATACCAATATGTAGAAAAACATGGGGAATTACCTAAAACCAGTGCTCCTACTCCGGAAGACTTCAGAAGATTTTTCCAGCAATATGTAGAAGAAGGTTACCAGATCATCTACATATCTATTTCTTCAGATTTTTCCTCTGGTTATCAAAATGCCTGTCTTGCTGCCCGGGATTTTGCTGAAGGCCAGGTTGAGGTGGTAGATTCCCGCAATTTATCTACTGGCATTGGTTTGCTGGTTATGAAGGCAGTAGATTTAATTAAAACTGGTAAAAATAAGACAGAGATAATTAATGATCTTAATGAAATTATTCCTAGAGTAAGAACAGCTTTTATTATTGATAATATGGATTACTTATATAAGGGTGGCCGCTGTACCAGTTTACAAAAATTCCTTGGAAATATGCTCAAATTTAGAGTAGAGATCAGGGTTGTGGATGGTAAAATGGATGCTGCTTCCAGAATCAGAGGAAGCAAGATTAAAGCCCTTAATAAATTGATCAGTAATCTGGAAGAGGATTTACCAGATGTTGATACAAGCAGGGTCTTTGTAACCCATTCCATGGAAGATGAGGGAGCAGAGTATTTAAAGGAAGAACTTGCAAAGCTTAATACCTTTGCTGAAATACTTGAAACACAGGCAGGCTGTGTAATCTCATCCCATTGTGGCCCAGGAACCATAGGTGTTTTATATATAAAATAAAGTAATAATATTATGATCCTGAAAAATCTTAATAATTATTATAAAAAAACACCAAAAAAAAGGAATTAAATCTTTAGTAGAGAAATATAAATATAAGGATTTTGTCCAGGGCAAAAGCTTTACACTTTATGGGAGGTGCGAATAAGGGGAGGATTATAAATTATGTGGTTATATGTCTTGGTTCTGGTGGTGCTCTCTGCTGTAATGGCAGGAGTCCTTCAGTACGTATTTAAGGAAATGGAGGTTCCAGGAGGCTATTGGAACAGGTTGGTAGGGTCCGTAATTGGTGCCCTGGTAGGAGATCTGGTTCTTAACGACTGGGGTTGGATGTTGGCAGGTTATAATGTTATTGCAGGTATAATTGGTTCTTTTCTGTTAGGCTGGCTCTATATTTATCTGGTCAACAGGTATATTGTTGAAAGAAGTGAAAAGACACAGGAATCTGCTTAATATAATCTGCTAAATTCTAGACTGCATATTTTATAAAAAAATAAACCTCCCATAAAGTGTTATTGCTTTGAATAGGAAAAAATCGCGGTGAAGATTATTATAAATCTCACCGCGATTTTTTGTTAGCCTTTTGGGCGCCAGTCCCGGTCCCAATCCCTATCCCAGTCCCATTCCCGATCTCTGTCCCGATTTCTTTCTCTATTCCAATTGGATTCATTATCCCGGTTTCTATCTCTCATGGGGATTGGGCCACCGGTTGTATTTTCATAATAATGTCTATGATTTTCTACTACACTTGTTCTTCCATCCATTCTATGAATATGGCCTCCGGGAGTTCTTATTGCCGGGCCAGTTCTTCCCCTATAGAAATGGCGGTGGCCATCATCTCTGGTGGTCCAGCCACTATATTCGTGGTAATGGCTTTCACCGGATGGAATTGCCGGGCCAGTAGTGCCGTTGTAATTATGAAAATGATTATAATCTACACTGGTACTGCCGCTATAGTCATGCACATGATTAGCACTTTGGCTGTAATTTCCCACATTATCAACTCCTTTTCAGGCAATTCTTTACATTATTTTACGCAGGAGAGAGTAAATATGTTCAATTTTTTTACAGGTTTCGGTATAAAATAACTTTCCCTGTGGTAAATATAAGATAAGTAAAGAAGTAAAAGGAGCTTAGTATGAAGTTATTTATCTTTATCTTTTTGCTCTTATCAACAGAAATTTATGGTCATAAACCCCTTGACACCTCTAATCCTGCTACCAGGACTGAGCCCATAGTAATAGAAAGGCACAGGATCTCCTGGGCTGCCTATAATAGTCTGCAGGATGAAAGAGATGTCCATTATTATAAGCTGTCTTCTGTAAAAAAGGGGGAAAGGATCTATGCCTCCATCTATATCCCCAGGATAGAAAGGCTGAAGGATTTTAATCCTGTCTTGGGGCTCATAGGGCCAGGCCTGGAAAGGGAACTGGCTGGTATAGAGGAAGAGATCCTGGTTGAATTGTTGGAAATACATCCAGGAGAAGGGGTAATTTTAAGGAAAAATGAGAAAAAGTCTAAAATCTTTTTTGAACCCTTTACTCAGACAAATTACTGGGAAAAACAAGACTTAGAGTTAACTGCTCCTCTTCATGGCGATTATTATCTGGTGGTTTTTGATCCAGCTGGCGAGGGAGATAAATATCTTTTATCCATAGGAGAAGAGGAGAGGTGGGGTTTAAAGGATCTGGGCAAATTCCCTGCTATCTGGTGGAAGGTCAGGATTTTTGCAGAAAAGAAAATCTCCACCTATATAGTAACAGGAATCTTTCTTCTGGGAGTCTCCTATTTTCTTTATTCAATACTAAAAGGCTTGAAATAAAAAAGAGCCATGGTGGATAATGGCTCTTAAATAAAAGCTAACAAATTACTTATTTTAATCTGTGTTCTCTGGAATCAGGGCCTGGAGCAATTCATCACGCCACTGGTCCTTAACCGGATCATATATGCCAAAACCAGAATTAAATTCCCAGTAAGCCCAGGGGATATTACGTTTTTCTGCTTCCCGGGCCACAAAGTTGGTCCATCTAATCCGGGATTCCAGATCTGCTCTTTCATAGGCCCCAAATTCCCCCAGATAAAGGGGGCGTTTGTTTTCCTGGGCCCATTTTACAGCTCTATCCAGTTCAAGTTCAATCATCCTTTTTTCCCTGAATGCGCCAGTCCAGGTTTTGCCTAGCCAGGCATTGGCTCCTTCAGCCCAGATTGCTCCCTGATGGGTAAATTCAAAAGGATTATAATAATGGAAGGTAACCAGGATATTTTTGTCATCTTCCGGGAGTTTAAGCTCTCTTAAACCATCTATATTGTTCCAGTAAGCTCCTCCTACAACCAGTATCCTGTCCGGATTTGTTTCCCGGATTATTTCAATAGCTTCCATAAGATATTGGTTCCATAGAGAAGCAGTAAGTTTATTCTGTGGTTCATTGAGGATTTCAAAATAAAGAGTATCAGGATGATCTTGATAACGTTCAGCTATCTGTTTCCAGATGGCTAAAAACCGCTCTTTATGCTTTGCAGGTTCAGTCATAATTTCTTCATAATGGTGGACATTTATAATAGTAATTAAGCCATAGGCTTCTGCCTGTTCAATCACCTCATCAATTCTCTGGAAAAAGCTTTCCTCAATCTCATAGGGAGGGTTTTTATCAGTATAATCCGACCA
>LFRS01000067.1:560-4875 GCA_001512435.1 Halothermothrix sp. DTU029 | reverse complement strand
GGCCTTTTATTTTAGTTTACTATGATAATACTTATGCGATTATCAGTTACAGAGAACCGGAGAAAACATATTCTGTATACAGGGAAATAGAAAGAAAATCCGGGCTATAAGCATACCTGCAGCCCGGATTCTTTTTTTAAAAGATAGAGTATAAGAGGAAAATTCCTGATAAGAGTGAGGCAACCAGGGAAACAACTGTAATCTGGGTATTGATTGAAGGGCCAGCTGTATCCTTAAAGGGGTCGCCTACTGTGTCACCTACTACAGAAGCCTTATGGGCAGTAGACCCCTTTCCACCACAGTTGCCGGCTTCAACATATTTTTTGGAGTTATCCCAGAGCCCACCGGCATTGGACATTAAGAGGGCCAGTAAAAGTCCGGAGGCAATGTTACCGGTCAGGTAACCACCAATGGCCTTTGGACCTCCAATTAAGCCTACAGCTATGGTTGCAAAAATAGCTACTATACCTGCCGGCACCAGCTCCCTGAGGGCACCGGTGGTTGCAATATCTATACATTTATCATAATCAGGTATTACACCTTCTTTACCTTCCTTCAGGCCAGGGATGGTATCAAACTGTCTGTGGATTTCTGCAACCATTCTCTGGGCATTTTTGTCGACACCCAACATCAACATGGCTGAGAAGACAGCAGGAATGGCCAGACCTATAATTAGGCCAAAGAATACAGTGGGATTCATGATATCAAAATTAGAGATACCGGCAAGGCCAGACTCGGCAGCCACCATATTTACTTCACTCATAAAGGCACCTAGGAGGGAAATTACAGTAAGTCCTGCTGCTGCTATGGAAAAGCCCTTGGTTATGGCTTTAACGGTATTTCCTGCTGAATCCAGTTCGTCAGCAATAGCGATGACTTTTTCTCCGAATCCGCCCATTTCAGCCAGACCCCGGGCATTGTCTACTATGGGTCCATAAGCATCATTGGATATAATCATGCCAACGATTGATAACATACCCAGTGCTGACATGGAAATACCAAACATGCCATAGCCTTCACCCAGGGGGGCACAGAGGTTATAGGATACTAAAGCTGTAATGGCAATACCTATCAGGGCAGGAAGGGTGCTCAATAAACCATAGGAGAAACCGGATATTATGGTAAAGGCAGGGCCGGACTTTGAAGCTGTGGCAACTGCCCGGACTGGTGGTTTTGTGTCATTTGTAAAATAATCAGTAGTAATCCCTATGACTGTACCTACCAAAAGACCGACAGCAGTAGCACCCCATATCCGCCATTCAAAATTGAAAAGCCAGGTAGATAAAGCGGTAAGCAGGGCATAAACGATAGTGGTTACATAGGTGGAAGAGCTCAGGGCTTTGCCTGGGTCACCCTTTTCATTGATACGGGCGGAGGCAACACCAATGATTGATGCCAGAAGCCCGATTGCTGCATAGGCAAAAACCATAACAACATTTTTGCTATAGAGGCCCCCTAAAGAGGTTGCCATAACCAGGGCGGCAGCCATGGACGCAACATTGGAGTCAAAAAGGTCTGCACCCATACCGGCAACGTCTCCCACATTATCACCCACATTGTCTGCAATAACTGCAGGGTTCCGGGGGTCATCTTCTTCCATTCCCAATTCTACCTTGCCGACCAGGTCAGCAGCTATGTCGGCGGCTTTTGTGAAAATACCACCACCGGCTTTAGCAAAGAGGGCCAGTGAGCTTGCTCCAAAGCTAAAGCCCAGGAGGGCGGTGGCATCACCGATAATCATGAAGATAAGGGCGACACCCAGAAGGCTGGAACCGACAACTGCCATACCCATAACTGCACCGCCCCGGAAACCGGTCATGAAAGCAGGTTGGACCCCTTTTTGGGCAGCTTCGGCAGCTTTCATATTGGCGATGGTGGCAACCTGAATACCGATTTTTCCTGCAAGAGCAGACAGGACAGTACCAAAGATATAGGCAAGGGCCATCCAGATATTATCAGCGATATTACTTCCTGTCCAGATTGGTTTAGGTAGAAATATCACGATTAATACAGCTGCTATTGCAGTAAAACGTGCCAGTAAGAGGTATTCACGTCTTAAAAAGGTATTGGCCCCCTGGCGGATGTATTCACCAATTTGGGCAATAGTTTTGTTGGATTGAGGCTGTGCCTTCACCCATGTATAGAACCAGGCTGCTACACCCAGGGCGAGGGCAGAGATGATTAAGGAAACAACTTGAATCAATTGTGTTGTGACAAGAAACATAGGCTATCCTCCTTAGTATTTCTTAATCCTTTAAATACCCTTGTATATTATACCTTAAATAATTTAAAAAAGGAAACTGATTTTTCAAAAACTTCACAAATTGAAGCCTGAGGATGTTGACACTAAAGGAAACTTACGGTAATAATAAAGCAGAATGATATCAAAATGATATCAAAATAATATATACTTATAATTTTAATGAAAGATTATTATGGAAAGGAGTTTTGTTAATGAAAGAGAGTAGACCTAATGAAAGCATGATGCAGAATGAAGAAATTATTGCAAAGAACAGAAACGGTATGGCTGTGCTTTTGTTGAACATTATCCTGATAATTTTAGCAGTGTTGTGTTTAATTCGGGGTATTGTAATTGTTAACAGTAGGTCAAATGATGTAATAGGCATACTGATGATTATTGGAGGAGCTCTATATTCTTCTATCATAGGCCCTGTCATTTTTATTGGCTTGAAGGTACTTAAACCCAACGAAGCCCTTGTATTAACTCTTTTTGGTAAGTATTACGGAACACTGAAGGGGCCAGGCTTTTTCTTTGTTAACCCTTTTGTTGCGGCTGTAAATCCAGCTGCAGTATCTCCTGTATCTACTGGCTCTATTGTAGATGAAAAGGCAGCAACAGCGGCAATGGTTTCCAAAGTCACGACACAGACTGGTAATTTTGGTACTTATCTAAATAAAAAAATCTCCCTTAAAAACATGACTTTAAACAATGATAAACAAAAAATAAACGATCGGCTGGGAAACCCTGTAATAGTTGGGGTTGTTGTTATCTGGAGGGTTGCTAACACTGCCAAGGCTGTTTTCAATGTGGATAATTATAAAGAGTTTCTTTCCATTCAGTGTGATTCGGCCATACGTAATATTGTGCGGCTTTATCCTTATGACACAGCTTTAGAAGACGAAAATGAAATATCTCTTCGGGGCAGCAGCAGGGAGGTTGCAGAAAGGATTAAGCAGGAGCTTCAATCAAAGGTTGATATTGCAGGTCTTGAAATAATTGAGGCAAATATTACCCACCTGGCTTATGCTCCGGAAATTGCTTCTGCTATGCTTCAGAGACAGCAGGCTACTGCTATTATTGATGCAAGACAGAAGATTGTTGAGGGTGCTGTTGGGATGGTGGAAATGGCTCTTGCCAAGCTGAGTGAAAACAAGGTAGTAGAACTTGATGAAGAAAGAAAAGCAGCAATGGTCAGCAATTTATTGGTTGTTCTTTGTGGGAATAGAGATGCTCAACCGATTGTAAATAGTGGGTCCTTGTATTAATAAATATGGTATCGGTAACTGGATGTAGTGAAGATATAAACTTGGCTTGCTGTAGCACTAAGAGGGAAGGATGGGCGTTGATAAATGGAAAAGAATAAAAAAGGAAAAAAGCAGCTAGTCTTGAGGTTATCACCTTCCCTTTGGAAGGAGTTGGTTGCCTGGGCAGAGGACGATTTTCGTTCTTTGAATGGGCAAATAGAATATCTGCTGACTGAATGTGTACGGTACCGTAAAAAGCGAAACAATAAAGAAGGGAAAGAGGAATAAAATAAATAATAGAGTAATAAGAAAATAATTAGAAAAACAGAAGGGGACGGTCTCTTAGATAAGGAACAGTCCCCTGGTTTTTTGTGGGAGGTTAAATCGTTGAAATAAACTATTAAGAGAGGTTGACTATTATTAGTTTGCTTTTTCTATAGATAGATTAAGGAATATCTTGACACATATATAATCATGGGCTATAATATTTTAAACGTCTTCTTGAGTAGAGAGAGGGGAGTAGGATGATAATAGAAATAATGGATACTACACTGAGGGATGGTGAGCAGACCTCAGGGGTTTCCTTTACTGATGTAGAAAAATTAAATATTGCTAAATTTCTTTTAAGAGAAGTTAAGGTAGATAGGATTGAAGTTGCTTCTGCCAGGGTTTCCAATGGTGAATTGGAATCAGTAAAGAGAATTACCGAATGGGCCAATAAGAGAGGTTATCTGGATAGGGTAGAAGTCCTGGGCTTTGTTGATGGGAAAAAATCCATTGACTGGATCCGTCAGGCTGGAGCAAGAGTAGTAAATCTTTTATGTAAAGG
>LFRS01000067.1:0-547 GCA_001512435.1 Halothermothrix sp. DTU029 | reverse complement strand
GATTATGCCAGCCAATTTGGAATGGATATTAATATCTATCTGGAAGATTGGTCAAATGGGATGAAGGATTCACCGGATTATGTTTTTTCTCTCCTGGAGGCTTTAAAGGAGGAAAATATAAAAAGATTTATGCTGCCTGATACTTTAGGTGTATTGAATCCTGACAGGACTGCAGAATATTGTTCACAGGTTGTCAGCAGATTTCCTGAACTATCTTTTGATTTTCATGCCCATAATGATTATGGCTTAGCTATTGCCAACTGCCTGGCAGCTATTAAAGCCGGGGTGAAGGGAATTCACACTACAGTCAATGGCCTGGGAGAAAGGGCCGGTAATGCAGAACTATCAGCTATTGTAGTTAATATACATGACCAAATAGGGTTCAAAACAGGAGTTAATGAGGAAAAATTATATGAGATCAGTAGACTGGTAGCCAGGTTTAGTGGCGAAAGAGTTCCAGCTAATTTACCAATAGTAGGGGGCAATGTTTTTACCCAGGTTTCAGGGGTCCATGCTGATGGTGATAAGAAAGGAAACCTTTATTTTA
>LFRS01000065.1 GCA_001512435.1 Halothermothrix sp. DTU029 | reverse complement strand
GGCCTTGTATTACTGGATCTTATCTATGGATTCCTGGATCCCAGGATTAAGGTGGGTGGTAAAAAATGAGAAATGATGGAAATAAAGCTAAGAAAAAAACCTCTATTAGCAGAGAAACCAGGATAAAAGAATTCAAGGAATCCCTTAAAGAATTCTGGTCTGACTTTAAACAGGTTAAATATGGAATTGTCGGTTTAGTACTACTCATTGTCTTTATATTGATGATGGTTCTGGAACCATTTATAATCCCGTTTCCAGAGGCTGGAGAACGGTGGAGTGATATTACCTACTGGATAGATAATCCACGGAGTGCTGCGCCAGCCTGGGTAAACTGGTTTTCCAGCAAGAAGAATACAGTCCACGAATTTTTAACAGAACCGGAACTGCAGGTTACAGACACACCCCAGTTTCAGGTTGTTGAGGCGGAATTTAACTATAATTATAAATACGATATTCCTCCTGGAGAGCTTACTTTAAAGGCGCTGGGTAAAGGTAATGTTGTAGTAGAGGCTGAAATAATCAGACCTGACGGTGAGACTATCAATCTGGTGAGGAAAAATTTTAATACCAGGAATGAGACGGAGATTAGAATTCCCCTTGGCAATGAGGGTGCAACAAGGATTATTAACTTTGGCCGGGAATTTGAATCAACTGAAAACAGCAGAAATGTTCAGAGACATCTCCTTAAGCCGATGGAAATCCTTTTCTCCAAAGCCCAGGAAGGTATCCTGGTTAAACCTGAACCATTAAAAGGTGATTACCGGATAAATGTAAAGGCAATAATCGTTGGCAAGGATTCATACATTAAGGATCCGGAGGTTGTTGTTTCCGGAAAAGTCTTTGGTTTTCTGGGAACAGATGACGCCAGACGTGATATCTGGAGTGGTATTGTTGTCGGAACAAAATGGGCTATATTTATTGGATTATTAACTGCATTTGTTTCAATTGCTGTTGGTATAATGTATGGTGTAACAATGGCATATTTTGGCGGCTGGGTTGACAGCCTGATGATGAGAATCTATGAAATCTTTGTAAGTATTCCCATGTTACCCGTTCTGGTTGTATTTAGTGCCGTATTTTCACCCAGTCTCTGGACCTTAATCCTGTTTATGTGTGTATTCTATTGGACCGGCCCTGTTTTGACTGTTAGAAGTATGGCTCTGCAGATTAAAGAAGAGACTTATATAGAAGCGGCTCATGCTCTAAATGCATCGACCGGCCGGATTATATTTAAGCATATGATTCCGCAATTGATTCCCTATGCTTTTGCCAATATGGCTCTTTCTGTACCGGGAGCGATAGTTGCCGAGGCTTCTATCAGTTTACTGGGACTGGGTGATGCTTCAGTGGTTACCTGGGGACAGAT
>LFRS01000169.1 GCA_001512435.1 Halothermothrix sp. DTU029 | reverse complement strand
GTAAACAATTTACTGATCTTAACCATATCTATAGCCTCCATCCTTTATTATTACTTATAAGTAAAACTAGTAATACAGGCAAATATTTTACATAAAAAATCCCTCCTTATAGCCTTTATAAAAGACTAAAGCAGAGGATCAAATTTGCTTTTCAGGAGAGATTATAATAAGATTTTACAAAAATAATTATATGGTTATTGTATCATATTTAGGCTATAGATACAAGGGTTCCTGAAAATCCACTCTAGTTTTTTAGCAAACTGGATATCTTTTTATATATTAACAAAACCACCACACTATTTACCCCACCTTTAATCAGATTAAAAGGAAAAATAAAGGTAAACAAAAAACCCCAATCAGCAGGAAGACCATATAAGGGAAAAATTATATACTTATTTGATAATAAAGCCAGTAAACTCATGACCAGGGTTCCACAAATAACACTTATAAGGGCTGTTTTCCTGGTTTTGTTATAATTATAAATTAAACTGGCAGTTATAACAAAAGAGCTTCCGACGATAAAATTAGAAAGTTCCCCCACACCTCCAGTTGTAGTTTTGGTTAGGAAATCCACTATATTTCTGATCAGGACAATCATTATACCATATACTGGACCCAGGCTAAAACCTCCTATCAAAGCTGGTAGTTCTGCAATATCCAGTTTCAGGTATTCAGGAAACAAGGGTAAGGGTATTCTTATAAAGGTCAATATATAAGAAATAGCTGCCAGCAAAGATACTTTTACCATCTTATTTGTTTTTATTTTTCCTTTGCTCATGGTATTTGAGCCTACATTCATCTTTAATTCCCCCCACTATAATATTTATTATAGAAAAATAAAAATCCCTGATATAATCAGGGACAGGATAAACAATAAAAGTATCTTCTTTCATCCAGACTATACTGTCGGCTCTGGAATTTAACCAGATCAGCTCTTTATAAAATAAAGAGTTCGCGGGCTATACCGCCGGTCGGGAATTTCACCCTGCCCTGAAGATATATCAGTTATTTTCTTTTCATAAATAATTATACCATATTTTTGTAACAAGTCAATTAAATCTTCCAGATTATTTTCCCTTTCCTGTATAAATATGCACTGCATCCCGGAGAAATTCTGCAATACCAGCCTGTTTTTCTGCAAAATAGGATTCATAATAATCTTTAAAACGTTCATCATCAACATAGAGCTGGACTACTCCTGCATGGGCTTCCTTTGAATAATTATCCCAATAAAAGGTCAACCATTGGCGGTGTAAATCAGCTGCCTTTTGGGCCAGGTCTCCAGCGGGATCACCTGTCTTAAATGCGGTCAACAATGTTTCCATAAATTCTTTTTCCAGTTCTCTTATTTCTTCATATTCCCTTTCAGTCATCTTCAAGAACTTCTGATTAGACCGGTCAACTGCTTCATCACCGTATTTTTCTCTAACCTCTTGACCATATTTCCTTTCATTTTCTTCTACCATCCTTTTCTTAAAACCTGCAAATTTTTCTTTATCACTCATTTTTATTCTCCTTTCTTTAGCATCTATGGTTTTTTCAAGATTTGCTATTAATAAATCAAGACGGTGTCTTTTTTTCAGGAGTTTTTCCCGGTGTTTTTTTAAGGCTTTTAACTCATCAAAATCTGGACCATTAATAATCTTTTTAATATTTTCCAGCTCTACTTCCAGTTCCCGGTAAAAAAGAATTTGTTGTAAACGGTCAACCTCTTTTTCACCATAAAGCCGATAACCAGATGAATTTATCCGGGCAGGCTTAAGGAAGCCTATCTCATCATAGTACCTGATTGTACGGGAACTGACTCCGGCCAGGTCTGCTAATCTTTGTACTGTATATTCCAACCCCTATATCACCTCCTGCTAATAAAACTATACACCTTTACGTAACGTCAAGGTCAAGAGATTTTTTAAGTATTTTTTTGATTTTGATTTTCCATGGATTTTTTATATATTATATAGCTTTAAATATAACTTTAAAAAATTTTATTATATCTCATTATTAATATATTTGAACAATAAAGAAAGGACAGCAAAACTGTCCTTTAATTTATAATTAATTATTCTATTGGAACTCGCCAGCCAAAAGAATGCCAGATGCCAAAATTATCTTTAATAATAAGACCTCTCTGGCCTCCCATAGCTGCATCCAGATAATAGGGATATCTCTTACCAGGTGTAAAGTGACCTTTATA
The DNA here is from genome assembly GCA_001512435.1 of Halothermothrix sp. DTU029. Lineage (GTDB taxonomy): Bacteria > Bacillota > Halanaerobiia > Halanaerobiales > DTU029 > DTU029. The sequence goes on along the minus strand of LFRS01000169.1, from coordinate 33,720 downwards.
ATTACCAGGGAAAACTACCTCTACTGCCTCAAAAAGCAATTCATCTTCTGTTACTTTCAAGGCCCTGGTCTCTTGATAGCTATCACCATAATTGGCCTCAATAATCTTCTGGATATTGCTTTCTTCTTTGACCAGGTCAATATTTCTCTGCATGGCTACCAGGTAGTCTTTGATTAGTTCTTTATAAAATTCATAGGAAAAGAAAATATCTTCCAGGACACTTGCCCTGTATTTATTTACCTCTTCTGTCAAATGATAATTATCCTCCTCCAGGATTTCCAGAAAACCTGCTAAATATTGCAGCAAGTAACTATCTGTAGGCCTATTTATCATTTCCGGGTAAACTTCCCTGGCTTTTTTCAGCATCTCCTGGGTATCATAGGCAAAGAGGGGTGTATTATTAAGACCATAAAAAATAAAATACAGGTACTTTTCATAGAGGTTTTTTACTTCCGGAACCCTTATTGAATAAGGAAAGTCAAGCAAAAATTTCTCCTGAAAGAGGGCCCGTTCTATAAGCTCATCCCAGCCAATAATTAAGGCAGCATCTTTGGCAGGAGGATTGCTGGATTCCCGTACCATCAAGTCAATGTATTCCCTGAAATCCCGGGTAAGATAAGGAAGATATTTTTTGTAAAACTCATAATCAATTACAGGAAAAAACATACCCTCTGCTGTTTCAACCTTATAGCCAGTTAAATTTGTTTCCAGCAAAAGTTCCTGCAAACTACCTTCTCCTAAATTTTTTATCCTGTCCAGCTCCTTAAATTTACCCAGGTCAAAATCCTGCATGTATAAGTCCAGGAGTTTTTCCTGTATCCTGGTCGGGAAATACCTCTTTTCCAGATCTACAAGATGGAACTTCTGTTTTATTTCCAGTTCACTGACCAGGCTGGTAGCATTTTCCGGAGATAGGTAGGCAATATTTTCATCAATAAAGGCTATTATTGCCGGTAATTCTTCCCTGTTTTTTACTATTTCATTAAAGTTTTTTATTATTTCTTTTTCCAGAAGTATATTCCCGGGATCCCCCCCTGCCTTTAGACAGATGGCCAGGAAACTAAAGATTATTAAAGTTAATATCAAGGTTTTTCTTCCTATATTCATCTAAATAACAGCCCCTTTTTTCTACTTTCTGTCCATTTAGACGAATAAAAGCATAAAAAAGTTCCATCTCCAACTTATCTTATTGAGAGGATTCATTTATTAGATAGAATATCCCAGGGTAAAGTATCTACTTTTGCTCTTCAGGCCAATTACTGTTTTTTAAATTAAACCCATATGTTCTTTTGCCCTTTGCAGAGTTACAGCAGCAATCTCTTTTGCTCTTTCTTTTCCCCTGTTCAATATATTATCCAGATAACCCTCTTCTTCCACAATTTCTTTATATTTTTCCTGTATGGGCCTTAATCTTTCAATAACAACTTCTACCAATTCCTTTTTTAATGCCCCATAATTTTTACCCCTGAAATGGTCTTCTACTTCCTCCTTGCTGCTATTTGTCATTACCTGATAGAGGACCAGAAGATTCTTGACTCCAGGGGAAGCATACTCAAAACGGGTCTCCATATTGGAATCAGTAGTAGCTCTCATAATTGTATCCCTGATATCATCTGCTGAATCCAGGATCCCAATGGAATGTCTTTTCTTTACTTCTCCAAGACTTTTACTCATCTTCATTTCCGGATTATCAAGTCCCATTATCCTGGCACCACTTTCCCTGAAGAGGCCATCAGGTATCTTAAAAACCTCTCCATAAAGATGATTAAAGCGCTGAGCAATATCTCTGGTGATTTCAATGTGTTGTTTCTGGTCATCACCTACCGGGACCAGATCAGTATCATACAAGAGGATGTCTGCAGCCATCAGTACTGGATAATCAAATAAACCTGTACCCACAGTTTCCATATCAGCTGCTTTTGTTTTATATTGGGTCATCCTCTCTAACCAACCCATTGGTGTTACACAATTTAAGAGCCAGGTCAATTCGGCATGTTCCGGAACATGGGATTGAACAAAAATAGTGGATTTTTCAGGATCTATACCACAGGCCAGATACAGGGCTGCTACTTCCCTGACTTTTTTTCTTAAATACTCAGGACTTACATTTTCAGGAATGGTTAAGGAATGTAAATCAACGATACAGAAAATATTATCATAGAGGTCCTGATTTTCCACCCACAGGCTTATAGCACCTACATAATTACCAATATGTATCTGTCCTGTTGGCTGTACGCCGGAGAAAACCCTTTTTTTCCTTTCTACTTTACTACTCATATTTCATAACCTCCTGTGTTTAATTATTCTAATCTTAATAAAATCAGTTCTACAAAATAAATAAAAAGAAAAGACCCCCGGAAGAGGGTGTCTTAATAATCCAGACTGATATCTAAATTATCCTCATCTACATCATCCAATTCCAGATTATTAACTGCTACATCTTTTTCAATCTCATCATCAAGTTCTTCCTCTTTATTTAACAATTCCAGATACCCTTCCAGCATTGTTTTAAACCGTATTTTGAATAATTCCCTGGTTTCCTGTAAACTTTGTAAGGATTTGTATTCTTCCTGTAATTTATTCCTTGTTTCTCTTTCCATTCTTTCTGCCTTTAGTTCTGCTTTCTTTATGATCAGATCTGCTTCTTTATGGGCCTGTTCAGTAATCTCTCTGGCTGTTTCCTGGACAGTCAAGAGAATCCTCTGTAACTTTTCTTCCATTTCTTCCTGGGCTGCTACTTTTTCTTTTAGTTTTTCATTTTCATCCTGGAGCATATTCAATTCTTTCAGCAGCCTTTCATAGGCCATTCCAACTTCATCAAGGAATTCCTGAACCTGTTTAACATTATACCCAAAAGTTGTTTTGCTAAACTCATGGTTATAAATATCAAGGGGGGAAATTTTCAATACAACCACCTCTTTTCTTTATTTTTATATATAACGATGTATAAGGAGCTTTAGCCTGTCCCGATTTGAAACACCGCTTATCTCTACAACCTTTATCCTGCCTCTGCCCCGGATAGAGATCAAATCCCCTTCCTCTACTCTGGTAGAAGGATTAGAAACCAATTTATAATTTATTTGCACCTTTTCACTTGCAATTTCCCGGCTGATCTTGCTCCGGGAATCACCAAAACCAGCACTGGCTACTGCATCAATCCTCATGGAAGGAACCGTAGTTCTGATTTCCTTCACCCGGCTATGAGGCATTACCAGGTCTTCTGCAGAGATCTCCAGAACTTCTACTGGTACCTCGTGGACCTGGACAAGGTTTAAGCTAATGTAGTCTTTCAACTCAGCTGCTACAATTACCTGGGCAAAGTCTTCCGCCACCAGAATATCCCCGACCATCTCCCTCTTTATGCCTGTACCCAGGATAGCTCCCAGGAAATCCCGGTGACTTAAGGCCTGGAACTTGAAATTACCGCTTATTTTTAATATACTGACCGTATTCTCCACATGATCAGGGTAAATATAATCAGGAAATATGCTGATTCTTTTCCTCTCGGCAGTAGGATATCCTCCTTCTAATTTAAAATTTATCTCATTGACCTGTTTAATAACCCCGGAAATGATATTACATTCATGGGGATTTAAAAAATTTGTTCTTTCTTTACTCTTTCTTTTTAAGACAATTTCTGCCTTATCAAGGACATGGTTAAGTAGGATTTTTTCTTCTTCCCGATGAAGATGGGAAGTCAAACGCTCCCTGTCAAGCAAACTAAAACACTCCTTTTACTGATTATATTCCTAAATCTATTGCCAGATAATATAATAATCTTAAGATAAAACTACGCAAGATATTCAATAATAAAAGAGCAATCAGGGGAGAAAAATCCAGGCCCCAGGCCACAGTGGGCAGGTATTCCCTGATGGGTTTCAATATAGGCTCTGTTAATTTATATAATAATCTTAATAAATTACGCCAGTTATGATTATAGATATCAGGTGCCAGCCAACTTATTATGGTTCTGATGATAATTAGCCAGCTAAAGATATTAAAGATAGTTCTTATTAGATATGATAAAAAATACATCTTATACCTCCCTCTGTATTTCTTCCACTTCCCTTAGTCCAAAAAGAGAAGTCCCTATTCTAACTATTGTAGCACCCTCTTCAATTGCCACTTCAAAATCATTACTCATCCCCATAGATAGTTCTCTTAAATTAAACCCTTTTTCCTTCATTTCTTTCCTGATAGCAGCCAACTTATTAAAAACCGGTCTAACCTCTTCTGGAGTTTCTACATAGGGTGCCATAGTCATTAAACCTCTTATCTCCATATTATTTAAATTACGAGCTTCAGCCAAAAAATCCTCTACTTCCTCTACCCTAATACCCTGTTTATTTCTTTCTCCTGCTACATTTACCTCCAGTAATACCGGCATAACCCTATTATGCCTGGCCGCCCTCCTGTTTATTTCCTCAGCCAGAGACCAGCTATCCAGGGAATGAATTAAGACACAATTATCCATTCGCAGAAGATACTTTACTTTATTTCTCTGCAAATGACCTATAAAATGCCAACCAATATCCGGCCTCTGCCTATATTTCTCCCTCAATTCCTGCACCCTATTTTCCCCAAAATATTGCAGGCCTTTCCTATAGAAAAAATCAATTTTTTCTATAGGCTGATTTTTGCTAACTGCCAACAAAACTATCTCACCAGGATCACGTTTCACCTTAGTGGCAGCTTTTTTTATTCTTTCCTCTATATGGAACAATCGGGATTTAAGGTCTGACTCAAGTAAATGCAAATTTTACACCCCTTTTCGGCCATAATCCAGGTCTGCTGGATTGGTTACTATATTATCTCCCAGGTCTACCCCTTCAACTATCACCAAATCCCTGTTGCCATTTAAAACCCTTATCTGTACAAAATTATATGTATTCCTTAATGGGTCATATACTAATACACCTTCACCTGCAGTAGTGGTAAAGATAGCTTTTCTGGGAATGGCAATCCCCCGATAAATATTTTTTATAAAGTGAAAATTAACCCTGCGGGTATTTAGCCATTCTTCCAGAAAAAGATTTAATCTAACAACTAAAAGCCCCTGTTCATCCTCAATCTTGATATCAATTATATTGGCTTCAACCAGTTTATTATCTGGCTCATCTATCTCAATAAATACAGTCTCCATAAGTCTATATCTTCTAATTTCCTCTTTATCACAGGGGATAATAAGATACATGTTATTGTTATTAATAATTCTAAATAAAGCCTGTCCTTTTCTTATATAGTCATTATTAAAATTCTGTTTAAAATTCCTTTTATAAGACCGATATTTATCTACAGTCATATTATTAATGCTACTGAAAGTCAAGACTTCTTCCAGGCCGTCTACAGCATAACTTAATAAGCCAGCATGGTGGTTATAGATAGTCCTGTTATTGAGTCTGGCTATTTCTTCACCATAGGCTACCCTTTTCCCTTCCCTGGCCAGCAATTTTACATAACCAGCTTCAGGAGCAGTATAAACTGTCTCCTCCCTGATAATTAAACCCTCTGCCCGAAAGCCATCTACTACTTCTGTATAATCAGCTATAACTATATCTACCCGGTTCTTTATTGTGTAAAAGTAGAGAAAGAAAAAGGCCACAAATAGGAAAATAATGAAAAAGGGAAAGAAAGGTCTCTTTTTTTTAGCACCTTTAAAATTATAATTCTTTATTAAACTCCTTTTTTCCTCCACAAAAAAAAGATCTTTATTTTCCTGCATATAATCATCCCTATATCTTGGAATTAATCCTTACTTTCAGGTAGATAGATTATGCTGGCCATTCTTCCGGTCTTACCTGCTTCTCTTCTATAAGAATAAAATAATTGAGGATTTCCAAATGTACAGAGATTGCTTAGAAATATCTTCTCTCTTCCTACCCCTGTTTCTTCCAATATTAAAATATTGGCCTGCCACAAATCCAGGAGATAGTGTTCTTTTCCCTTATAAACAAGCAATTCTTTATACCAGGGAAAAGCCCTCCTGAATTCCTCAATTACCCTTTCATTGACTTCATAATAATCCCGGGATATAGATGGCCCCAGGGCTACCATAATATTCTCTGGACTGGAGGAAAAAGCCTCCTGCATCTGCAAAACAGTCTGCCGGGCTATTTTTTTTACAGTACCTCTCCAGCCTGCATGGGCCAGAGCTACCACCCTTTTGACAGGATCCAGAAAAAACAAGGGTACACAATCTGCATAAAAAGAAATGAGGGGGATTCCTTTTTTTGCAGTTATAAGGGCATCTACTCCAGGAATACTATCCTGAAAATCCAATACCCCTGCCCCCTGATCCTTCTCTGTAACTATATAAGTATTTCCACCATGAACCTGTTCTGCAGCTACAAAAGTTCTGGAATCAAATCCTAATGAATTAGCTAATTTTACCCTATTATTCAAAACATCCTCTTTTTTATCACCAACATGTAAGGCCAGGTTTAGTGAATTGTAAGCCCCTATACTAACTCCGCCATTACGGGTAGTAAAATATGCCTCAACAGCATATTTTGCAAAACTATCAATCTTTAGATAAAGTAGATCCCTATCCTCAACCCAGGTAAACAATATTTACTGCCTCCTCAATCCTTTGACCTTTCCTTAAGTAAATGCTCCAATTCCTGTATAAATATATTTAGATCTGTAAATTGCCTGTAAACAGAGGCAAACCTTACATAAGCAACTTCATCCAGCTCTTTAAGATAATTCATCACCATTTCACCTATCTCAGTGCTCTGGACTTCCTGCTTCATTTCATTTCTAAGATTCTTTTCCACATTATCAATTAATTGATCCAGCTGTTCCTGGCTGATAGGTCTTTTTTCACAAGCCTTTAAGAGACCTGTCTTTATTTTATTCCGGTCAAATAATTCCCTTTGACCATTCCTTTTTACAACCATCAAAGGTAAGTCTTCCAGGCGCTCATAAGTAGTAAATCTCTCTTTACAATTCAGACATTCTCTTCTCCGTCTGATACAGGTATATTCTTCAGTATAACGGGAATCTATTACCTTGCTATCTTTATAATCACAATAAGGACATTTCATTTGCTCCAGTCCTCCCAACATCCTCGACTACTTTCCTAGTATATCATAAATATTTTTAATTTTAAACCTTATCTTCATTCAGTTCTACCAAAATAACATCTTCACCTATTTTTCTAATTTCATCCCAGGTGATTACCTGATCATTTTTTTTCAGAAAAAAATTAAATAACTTGTTTTGATGAGCAGGAACCACAAAAGCCTTGATTTGACCCTTTTCCACCTCTATATCTATATCATCAATAAAACCTAGTTTTTTCCCCCTTTTAATATCAATTACATCCTTCAATTTTAATTCAGAGTTTTTCAACACAAACAGCCCTCCTTTTTCTTGAAAACTTATAAGAATTCAAAATTATTATATGAAGGCCAGGGCTGAAGTGTGCAAAGAAAAAACTGCCTCAGGGCAGTCACAGGGAAAAACAAGTTTCCTATACTCCTATACTTCTACATTCAAAACCTCTATATCAATTAATTTAAATTCCGGCCAGGCTGGTTCTAACTTAATTTCCTTAAAGTTATCTCCTAAGGTCACTAATTTTTTATTTTCCGGACTCTCTATAACCTCTTTTTTATTTAGGTCTCTAATCCATTCCACCATCTTTAATCTTAGTTCCAGCTTTTTATCACTGGCATTATTTTCTGCCTCTTCAATACAGAGAGGGGGTAATAATACACACCACCAGTTAGATCCCTCACCTTTTCCCAGAATAATTTTTAAGGCCAGGTAGTTACCAGCAGCTAATCTTAGCTCTGCATAGGTCCTGGCTGGAAAATCAAATTCTCCCAACTCAAGCCTTCCTCTATATTTCACACCTTCCTTTTCCAATATTCCATTAATATATTCTTCCAGAGCCTGGAGATCTAAATTCAGATTATCATTAGACCTTATATGTTCAATCAGCCTTTCTCTCACTAATCTTTTTATATATTGATCTTTAGGAGAATTGCTATTAGCAATTACATGTAAACGTAGGAGATTATCTTCAGTAAAAGCATTAATATAGTCCCCCTTTTCTTTTAGCAAAAATGCACTATTAGCATTTATGCTCAATATGACAATTGTAACAAATATAAGAAAGAGAATAATCCTTAATTTTTTAAAAAACATCTCATAGTTCCTCCTTCACATGCCTTCTTAAACGTTTCAAGGCTGCCTTCTCCAGCCGGGAAACCTGTGCCTGTGAAATACCTATTTCATCTGCCACCTCCATCTGGGTTTTCCCTTCATAAAAACGAAAAGAAAGGATAAGTTTTTCTCTCTCATTTAATCTTCGCAAGGCTTCTCTTACAGCAATTCCTTCCAGCCAGCTCTCATCTTCAGATTTTTTATCACTGATCTGATCCATAACAAATATTGGATCTCCTCCATCATGATAAATAGGTTCAAAGAGAGAAATGGGGTCCTGTATAGCGTCAAGGGCAAAAATTACCTCTGACCTGGGAATTCCCAATTCTTTGGCAATATCATTAAGAGAAGGCTCTTCAGAATTCTTGTTTTTCAGGCTTTCTTTTACCTGTAATGCTTTATAGGCAGTATCTCTTAAAGAGCGGCTAACCCGGATGGAATTATTATCCCGCAAATATCTTCTGATTTCTCCGATAATCATAGGAACAGCATAAGTAGAAAAACGGACTTTTTTACTGAGATCAAAATTATCAATTGCCTTCATAAGGCCTATACAACCTACCTGAAAGAGATCATCAACATTCTCTCCCCTATTATTAAAACGCTGAATAACACTGAGAACGAGGCGTAAATTTCCATTGACAATAGTATTGCGTGCTTTCTGATCTCCCTTTTGCATCTTCCTGAATAAAACTCTCATTTCTTTATTACTTAAGACAGGTAGCTCAGATGTATTTACTCCACTAATTTCTACTTTGTTCCCCATCTAAATTCCTCCCGGTCTCTTTTCTGATCTTTTTACTGTTTTTATTCATTATTTCCCATTACACCCTTTTTATACCTGGTACATATTGGGTCTATAAATAAAAAAAAGAAGGGTTTGGCCCTTCTTAAACCAGTCTATCTCTTAAAACTAGATTAATTTGGCTACTTCCCTCCTTAACTTCCTGATAATTCTTTTTTCCAGCCGGGAGATATAAGATTGAGATATTCCCAATATATCAGCAACATCCTTCTGGGTTTTTGTATTACCAGATTTTAAAAGCCCAAAACGGAGAATAAGGATGGTTCTTTCCCTCTTTGTTAATGCTTTCATGGCTGTTTTTAATAGTTCCCTATCAATCTCTAATTCAATATTTTTATAGATAATATCAGCATCAGTTCCCATAATATCAGATAATTTTAATTCATTACCATCCCAATCTATATTTAATGGATCATCAAAAGAAAGTTCTGCTTTTTTTCTATTATTTTTCCGTAAATACATGAGTATTTCATTTTCTATACATCTGGAAGCATAAGTGGCCAGCTTGATATTTTTATTGACATCAAAAGTACGGACTGCTTTAATTAAACCAATAGTACCAATTGAAACCAGGTCTTCAATATCAACACCGGTATTATTGAATTTCCTGGCAATATAAACTACTAAACGCAGATTATGTTCTATCAGTAATTTCCTTACCTCTTCTTCGCCTGCCCCTAATCTTTCCAAAAGATAGGACTCCTCTTCTTCCTCCAGAGGTGGGGGTAAAGTCTCGCTACTACCTAAATAATAAATAGCTGACCGGTATAAGCCTATTTTTTGCAGCAATTTGATCCAGGTTATTTTCAGCTGGACTTTTATAAGCAAAAAAAACTTCTTAAGCATTATTCTGCCCCTTTCATATTTGTTCTAGATTATTAATTTAGGATGAATGAGAGCCTGATAGGAATTTTCATGGTCCAGAACCCTCTTGCTTATTCCTATAACACAATCCTCTATCCTCAACAGCTTGTTCTTATAGAAAAGCTCAACAAGATCTGGTCTAAAGCCTAACATAAGTCCATTTTCCTGTCCCAAATCAGAGAAGGGAAGAAGACGTATCCTTTGAGCAAGATCATATTCCTGAAAAATATCTATTAAGCCAAAATCTCTATTTGCACTGGATAGGATTTGCTTTTGTATTTTCTCTGGAAATAAGGGAAGAAGGGCAGATAACTCGGCAACAATAACAGGTGCATTGCTGAAGGGATCAGTTAAGCTGTTTCCGGTATCCAGCAAACCAGTTAAGCTTAGCTCTCTGCCTTGAAAATATATAACAATGGCTAAGTATAATTCATCAGGTAATTTATACTTCTGTATAATACTCCAGCCGAAATTTCCTAATAAAAATAAAACAATAAGACCAATACACAGCTTGAGAATACCAGTATTAAAAGGTGAGCCTCCATAAATATAAAATAAAGATAGGGTTGTTCCTATAGCAATAAAGGTAATCAGATAAAGCCTGGTTACTGCCCTTATGAACCTGGCCTTATCTAAATCAGGAAAAGAAACCTTCACAATCAGTAAAGCACTAATTATATTTAATAAGATATGTAAAATAAAACTTATAAAATAATGTAAAGGAATTTGTTGTAACAAAAAAGCAAAGATAAGATAAAGATTGGCTATATTGGCTCCCAATATCAATCTGGCCCAGCTTATCTTTATTTCCATTATTTTTGCTATTGCCCATATTATGGCAGTTGTCATCAAAAAATTATTAAGTAGTGTGATATCTACATAGATAATCATTCTGATTATACACCTACTTATCAATTCAATTTATATATATGAGGAAAAAAGAGTTTTAGACCTGCTTTATTTATCTTATTTTGTCATATTACCCCAAAAGTAAAAAATCTCGATACGGTATGTATCGAGATTTGTATTCAACTAATACCCTGCTTATGCTTTCTGCCTGCGCAGAAAGGCTGGAATATCCAGGTCATCTCCAGTAAAATTTTCTATATCAAATTCTTCTACAAGTTTCTCCTCTTCTTTTTTTCTGGCTGCATTTCTTTCATCAAAACCAGTAGCTATAACTGTTACCTGTACTTCTTCATCAAAGCTCTCATCAATAACAGCACCTAAAATAATATTGGCTTCTGGATCAGCAACTTCCTGGATAACCCGGGCTGCTTCATTGGCTTCATGAATACCTAAATTCAAGCCACCTGTTATATTCAATAATACCCCTTTGGCTCCATCAATGGAAGCTTCCAACAAAGGTGAAGCAATAGCTATTTTTGCTGCTTCCATAGCCCTGTTTTCTCCTTTAGCTCTACCAATACCCATTAAGGCTGACCCGGCATCTGTCATAATAGCTTTTACATCAGCAAAATCCAGGTTTATAATTCCTGTAATGGTTATAAGATCAGAGATACCCTGGACCCCCTGCCGTAAAACATCATCAGCTATTTTAAAGGCATCAAGAAGACTGGTCTGCCTTTCGGCTACCTCCAGCAAACGGTCATTAGGGATTACAATTAAGGTGTCAACACATTCTTTTAGAGTTTCAATCCCCTGTTCAGCCCTTTCCATTCTTTTACGACCTTCTACAGTAAGTGGTTTGGTAACAACAGCTACAGTAAGAGCACCAAGACTTTTTGCTATTTCAGCAACTACAGGAGCTGCTCCAGTACCGGTTCCACCACCCATTCCAGCTGTGACAAAAACCATATCAGCACCTTCCAGGGCTTCTGCTATATCTTCCCGGCTTTCTTCAGCTGCTTCTTTACCGATAGCAGGATTTGAGCCAGCACCTAAACCTCTGGTTATTTTATTACCTATCTGTATAGTTCTACTGGCATTCGAAGATAATAAAGCCTGTGCATCTGTATTAATGGCTACAAATTCTACTCCATCAAGGCCTTCTTCAATCATCCGATTAACAGCATTATTTCCTCCACCACCAACACCCACAACTTTTATAGTAGCAAATTGCTCAATCTCTGTACCTATTTCAAACAATTTCTGTTACCTCCCCATATTAAAACCATTCAAAAAATCTTTTTATTTTATTTATAAAATCCCCTACTACATCTTTACTTTTTTCTCCACTATTTTTATGATAGCGTGCACCATATTCAACAAGCCCAACAGCTGTCGAAAAGATAGCTTTGGGAACTTTGCCATCTTTTTTAATGTAAACAGGATTATCAATAACATCTGATAAACCATTTAGTAAATCTGGCTCTCCCAGACGTACTGGCAGCTTAAGAATTTCCGAGGCCAGGGCATCTGTACCTCTAAGTAAAGATGCTCCACCAGTTATTACAAGACCGGCAGGAGTCAAATCCCTGGGGCCAATCCGGTCCAGTTCTCTTTTTACCAGGGTAAATATTTCCTGCATCCGGGGTTCAATAACTTGACAGAGCTTTCTTAAAGGCACCTCTCTAGTATCTTTCCCACTAGCAGTGGCAACAGTAATATATTCATCTTCCTCAATAAGACTGGTTAAAGAACAGCCATATTTTATCTTGATATTTTCGGCCTCATTAATAGGTGTTCTCAAACCTACTGCTATATCATTGCTGACATGGTTACCTCCGATAGGTAAAACAGCTGTATAGCAAACACTTCCTTCATGAAAAACAACCAGGTCTGTGGTACCTCCTCCTATATCCACCAGTACTACACCCAGTTCTTTTTCATCTTTGGTTAAAACAGATTCACTGGAAGCAAGTGGTTCCAACACTATATCATCTACTGCTAAACCTGCTCGCATAACACTCTTTACCAGATTTTGTATTGATGTACTAGAACCGGTAATAATATGGGTCTCTACCTCTAACCTTACTCCTGACATACCTAAAGGATCTTTGATTCCTGAACATCCATCTACTATAAATTCCCTGGCCAGAACATGAAGCATCTCTTCTTCAGCCGACAGGGGAACAATCCTGGCTGCTTCCATAACCCGTTGTATATCAGTCTCTTTTATCTCTTTTTCTTCTCCGGTGACTGCTACAACTCCATGACTATTTAACGAGGAAATGTGGGCACCTGCAATCCCAACAAAAGCTGTGTCTATAGAAATTCCAGCCATTCTTTCTGCTTTTTTATAGGAATCCCTTATTGCTTTACTTGTTTCATCTATATCCACTACAATTCCTTTACGTAAGCCATGTGAAGGAGAGAGTCCAATACCGATTATATTTATATTACCATTTGCTTCATTAACCTCTGCAATTATTGTACATATTTTGGTGGTTCCTACATCAAGTCCAGTTACAATCCTGCGACTTCCCACAGATAAACCTCCTCCCCCAGACTATACTAATCTTTTAGAATTAATTCAACATCTATTGAAAAAGTCCTCTTTTTTAAAGGAAAAATAATCTTATTCTATTTTAACAACAGGTTTATTTATAATTTTCAGATCTATATATTCTACTGCTAAATCTTCTTCCTGTATCTTGTTAAGGATATATTCCAGGACTCTAAATTTTTCTATTAAGCCTACAGGTTGTCCAAAATATATAGGAACCTTACCATTATAAGCAATTATGGTGTTCTCTTTATTTTGGTAGTTTATAAAATCAATTTTTCCTCTGGTTTTCAGGCTAATTCCTTCCAGAGCCTGTACAATACTTTCCAGTATAGGGGTATACTCTACATATTGGTTATGAAAAGAATAGCCAAGTCCCTTTATTTCTGGAACCTTAACCCGGTTTATAATAGTATTATTCTCCACAATAAAGCCATCACTACTAAATAAGATATAGCGCTCATTATTAATAATCCTGGCAACAGGATCCCTTTCTTTTATGTAGAGGACCAGTGTAGCCGGATAGCTTTTCCTGACTTCTATTTCTTTTATATATGCTATATTTAATAGGCTTTCCCTTAAGTTCTTTTTATTTAATAATAAAATGTTTGTTCCATAATAGGGTTCCAGTAAATACTCCAATTCCCCTCTACTTAATATATACAGGCCATTTACTTCAATACTACGGATTTCAAAAAAGGGTGAGAGAGCAAAAGAAATAAGGGCCAAAAGACTGATAAAAGCTATTATATAATAAAGCAGCTTATTATCGGACATAGTAAAACTCCCTTCCCTCAGGCCATTTCTTTAGCTTTTTTTTTCATTTTCTCCAGAAATAAGTTGCCAATCTCATAAACATCTCCGGCCCCCATAGTAATAACCAGATCCTTACTCCGCACAATACGGGTTAAATAATCAACCACATCTTCTTTTTCAGCTATAAAATCTACCGGGAAGGAGTTCTTTCTGGCAATTTCTTCACTTAATCTTTTTCCATCAATACCTGGTAGGGCTTTTTCTCCTGCTGAATAAATCTCTGTAATTATCAAATGGTCAACACCCTCAAAACAATGGATAAATTCCTGCATAAAATCCCTGGTCCGTGTATAACGATGTGGTTGGAATACTGCTATAACCCTTTCATAACCAGTATTCCGGGCAGATTTTATAGTAGCCGCAATTTCTGTAGGATGGTGAGCATAATCATCTATGACCAGGATATCCCCCAATAATCCTTTCTTTTCAAAGCGCCGTTTTATACCTGTATATTTCTCAATACCTCTTTTTATATCTTCTGGCTTAACTCCAGTTTCCAGTGCTATAGCAATTGCAGCCAAGGAATTGAGAATATTATGTCTGCCAGGAACCTGAAGATTTATAGTATCTATCATTTCTCCCTCTTTTGTCAGGGAAAATATACTGCCAAAGGGATATAGTTTGGTTTCTTTTGCCTGTATAGTGCCTTTTTCAATACCATAGGTAAGTAGTCTGGAATCTGCCTCACTGATTAAGCCCATTAATTTTTCATCTTCAGCATTAAGGATTATTTTACCCTTTTGAGGAATCTTTTGGAGAAATTCTTCAAAGGTCCCTAATAGTTTACTTTCAGAACCATAATAATCCAGATGATCCAGTTCCAGATTGGTGATAGCTACTATTTCCGGATTATAATAAAGAAGAGAGCCATCACTTTCATCGGCTTCAGTTAATAAAAACTCACCCTGGCCAAGATATACATTGCCATCAATTAAATCCAACTCTCCACCCAGCATAATGGTGGGATCCTTTTTGCCTTCCAGCAATAATGCTGCTGTCATGGCTGTAGTAGAGGATTTTCCATGGGTCCCTGCGATGGCAATACCTCTCATCCCTTTCATTATCTCAGCCAACATTTCCGCCCTTTTTAAGACCGGTAAACCTCTATCTCGAGCATCTTTTAATTCAGGATTGGTTTCTGGTATAGCGCTGGATATTACAAGCAAATCTGCATCCTGGACATTATCCTTATCATGGCCAATATAAATTTTTACACCTTTTTCCCGTAATTTATCCAGGAGATGAGAATCTTTCAAATCTGAACCACTGACTTGATATCCTTTATGGGCCAACATTTCCGCTATCCCGCTCATAGAGATTCCGCCAATACCAACAAAATGTATTCTCTTTATTTTATCCATCACCTTAACCACCTCTTTTTTCACCACAACTATATCCTATGAAAGAGAATAATAATATGTTACTCTATTCTTTCTTTAGCAAGTCCTGGATTAAGCTAACAATATTTTCTGTTGCTTCAGCCTTCCCCAGACTTTTACTATTTTGAGCCATCTCTTTTAATCTATCTTCATTACTTAATAATTCCTCTATTTTCTCAATCAGGACCTGGCCCTTTAAATCCCTATCCAGAATCACCTCTGCTGCTCCCTGTTTTTCCAGGTTACGGGCATTATACTCCTGATGGTTTTCTGCTGCATAAGGGTATGGAATCAGTATTGCTGGTATACCTTTAGCCGTAATTTCTGCAATCCCTGTAGCCCCTGCCCTATAAACAACCAGATCAGCTACTGCATAGGCATATTCCATTTCCCTTAAATAGGGTATTATTTTATAATGCCTGTTTTCCTTCAGTTTCACCCCTGCATCCTCTATGTCCTGTAAGACCTGTTGATAATTTTTTTCACCTGTTATTTGAATAATCTGGACCTTATTACTTTCAGTATAATATTTATAGACTTCAAGCATTGCTCTATTTATACTCATGGCACCCTGGCTGCCGCCAAAAACCAGGATGGTCTTTTTCCCTCTTTCAAGGCTCAATTTCTCCAGACCAGTTTCTTTATCAGTATTCAGAATAGCCTGGCGGACAGGATTACCTGTAACAACAAACCTGGCTTTAATCTTCTCAGGAAAATAATCCCGGGCTGCAGCAAAATTCAGGGCAATAATATCCACCTTTCTCGCCAGAAGCTTGTTGGTAAAACCCGGATAGACATTCTGCTCATGAATAATAGAAGGAATCTTTAAAGCACTGGCTGCCAGAACTACTGGCCCTGCTACAAACCCCCCAGTGCCCAGTACCACATCTGGCTGAAATTCCTTAATTAGCTTTCTGGCCTGAAAAAAACCCAGCATGGTTTTAAAGACCGAGCTCATTAATTTTACTGAAAGTTTTCTCGGCAAAGGGGCTACCTGTACTTCTTGATAGTTAAAACCCTCTTCCCTGACCAGAGTACTTTCCAGGCCCCCTTTTGAGCCTAGATATAATATCTTCCAGCCCCTCTCCTCTAAAGCCCTTGCTATAGCCAGGGCAGGGTAGATATGACCACCAGTCCCACCACCTGTTATAATAGCTTTCATCTATCTACACCTCTTATCTTCTATATTATTCCAGAGCATAACGGGAAATATTCAGTAAGATACCTACTGATGATAACATGATTACCAGGGAGGTGCCTCCATAACTGATAAAAGGCAGGGTTATACCGGTAATTGGCATGGAAGAAGTAACAACAGCAATATTAATCAAGGCCTGTAGTATAACCATTGAACTTATTCCTGTTGCCAGTAATGACCCAAAAAGATCGGGGACATTAAGGGCAATTTTTAGTCCCCTCCAGGCAAAAAGAAAAAAGAGGAATAAAACCAGGAGAGTCCCGATTAAACCAAGCTCTTCCCCAATAATGGCAAAGATAAAATCTGTTCCCGGTTCTGGTAAATATAAAAATTTCTGCTTGCTTTGGCCTAAACCAACACCAAAGATACCCCCAGAGCCCAGAGCCAGTAAAGACTGGATAATATGATAACCTGTATCAAGGGGATCTGACCAGGGGTCTAAAAAGGAAAAAAGCCTCTCCCTCCTATAATCTTCCCTGATTATAAAAAAAAGCAAAAGGGGAACACTGACCAGAATTAATAAACCCAGGTGGGCATACCTGGCTCCTGCAACAAACAACATCAAAAAAACTGTACCGGCTATGGTGATAGCAGTACCAAGATCAGGTTCCAGAAGAATCAAGAGAAATACTATCCCCAGGATAATCAAAGGAGGTAAAAGCCCCTCCAGAAAGTCCTTCACCTTCTCTCCTTTTCTGGCAAAATACTGGGATAAATATATAACCATACCTAATTTGGCTAATTCAGAGGGTTGAATACGGATTGGGCCAAAAATAATCCATCTCCTGGAACCACCGGCTACCCTTCCTATTCCCGGAATTAAGACAATTAATAGGCCTAATATGGTCAGGATAAGGATTAATCTGGCATATTTCTGGTAAATCTGATAATCCAGATTCATAAAAAAGATCATGGCCAGGATGCCAATTACTGACCAGAGCAATTGGTGCCTGAACAAATAAAAGCTATCATTATAATCTGCCAGAGCCCGTATTGAGCTGGCACTTAATATCATAATCAGTCCAATTAACATCAGAGTAATTACTACAAAGAGCAGGATATAATCAGGTGCTTTTTTATTTTCCAAATCCAATCCCCCTTAAATCCTCAGTAGAACTCATGTAGCCTGGTATTACTTTTCTATCCATTATCTTGAAACTAGAACTATAGAGTCTTAACCAAATCCTGAAACTCCCTACCCCTTTCCTGATAACTCTTATACATATCCCAACTGGGACAGGCCGGTGACAGGAGTAGGCAGTCACCTGGCTTTAAGTTTTGGGCAGCAATCTCTACAGCCTCTTTCATATTGTCTGCTATATGTATATTTATATTGGGAAAACCGCTTTTTAATGCCACTTCCCGCATTTTATATCTGGTCTCTCCCAACAATACCAGAACCCTTGCCCGTTCCCTGACAACCCGGCCCCATTCTGTAAAATCTGCATTCCGGTCCTGCCCTCCTGCCAGCAGAACTAAAGGCCTGGTAAAAGATTCAATCCCTTTTATAGCCGCATCAGGGTTAGTAGCCTTTGAATCATCAATAACCAAGATATTATTTTCCAATAAACAGACTTCCTCCAGGCGATGACCTGCAGCCTTAAAATCCCTAATAGCATTCCTGATTATCTCTACAGGAATACCAAGCAAGTAAGCAGTTAGGGCTGCAAAGGCAACATTCTGGATATTATGTAATCCCGGGAGGGGAATATCTGTACAGTTTATAAGAACCTCCTCCCTATCCTCTGCCCGGAAGACTAGTTTATTGTCTACAAGACTTATACCTGGATTTACCTTTTTATCCATGCTGACCTGATATATTCTGCCAGGAAAATCTTTTACTGCCTTCATAACATCCTGATCATCAAAATTAACCAGGGCCATATCCCTGGAAGTCTGGTTTTCAAAAATTCGTTTTTTGGCTAACCAGTAATTCTCCAGGCTTTTATGCCTATCCAGATGATCGGCTGTAAAATTCAAAAACAAACTAATATCCGGCTTGAAATCAACTATAGTTTCCAATTGAAAGGAACTGACTTCCACTACCAGCCAGTCATCTTGTCCTAAATCCCCTATCTCTCTTATCAAGGGAGTACCAATATTTCCTGCTACTTTTACCTTGCCTATCTGGGCCTTTTGCAGAATCTCTCCAATCAAGGAAGTGGTTGTGGTTTTACCGTTGGTCCCGGTAATGGCTATGATTTTCCCTTCTGTAAAATGATAAGCCAATTCTATCTCACTGATTATGGGAATACCCTTCTCCCTTGCTTTTTTAAAAAAGGGTATATCCAGGGGTACCCCTGGGCTGACAACAATCAAATCAGCAGCCAGAGATTTCTCGCCATGATAACCTAATTCATAATCAAGCTCCAGTCCTTTTAGGGCTTCCATTTCCTTTTCCAGGAAAGGAGCTGTTTTTGTATCAGAAACTATAACTCTGGCACCAGCCCGGGAAAGAAATTCAGCCGTAGCTACCCCAGTCCGGCTCAAACCAATAATGGCAATTTTTTTATTCTTAAGCTCCATCATAAAATAACCCCTTGCTTTTATAGAATAATAAAATATGAAAAGAGGCCAAGAATGGCAAGAATAATACTGGTGATCCAGAAACGGGAAACTATTTGTGCTTCCTCCAGACCAGTCAATTCATAATGGTGATGGAGAGGGGTCATCCTGAATATCCTCTTCCCACCAGTTAATCTAAAATAACCAACCTGTATCATCACTGATAAGGCCTCTGCTACATATATTCCTCCAATAATAACCAGGAAAAACTCTGTCCCGGAAAGAACCGCCAGGGCTGATACAGCACCACCCAGAGCCAGGGAGCCTACATCCCCCATAAAAACCTGAGCCGGATGACTATTGAACCAGACAAAGCCCAGACAGGCACCACTGACAATTAAAGCATATATAGCCAGTTGTTTATACCCCAGGGCTGAGCAGAGTACTGCCAGGGCAGTACAGACAATTAAGGTAACACCTGCAGCCAGTCCATCAAGACCATCTGTCAGGTTTACTGCATTGGTAAAACCAACTACTATAAATACAATAAAGGGTATAAGTAAGTAGCCAGGATTAATAAGCCAACCTGTAAAGGGAAATAATATTTCTTTTCCTATATTGGAATAAAAGACAACATATAGGGCCAGAAGCAAGCCAACAGTAATCTGCCCTATTAGTTTTTCCCTGGCCTTTAAACCCAGTGACCGCTTGCTACGAATCTTTATTATATCATCAAGGAAACCAATTAAGCCCATGGCCAGTGTTGTTATCAATGCCCATATTACCTCTGTACTGAGGTCCAGGAAAACAAAAGAAGAAATTAATATGGCCAGGACAATCAAGATACCACCCATGGTGGGAATTCCCTTTTTCTTCAAATGAGAACTGGGACCTTCGCCCCTGATCTGTTGTCCAAAATTAAGATACTGCAAACCTTTTATTAAAGCAGGACCAAAAAGTATTAAAATAAGAAAAGGCAAAAAAACTGCTGTTAAATATAGCATTTTATTTTCCTCCAATAATTATTACATTTATAATAAAGCCCTTACTATTTCCTCCATCTTTAAACCCCGGGATCCTTTAACCAGCAAGACATCCCCCTCCTGCAGATACTTGCTCAATATCTCACTTGCTACTTGATTATTTTCACATTCGACAATCTGGTCTTCTGGCATCCCTTTTTCCCTGGCCCCTTTAGCTATTAAACGGGCAATTTCTCCAACAGTAATCAGCAAAGCTACTCCTTGCCCGGATACATATTCTCCCAGTTGCAGGTGGGCAGACTCTTCTTCCTCCCCTAACTCCAACATAGCCCCAAGGGCCAGTACTAATCTTTTCCCTTTCATATCTTTGGCAGCACTGATACTGGCCTCCATAGAGAGAGGATTAGCATTATAGGCATCATTTATTATAGTAATCCCATTTTGTACCTGAACATCCCAGCGTAAAGAAGAATAATCTACATTCATTAATCCTTCCCTTATCTCCTGCCAGGTGATCCCCAACAGGCGGGCTACCGCAATAGCAGCCAGGGCATTATAGACATTATGAAGGCCGGTTCTATCCAGTTTTATTCTTTCCACTTCATTTTCATAATGAATATCAAACTCCATCCTGTTCTGGAAAGTAACTATATTATCTGCATAGAGGTCTGCCTCTCCCTTTAATCCATAATATATCTTTCTCCCCGGAAATAAGCTGCCCATATTTCGCACATAGTCATTATCATAATTCAGTATAGCAACACCCTCTGCCGGTAAGGAAGTGATCAGTTCCCCCTTTCCCTTTGCTACATTTTCAACAGAAAGAAGGCTTTCCAGATGGGTTTTTCCTACATTGGTGATAACAGCTATCTCTGGTTTTGCAATCTCTGCCAGTAAAGAGATCTCGCCCAATTGACTCATACCCATTTCCAGTACTGCCACTTCTTCCTCTCCATCAAAAGCAAGCAAGGTTAAAGGCAGTCCAAAAAAATTATTTAAATTACCTCTGGTCTTTCTGGTTCTATATTTTTTTTCTAATAAAGCAGCAATTATATCCTTGGTAGTAGTCTTTCCAGCACTACCTGTTATGGCGATAACCTTCAGGTTCCTGAAGAGGAGACGATAAGCCCTGGCCAGGTCCTGTAAAGCCTTTGTGGTATCCTCAACTTTTATAAGGGCAATATCTCTCGTAACCTCTACTGGCCTATCTACAACAAGGGCCCTGGCTCCTTTTTCTATAGCCTCATTAATAAAATCATGACCATCAAATCTTTCCCCTCTAATAGCAAAAAACACTTCTCCCTTTTGAATAGTTCTACTATCTATGGAAACACCCAGAATCTCCTCTGCCGGAGGCCCCTGTATTAGGTCTCCAGCTGTGCTTTTTGCTATAAATTCTGCTGTCAGCTTCTTCATCCCATATCACCTGCAAACCTTTCCCGGATAGCCTCTCTGGCAACCTGGCGATCATCAAAGGAAATGGTCTTATCCTTGAAAATCTGATAGGTTTCGTGACCTTTACCAAAGATCAAGACCATATCACCAGGACCAGCCTTTTCTATGGCATAAAATATTGCCTCCCGCCGATCCAGGATCACTTCATAAGGAGTTGTGCTCTTTTCTAACCCCTGCTCAATATCTTTTATAATAGCTATTGGATCTTCTGAACGGGGATTATCCGAGGTCAAGACCAGATAATCTCCATATTCTGCGGCTATTCTCCCCATTTCTGGCCTTTTACCCTTATCCCTGTCCCCACCACAACCAAAGACAATGTGTATCTTCCCTTTGGCCAGTTCAAGGGCTGTTTGCAAAACATTCTCCAGTCCATCGGGAGTATGAGCAAAGTCTACAATAACAGTAAAATCCTGGCCTTCATCTACAATTTCAAATCTGCCGGCAACACCATTAACCTTTTCCAGGCCAGATTTTACCTCCTCCGGACTCAAACCCAGGGCATAACCACAGGCAATAGCTGCCAGGGCATTATAGACATTAAACAAACCTGTCAGCTTCATGTTCAAGGAAAAATTATATTTTCCCTCTACTGTAAAAGATACTCCCCGGGAATTTATTTTAATATCTCTTGCCTGAAAATCAGCTTCTTTCTTGATGGCATAAGTTAAAATCTCTCCCTTTGCTGCTGCTATAATCTGTTCACTCCTGGGATCATCAATATTTACTACTGCAAACCCACCAGGTCCTAACTGTTGAAAAAGTTTGCTTTTCGCCAGCAGATATTCATCAAAGGATTGGTGGAAATCCAGATGATCCTGGCTAATATTTGTAAAAATAGCTACTTTAAAATCCATGCCTTCTACTCTCTTTAAATCAAGGGCATGGGAAGAAACCTCCATAACAGCATGGGAGAGCCTGTTTTCCAGCATCTCAGCAAAAAGTCCATACAAATCCATTGATTCAGGGGTGGTCCTGGTAGCTGGCAAGGTTTTTTCGCCAATAATATTCTTAATAGACCCAATTAAACCAGTAGCCCTGCCTGTATTGTCCAGAATACTTTTTATGATATAAGTAGTTGTTGTTTTACCATTTGTACCAGTAACCCCGATCAAGTCCAGTTTTTCCAGTGGATCATTAAAAAAAGCAGCTGCAAGATAAGCCATCGTTTCTCTACTATCAGCTACTTCAACAACAGTTATTCCATCCGGATATGTTTCCAGCTCTTTTTCTACCACTATAGCTACAGCACCATTTTGAATAGCTTTATTTATATAATCATGGCCATCGTCCTTAAAGCCTTCAATACAAATAAAAAGACTGCCTTCTTCAACCTGGCGGGAATCATAGACCATTTTTTTTATTTCTATATCAAGATTCCCCACTATCTTCAGTACTTCTATCCTCTTAATTAAATCTTTTAGTAACATCAGGGTCTCCTCCTCCTATATTTTACCCAATACAAGGTAATTTTAAGCACTGTCTTTTGCTTCAACACTTATTACAGTACCACTTGATACCCGTTCTCCCGCCTGAATATCCTGCTTAATTATCCTGCCCTTTCCCTTAACCTGTAATAAGAGTCCAATCTGTTCAAGTAAATAACTGGCTTCATCTACAGTCATACCTGTCAGGTCTGGTACAGCAATTAAATAATTCCGGTCATAATCCTCTTCAGTAAACAGGAGGACTGTAGTCCCTTCCAGGATCCTGGCACCAGCCAGAGGAACCTGTTTTAATACCTTTTTGCTCTTCCCTACAATTTTAACATCAAAAGCCTCTTTTCTCAATAGATTTTCTGCTTCATATATATCCATATTTATTAAATCAGGCACTGTCAAGACCCTGTTTATTTTATTTTCCTCTTCAGCCGGAAAAGAAGGTGCTATATCCAGATAGCGGATTACATCTAATGCTATATTGCGAAAAACTGGCGCAGCTGTCTGGCTACCATAGTATAGCTGACCAGTAAGATCATAAAAAACTACCATGATGACTAATTGGGGATCATCAATAGGCAGTATACCTATAAAGGAGGAGTCATAAACCTCAACACCATAATGCTTGGCAGTTCCTGTTTTCCCACCTATACGGTAACCACTAATAGCAGCACTACTTCCCGTACCATCAGCTACAACTTTCTCCAGTAATTTGAGAGTACGGTCTGCAGTCTCTTCAGAGACTACCTGTCTTACTGCCACTGGCTCTATCCTCTCCACCAATTGGCCTGTGGATGTTCTTATTTCTTCCACCAGGCGGGGCTGCATAAGCATACCTTTGTTGGCTATAGCAGCTACTGCTGTTGTCAATTGTATTGGAGTTACAGTTATTCCATGGCCAAAAGACATTGTAGCCAGCTCAACAGGGCCGATGGAATCATAATTTAACATTATACCTGTAGCTTCTCCGGGAAGCCTTATAGAAGTTTTACTACCAAAACCAAAAGCCTTTATATAATTATAAAAGGATTCCTTACCCAGTCTCATTCCCACCTGAACAAAACCGGGATTACAGGAATTTTGTACAACTTCAGCAAAAGTCTGGCTGCCATGGCCACCATATTTCCAGCAATTTATCCTTTCACCACTTACTAAAATATGGCCAGGATCCGCAAAATAATCATATTCATTAACTACTCCTTCTTCCAGAGCAGCAGCAGTAGTAATGATTTTAAAGGTAGAACCAGGTTCAAAACCATCAGAAATAGCCCTATTTCTCCAGTTTTTCTGGGGATAAGCAGCAAAATTATTCAGATCATAATCCGGCCGGTTGGCCAAAGCCAGGATTCCCCCTGTTTTGGGATCCATCACAATTACAGTAGCATCAGAAGTCTGAAGTTCTGTCATGGCTTTATCCAGTTCCCGTTCTACTATATATTGAATTACTTCATCAATAGTCAAATAGATATTATAGCCATCATGGGGTGCTACATACTGTTGAATCCCATCTGGTATAAATCTACCAGCTGCATCTCTTTCAATCCCTATCTTTCCAGGTTTACCCCTTAAATATTTATCATAGGATAATTCCAGGCCTTCCAGACCCTGGCTGTCTATACCGGCAAAACCCAGGATATGGCTGGCCAGATTTCCTTTGGGATAAAATCTCTTACTTTCTTCAGTAAAAGTAATTCCTGCTAAATTCTGTCTCCGTACCTCTTCAGCAATCTCTTCTGATACCTTTCTTTTTATATAAACAGCACTGGCTTTCCGGGTTAGCCGGTCATATACATAATCATATTCTAAGGCCAGGATATTTGACAAAATCCTGGCTGTTCTCCCTGGGTCTTCTATTTCCATTGGTACAGCAACAACAGTTTCACTGCTGCCACTTATAGCCAATTCCCTGCCCTTTTTATCATAAATTATACCCCGTTTAGGTTCAACCTTTAATTCCCTGGTTCTCTGTTCCAGGGCTCTTTTTTGAAACTCAGCACTATTAACAACCTGTATCCAGGCCAATCTGATGGACAAAAGAAAAACCAGAAATAAAAATATTAAAAATAAAAGCAGGATCCTTTTTCTAACCTGTAATTGAGGATAAACAGACAATTTTATAATCCCCCTGTACTAGCGCAATTCTTCAGCCCTGACAGTACCCACTCTTTCCAGAAAATCATTAATGACCCTGACAAAAAAGATTTCCCTTTGCCCTGGGACTGGATAAATATCTTCTTCCAGTTCTCTATTTCGCAGAAAAACAAATTCTACCTTATCCGGTTCTACCATTTTTAAATCATTTCTGGCAATTGTCTCTATCCGGGCTACAGACATCTCCCTGGCCACTTTCAGATTCAAGGAATCTACTTCCCTTTGGATAGAATTCAGCTCTTCTTCCAGACTGCTGACCTTATAATTAAGGTGGGTAATTTTCACAGACTGACAGATATATGAAACCAGAATAAGAGCAAACAATAAAAGTAAAAATATATAAAACAAGGCCATTTTACCAGACATACTATTACTGCTGGCATTTACTTTATTATGAGCATTTTTTCCTTGATAAGTATAATGATAATTGGTCTGTAACAAATTTATTCACCCACCTTTTTATTTAGAACAATCAACAATTCCCCTTATAAAATCACTATTGTATCTTTTCTGCTACTCGTAATTTAGCACTTCTGGCCCTTGAGTTATTAGCAAGTTCTTCTTTGCTGGCTGTAACTGGTTTACGGGTTAATATCTTCAATTCAGCCTTATTATCACAAACACATACTGGAAAATCCGGTGGGCAGGTACAATTTTGGGCTAATTGTCTAAATTTATTTTTAACAATCCTATCCTCCAGAGAATGAAAAGTAATCACACAGATTCTGCCCCCAGGTTTCAAATAAGCTACTACCTTTCCCAACATTTCTTCCAATTGGTTTAATTCATTATTGGTAGCGATCCTTAAAGCCTGGAAGGTTTTCCTGGCTGGATGTCCGCCACTTCTCCGGGCTGCGGCAGGGATAGCCGCCTTGATTATCTCTACAAGCTCCAGAGTCCTTTCAATAGGCTTTCTTTTCCGGGCCTTTACTATAAAATCTGCAATCCGGGAAGCCCATTTCTCTTCTCCATAGTCCTTAATTATTCTGCTTAAGTCCTCCTGGGAGTAAGTATTGACAATCTCTGCAGCAGTTAATTCCTGCTCCTGGTCCATCCTCATATCCAGAAAGGCATCATAATTATAAGAAAAACCCCTTTCCGGATTGTCAAACTGTGGAGAAGAAACACCCAGATCAAACAACATCCCATCTACTTCCCTAATACCAATCCTGTCAAGTATTGCAGGTATATTGATATAATTATCATGAATCAGATCCAGGTTTGCTAATTTCCCATATCTTTCTTCTACTTTTCTAATTGCTTCTATATCCCGATCTATACCGATAAGCTTTCCTGTTCCCTCTAGTTTTTTCAGAATCTCTCCTGTATGGCCACCACGGCCAAGTGTACCATCAATATAGATACCCTCTTTCTGGCAATTCAAATATTCGATTGTTTCCTCCAATAATACCGGTATATGTTCTTTATTCATGATCCAGACATCCTGTCATTTTAATATTAAATTCCCAGTTCTTCCATGGCAGCAGCAATATCTTCATAGGACTCCTCTGCATCCTGTAAATATGCATCCCATTTCTCTTTTGCCCAGAGTTCTATTCTATTGGCCAGGCCAATTATAACCAACTCCTTATCTATACCGGCATAATCCCGTAGATTTGCTGGTATAGAAATCCTTCCCTGTTTGTCCACTTCACATTCAGTAGCACCGGAAAAGAAAAACCTTACAAAAGCCCGGGCATTCTTACTGGTAAGTGGGAGGGTAACTAATTTCTGCTCTAAAATTGACCATTCATCCATAGGATACACAAAAAGGCAATTATCTAAACCCCTTGTGGCAACAAACTTTTCTCCCAGGGCGTCACGAAACTTAGCCGGTATAATTACCCGTCCTTTGGGGTCCATATTATGTTGATATTCGCCCATAAACATGTGATATCACCTTCCTGGTGTATCCCACCACTTTTACACCACAAACCCCCACTTTCCACCACTCTATTTTCTATTATTCTTTCTCTTTTAGAAAAGTCCTTCTTTATCAGGAAATTTTTTTATATTTTTTTCAATATTTTTTTCTTATTTATATTCTTTAATCTAGGAAAGGCATTTTTTTCTTAAGTTCTAATAAATATTAATAAACTAATAAAAGGAATTCTTCTGCACATTTATCTAAAGTAGTTCATATAATAAAGATGAAAAGGGGGTTAAATATATGAAAATAAATTTTTTCTTTGCCTGGACCAAAAACAAAGATAAAAGTAATGAATACACTAAATCCATTGGTGGTGGATTTAAACTACCTTCCTTCCTTAGATGGCTTAATATCTTTAAAAAAAATTAAACTCCCTCTTTTGTCTAAAATTTTTTATTAAAGGATATTATTTTACACTTCTATACAATACAGAATAATAAATCTCCCTCAAAATATAAAAAAGGGTGTTTTCTATCTGAAAACACCCTTTTTGTTGACTTTATTATTATCTTAATGAAACCTTATTATCTACTCTTAAAATCATCCAGATTTCTGGCTCTCATAACACTACTTTCTCCAAATCTATCCCTTAATAAATCTATAGTTTTATCCAGCTTGTCCATTTTTATATTATTTTCAAACAAGGATAATTGTTGAGCCCCTTCCGGGGATAAATTACTTACCCCCACTCCCAATAACCTGATTGGTTTTCCCAGCAGCCTGTTTTTCTCCAACAAATAAATTGCCTTTTCATAAATTATATCTGTCTTATTAGTCCCCACCGCAAGGCTGACACTCCTGTTATAGGTGGTAAAATCTCCATACCTTACTTTAATTTCAATAGTAGACCCCTGCAAACCTGCCTTCCGCAGGCGTCTGGATACCTTGATAGACATTCTCAATAAAGAGGCCAGAATAAGGTTTTTATCCACCCTATTCTCTGCAAAGGTCTCCTCATGGCTGATGGATTTTACCTGGTTATTTACCTCTACCTTCCTATTATCGATCCCTCTGGACAAATAATAAAGCTGGATACCGTTTTTCCCCAAAAGCATTTCCAATTCATCCAGGGAAAGGCTTTTTAAGCGGCCTATAGTATCAATTCCTTTACTTTTTAACAATTCTTCTGTCTTTTTACCCACACCCCAGACTTTACTAATATCCAGGGGTTCCAGTATCCTGTCTATATCCTTTTCCTCAAGAATAAAAAAACCATCTGGTTTGTCCAGGTCTGAAGCCAATTTAGCCAGAAACTTATTCCTGGCCAGGCCAATAGAAGCAGTTAAGCCCAGTTTATTATAAAGCTCCTCTTTAATCTTTTTACCTATCTGAATAGGATCTCCAAAAAGGCGGGAACAACCAGTCAAGTCAAGAAAGGCTTCATCAATGGAGAGTTTCTCCACAAGGGGAGTATAATGATAAAAGATCTCAAAAATCTGCCGGGAAACCTCAGCATACCTATCATGCCTGCCAGGCAAAAATACACCCTCCGGACATAGCCGTTTTGCTTCAACTATGGGCATTGCCGAATGAACACCATATTTTCTTGCCTCATAGGAGGCAGTGGAAACTACCCCGCGGTTACTTAAACCTCCAACAATTACCGGTTTTCCTTTTAAGGCAGGGTTATCCTGCTGTTCCACAGCAGCATAAAATGCATCCATATCCACATGCATTATATTTAAAGCCATAGCTGATCCCCTTATTTTCTGTGCCATTCTAAGGCCAATTTTATTAAATCATTTATTAAATCACTATATTTAAGGCCTGTAGCTTCCCACATCTTGGGGTACATACTATAACGGGTAAAACCAGGTATGGTATTTACTTCATTAAGGATAAGGTCATTATTTTCTGTAAGGAAAAAATCAACCCTGGCAAAACCCCTACCATCAATGGCCTTAAATGCCTTGATGGCTAATTCCCTGACCCTGTCAGTAATCTCTTTATCCAGTTTTGCCGGTATAATCAATTCTGTGCTTTCATCCTGATACTTGGCATTATAATCATAAAAATCATGAGTAATCCTTATTTCTCCAGGCAATGAAGCCAGAATATCTATATTCCCCCGGACAGAACACTCTATCTCCCGTCCTTTTATATACTCTTCAATAACAATTTTATAATCATATTTCAAGGCCTCTGCCAGGGCTCCTTCTATATCCTCTGCTTTATTTACTTTAGAAATACCAATACTGGAACCCAGATTGGCCGGCTTCACAAAACAGGGCCACTTTATCTCCTTATCAATTTTCTTTATTATCTCATCTAAATTAGTTTTAATTTCATTTTCATAAAGAACCAGGTATCTTCCCTGGGGCAAACCATGTATTGCAAATAAGTGTTTCATAACTCCTTTATCCATACCCACTGCTGAACTGAGTACTCCTGTCCCCACATATGGTATATCAAGCATTTCCAACAATCCCTGTAACCTGCCATCCTCTCCAAAAGGTCCATGTAAAACGGGAAAAACCAGGTCTAGTTCTGTGTCCAGAAAAGATTTAATGCTTTGGGATATAGAACTGGTGATATCTTCAGGTACCTCTTTTACATTTTCATCCTGCAATATAGCCAGAGACCTGACAGGATCAAGCCAGTAACCCTTTTTGGAAATAGCAAAAGGTATCAGGTCATATTTATCTTTATCTGCAGCCTGGTAAACAGATCTGGCAGACATTATTGATATTTCATGTTCCTGAGAACGACCACCAAAAATAAGCCCGAGACGAAGTTTACTCAATTATATCTCTCCCTTTCTTCTGGAAAAGTTTAATCATTATAACCCTTATAAATCAGTTTATTCAAAAAAAAATTTATTATCCCTGCCATCTTATCAAGTCCTATTCAGGACTACATATAATTATACCTGTATAAATTTTATAGTAACAAATCTATAATTCCTGCTCAAGATAATATTGACTTTCCAATAATAAATTGTTAAAATAATAGTAATAATAGTTACTGGTAAATGAAAGGAGTTTCCAAATGGCAAAACCAAAACATCGCATGACAAAACAAAGGAAATTAATACTGGAAGTTTTACGTAGCACAGATTCCCATCCAACAGCTGATTGGATCTATGAACAGGTAAAAAAAGAAATTCCCAATATCAGTCTTGGTACAGTCTATAGAAACTTACGGTTATTAAGTGAAATGAACAAGATCAGTGTTCTGGATTTTGGTAGTTCCTATAGTAGATTTGACGGAAATCCACACAATCACTACCATTTTATCTGTAATAATTGTGAGCAAATCTTTGATATAGAAATGCCCTTCAATGAAAGACTGAATGAAAAAATCAACAATGAAACACCCTTTTTAGTAGAAAACCATAGAATAGATTTTACAGGTTTATGCCCGGAATGCCAGAATAAAAATTAAGTTTAAGTCCTTAAGAACCCGCTAACAATAAAGAGCGGGTTATTTGTTTTCATCTCTATGTTTTTCTATTTCCTTTCTGGCTAAAAAATCAACCCTTTCATTGTAGACATGGCCAGAATGCCCCTTTACTTTATGTAGTTCTACTTTATATTTAGAAACAAGGCTATCTAATTTTCTCCATAAATCCTGATTTTTAACAGCTTTCCTACCTGCAGTCTTCCAGCCTCTCTTTTTCCATTCTGGCAACCATTCTTCTAAACCCTTTATTACATAATTAGAATCAGAAATAATTATCACCTTAGAGCCTTCTTCAATTTTACCTAATGCTTCTATAAGTGCCATCATCTCCATTCTATTATTGGTAGTTTCAGGGTAATAACCACTATACTCCTTTTTCTCATCACCATCAATTATCAAGGCTGCATAGCCTCCTGGGCCTGGATTTCCAGAACAGGCCCCATCTGTATAAACATAGACCACTTTATCTTTATCCCTATCTTTACTTTTGTTTATGCCCTTATTCAGATCTATCCCTTTATCTTTGTCTATATCTATACCTTTATCCTTATTCTTTGTATCCATTACTTTTTCTCCTCATTGTCCTAAAAGATTTTGTCAAGCAAGGCGGCAATAAATAAACTTAGTCCAAACAACTGATAAACCTGAACTGTTCTTAAATTGGCTAAAACTAATTTAGATACATTATCATAATATTTCCTGGCTGTCTTGATAGCTTCAAGGACCAGGGGTAGACTTACAAAGGGCAAAAGCCAGAAGGGGTTTTTAAAAACTATAAAGATCAAAAATAAAGAAAGATAGCTTAAGCCAAATAACAAGACATATATTAGGATAGCTTTCTCTCTACCCAGGCGCACCACCCAGTTTTGCTTGGCACCCTTTTTATCGGCATTATAATCTGGATACTGGTTAATCCATAAAACATTTGTAATTAATAATCCTATCGGCAGAGAAACAGGGATAATTTCTGGCGATATTGTATGAGTCTGTACCAGGTATGTTCCCAGAACTATTAAAGGCCCAAAGGTCAAGCCTACTGTCAACTCCCCCAGGCCCCGGTAAGCTAATTTAAAAGGTGGTAAGCTATAAATTATAGCCAGTATAAAACCTATTACCCCAATTAAAAATACCTTTGGCTCACGATATGCACTTATATAAATACCAATCAAAGCAGCAGCAGCCATGGTCAAAACTGCAATTACTTTAGCTTCAAAAACCGTTAATTTGCCATCAACAATGGTTTTTTTACCACCACTAAAGGCTGTCCTTTCTTCCTTTGTTACAAAAAGATCTACTCCAGAATTATAATCAACCACCTCATTGATGGCATTTTTCCCGATCTCTATTAAGTATATACCCAGAAGTGTCCAGCAAAACCAGTAAAAATCAAAACTTCCTTTTAAATTATAGGCAAGGGCAGCAGCAACTAACATCGGTACAGTTGAAGAAATCCAGATTTTAGGATCGGCTAACTGCCAGAAGCCAGTCCATAGTCTTTTTATATCCCTCTCCAAAATAATACCCCTTAACCTGAAATATTATTTTACGGTACCAATCTCTTTTATTGGCCAGAACCTGAACATCATTTTACCCATAATCCGCTTTTCGGAAACAAAGCCCCAATACCTGGAATCAAGACTATTGCCAGAATTATCACCAAGGACATAATAATAATCATTGTCCAGGACTAACTCTTCTCCATTTATCAGTTTTAGCAAAATATCCCGGTCATATATAGGTCCTGTGGAAATATTGCCATTTAATACAAATTTAGATCTAACAATAAATATTTCTTTCAAAAGCCCGGGCTCCTCTTTTAATCTTTCCCTTAAAAGATCCAGAGGATATAAATAACCTTTTATGCGAAAAAGACCATCTTCTAATTTAATTGAATCTCCTTTTTCAGGTACCTTCCAGGCCTCTTCCCCCTGTAAGGTATTGCTATTATAATAATCCCTATCAGCAGGATAAGACACACCATTAATATGAACAGAATTATCTTTAATCTGTACAGTTTCTCCAGGTAGGCCAATCAACCTCTTAGTATACCTCTCTTTATTTAAAAAGGGTTCTTTGAAAACCAGTATTTCCCCTCTCTCTGGCTCCCTGAATTTATAGGAGACCTTATCAGCAAAGAATCTTTCTCCTGGCTTGATAGTTGGATACATTGAACTGGTCGGTACAGTATAATTCCCCAAATAAAAGTATTGAATAATGAAAACCAGAATTAAAGCTATAAGAATCGTCTGTACCCAATCCAGAAAACTGCTTATTCTTTTTATCCTTGCTTTTTCCCTGATCTCAAATTTGACAGTCAGTTTTCTAACCAGGTTTTCCCTAAAATCTTCTAATCTATTATTAAGATAATTATTATCAAAAAACAAATAATAAACAAGGAAACTTGTCAAAAGCAAATATAAAATACCATAAAGGATTTTAGCCAATATTATCAACTCCAATTGGATAGAATTTTCAATCTAAATTAAAAAAAATAAAAAAACTTTTTCCTTAAGAAATTATTTTCTTTTCTTGGGGGAAAAATATCCACCACTTATAGGATTAATATTATTGACAGTAATAAAAGCCTTTTCTTCAAAATCATAAATAACTTTTTTCAACTTGTCCAGATCCTTACGATTAAAGACAATATGTAGTACCTTTCTGTGGCCCTCTCTACCCTCTGCATTAATA
Source organism: Halothermothrix sp. DTU029 (assembly GCA_001512435.1). Taxonomy (GTDB): domain Bacteria; phylum Bacillota; class Halanaerobiia; order Halanaerobiales; family DTU029; genus DTU029. The sequence continues at coordinate 521 of LFRS01000169.1, read as the reverse complement.
ACCGTTACACCAAAACCATTTTCCCTTAAATGTTCAACCAAATCTTCATTCTGATCTTCCTTTACAACAACCTGGGCAGCCTGTTTGCCAAGGGCAATCCTGTTCTCTATGGTAATACCGATATAGTTTCCACAGGCAAAGCCTAAGGCATAGGCAATTACATTTCCTAAATTGTCCAGGTTACTTACTACTTTACCCAAAGCCATAACATATATACTTACTTCAAAAAAACCAATTAATGCTGCCTGAATTTTCCTCCCCTGAACAACCATTAACATCCTGATAGTGGCAAGGGTAACATCACAGGCCCGGGCTATAAATATAAATAAATATCCTGTTATAAAACTCATTTTTAATCCCCCAATATAAAAATAAGTAGAGATCCATTCTCTACTATTATTATATCTCATTATTAGTATTTATCAACCTGGTACAATATTTATTTCTCAATCTCTGCGGCTCTACTTTCAAAATCGCATACAGAAAAGCTTTTGAGATTAAGCCCTCGACCGATTAGTACT
>LFRS01000125.1 GCA_001512435.1 Halothermothrix sp. DTU029 | reverse complement strand
GAACATGCGGTTGATGTAGAGCGGATCATCGAGTATATCGGGCACAAAATGATCGATGCAGACAAATTTAAAAATGCCTCAGGTTATAAGATCAAAGACCTCTGGACAGGTGAAACCACAGAGAGTAATTCAGGAGTGTTTTCTGTTAAAGGTATCGATGTCCACGACAACTTGACTATAAGGGTTACACCTGCATAAATATCACAAGCCGGATTTACTGGCAATCTGAACGACACAGGGGGACGGTTCTCTTGTGCTGCCATTCAGGCAATGTCACAGGATAACCGTCCCTTTTTATTCTTTAAATCGCACAAAATATTGTACAATTTCATCCATTGTGTTATACTATTTTTGAGGTGGTTGGATGAAAAAGGGAAACTACAAAAAGAGTCCTGTCATAACAGCGACCGAATTGAAACAGGGCCTGGGAAAGTACTTATCCTTTGTAGGGGAAGAACAAAATGATGTTATCATCACCAAAAATGGGAAGAAGATAGCCAGGCTGACCCCTTATATAACTGATATCGAACAATATTTTGTTGTCAGGGAAAAAGCCCTGGATTACCAGTATGGGGGCAAAAAAGTTTCGTATGAGGAATTCATGGAGATATATGAAAAGAGTTCATTGCGGATGGAGTTCATAAACGGTGAAATATATATCCTGTCTTCACCAGGTATCAATCATCAGGAGATGTTGGGGAGATTATATATACAATTCTCCAATTATTTTAAAGATAAGGAATGCAGGGTGTTTCTGGCTCCATTTGATGTGCATTTCAGGAAGAAGGGTTTTAAAGAGCCGGATGTAATGCAACCAGACCTATCAGTGGTCTGTGACCTGGAAAACAATGTTACAGAAGCAGGCCGTTATATGGGCACACCGGCCCTGGTAGTAGAGATATTATCAGACAGGACCAGAAAGAAAGACATGGTAGATAAATTAAATACCTATATGTTATCAGGTGTTGAGGAATACTGGATAGTTGACCCGAAGCAGGAAAATATCATGCTCTATTATTTCAAGGATTTTGAAATCGACAGCTATAAAATATATGATAAAAAGGAAATTACCCGGTCCCTGGCCTTCGAGGGCTTATCAGTGGATAACAGTGAACTGTTCAGCCGATTGTATTAGAAAAAATTCCTTTTTATGCCTATATATTAAAATTAAATTAGGAGATGACTGAAATGGAATATGTAGAAATTATCAAGACTGACCTGGCAGCTTATATAGACCAGGAAAAGGCAGAATTTCTACCCAGGTTTTTTAATGCCTTTCCTGGTGGTTATGGGGAAGGGGACCGTTTCCTGGGGATCAGGGTACCTGACCAGAGGAAGGTGGCCAGGAAGTATTACCGGAAGATTTCCCTGGAGGGGGTTCAGTTACTATTGCAGTCTGAATTCCATGAACACCGGCTGACAGCATTGATAATCCTGGTCCATAAGTTTGAGAAGGTAAGAACAGAAGAGGAAAAGAAGCAGATAGTGGATTTATATCTTGCTAACCTGGATTATGTTAATAACTGGGACCTGGTAGATACATCTGCAGACAAGATATTAGGTGCCTATCTGGCTGATAAGGATAGGAGTCTCCTGTATCAGTTGGCCAGGACAGATCATCTCTGGAAGCAGCGGATTGCCATCATGGCTACCTTTTATTTTATCCGGAATAATGATTTTACCGATACCCTGGAGATTGCCAGAATCCTCTTAAACCATGAGCATGACTTAATCCATAAGGCAGTGGGCTGGATGTTGAGGGAGGTTGGCAAGAGGGGTTTTGAGACTGAATTTGAATTTTTGCAGAAGTATTACAGAGAGATGCCCCGGACCATGCTCCGATATGCTATAGAGAAGTTCGATGAGGACTTGAGACAGCAG
>LFRS01000043.1 GCA_001512435.1 Halothermothrix sp. DTU029 | reverse complement strand
TTGCTATCCGTGAGGGTGGCCGTACTGTAGGTGCTGGTGTTGTAACCAAGATTCTTGAGTAATTGATCTGTTTATATCAATGGTCTGTTAATAAAGCATGTGTCTGTTACAGGCACATGCTTAAAAAATTATTGACAATATTGATATAATATGATAAATTAATTTATGTTGCACCTATAGATATATTTGAGGGGGTGGCACTGGATGAGAGAGGTTATTACATTAGAATGTACAGAGTGTAAGAATCGCAACTATACTACCACTAAGAACAAACAGCAACATAGAGAACGTATGGAAACTAAAAAGCATTGTAAATTTTGTAGGAAACATACCATTCACCGTGAAACCAAATAAAATAATCGATCTTATTTACCAGGATGTTTGTGTATCAATCCAATAGAAGGCTGAGCTGGCCTATATGTTTATTTCATAATTCGAGGTGAAATCGAATGTCTAAGAAATTAGGTTTTGGCGGAAGGATTGCTAAGTTTTTCCGGCAGGTAAAAGCTGAATTAAAAAAAGTTAATTGGCCCAATAAAGAAGAATTAACAAAAAACACTGCAGTAGTAGTTGTAACAATAGTTGTTTTAACCTTATTTATTGCGCTGATAGATTTAATTTTAGGAAGTATACTTACTCCTATAATTTTGTAATTAGGGAGGTGAGGGTTCTACACTTGTAGGATCCTTTGTTATGGCAGAAGAAAAAAATTGGTATGTAGTTCATACTTATTCCGGTCATGAAAACAAGGTAAAGACCAATCTGGAAAAAAGGATTGAAACTACTGGTATGAGTGATCGGATCTTCCGAATCCTGGTTCCCACTGAGGAAAAGATTGAGAGAAAAAAGGGAAAAGAAAAGCTGGTTAGCAAAAAGCTATTTCCCGGTTATGTACTGGTAGAGATGATTATGACTGATGATTCCTGGTATGTGGTAAGGAATACACCGGGAGTGACTGGTTTTGTAAGTAGTGGGACTAAACCCTTACCCCTGCATCCAGATGAAGTTAATGAAATCCTGCAGGGAATGGGCCTGGAAGAAAGAAAGTATGTACCGGATTTTGAAAAAGGAGATCGGGTACAAATTGTTGATGGTCCTTTTGAAGATTTTATTGGTGAAGTACAGGAAATCAATGTACAACAAAAAAGGGTCAAGGTACTGGTATCCATGTTTGGACGGGAGACTCCTCTTGATTTAGAGTTTTACCAGATAGAAAAAGTATAAATTAGAAGGAGGGGATGAAGAATGGCCAAAAAAGTAATTGGGCTAATTAAACTGCAAATTCCAGCAGGAAAAGCAAACCCGGCACCTCCAGTAGGTCCTGCTCTGGGTCAACATGGTGTAAACATTATGGATTTTTGTAAGGCTTTTAATGCCCAAACCCAGGATCAGGCAGGAATGATTATTCCTGTTGAGATAACTGTTTATGCCGATCGTTCTTTTAGCTTTATTACCAAGACACCACCAGCAGCTATCTTAATTAAAAAAGCCGCCGGTATTGAGAGTGGTTCAGGCAGACCAAATACTGAGAAGGTTGCTACCATCAGCAAAGATGCTGTAAGAGAGATTGCTGAACTGAAGATGCCTGACTTAAATGCAGGGAGTCTGGAAGCAGCTATGAGAATAATTGAAGGAACAGCCCGTAGTATGGGTGTAGTAGTTGAATAGTTTTAAAATAAGTGGGAGGAAAAATTCCGTTAAACCACGAGGAGGCGAACAAAAATGGCAAAAAGAGGTAAAAGATACAAAGAGTTAATGGAGAAGTTTGACCGCACAAAACTCTATGATCCAAAATCTGCCCTGGCTCTTATCAAAGAATTATCAAATGTTAAATTTGATGAAACAGTAGAACTACATGCCAAATTAGGTGTAAATCCAAAACATGCAGACCAAAATCTGCGTGGTACTGTTGTACTTCCACATGGTACTGGACGTACTGTCCGGGTAGTAGTTTTTGCTAAAGGTGAAAAAGTTAAAGAAGCAGAAGCAGCTGGAGCTGACTTTGTTGGCGCTGAAGATCTGGCCGAAAAAATTGAAGGTGGCTGGCTGGATTTTGATGTAGCTGTTGCTACACCTGATATGATGAGTTTAGTAGGAAAACTAGGTAGAGTCCTTGGACCCCAGGGATTAATGCCCAACCCTAAAGCTGGTACAGTTACCTTTGAAGTTGGTAAGGCTGTAGAGGAAATAAAAGCTGGTAAGATAGAATACAGGGTGGATAAAGCCGGTATTATCCACTTACCCATAGGCAAGATTTCCTTCTCTACAGAAGCTTTACTGGACAATTTCAAAGAAGTAATGGATACATTGGTCAGGGAAAAACCTGCCGCAGCTAAAGGGAAGTATCTAAGAAGTGTAGTTATATCTTCTACCATGGGACCAGGCATTAAAGTCGATGATGCCGAAATTATGACCCTGATAGGTAGATAAATTATTGACAATACCGATACTTCTATGTTAAGATTGTTATGTTCTCTTTGACAATAAGAAAATAGCTAAAACCATAGACAGCAGGTGTCTTTTATGACTTAATATCCTGCCGAGGTTTTGTGAGGATGCAAATAATGATAATATTTGCAGATATATAGCCTCCTGCCTGTCTATGGGTAGGATTTTTTATTTTAAGGGGGTGAAAAGGTGGCAAGACCGGAAAAAGAAGCTCTGGTGCAGGAAATAGTTGAAAAGTTGTCATCTTCAAAATCTGTAGTTGTTACAGATTATAAAGGACTGGATGTTGCCAAAATAACCGAACTCAGGAAAAAGCTCAGGGAAGCTGGAGTAGAATACAAGGTAATTAAAAACACCCTGGCCAGAATTGCTGCTAAAAAGGCAGAGATGGAAGACTTAAATGAATTATTTATTGGCCCAACAGCTATAGCCTTTGGTCTAGAGGATGCTGTGGCACCAGCGAAAATACTGGTTGATTTTGCTAAGGAACATGATGAGTTAGAGATTAAGGGTGGAGCTTTAGATGGTGCTTTAATTAATCTTGATAAGGTAAAGGCCCTTGCTGAAATTCCACCAAGAGAAGTATTGCTGGCCAAAGCCCTGGGCAGCATGAAATCCCCATTAAATGGATTAGTCAATGTTCTTGCGGGTAATTTAAGAGGATTAGTTCAGGTGTTAAATCAAATAAAAGAACAAAAAGCTTAATTAAAGAGGAAATTTTAAGGAGGTTTATTAATAATGACTAAAGAAGATATTATTAAGGCAATTGAGGAAATGACTGTTTTGGAATTAGCAGAATTAGTAGAGGCCCTGGAGGAGAAATTTGGTGTTAGTGCAGCTGCTCCAGTAGCAGTAGCAGCTATGCCTGGTGCAGTAGCAGCTGGCGGAGCCGCAGAAGAAGAAAAGACCGAATTTGATGTCTTCCTGGCCAGTGTTGGCGACAAGAAGATCAATGTAATCAAGGTAGTTCGTGAACTGACCGGTCTTGGCCTCAAAGAAGCCAAAGAATTAGTAGATGGTGCTCCTGCTAATATTAAAGAAGGCGCAAGCAAAGAAGAAGCTGAAGAAATGAAAGCTAAACTGGAAGAAGTAGGCGCCACTGTAGAATTGAAATAAGGAAAAAAACTAAAAAAAGCAAAACACCCTGGTTAAATAATCAGGGTGTTTTTAGCTATTTATTAGAAAAAAATCTTGACAATAGACTTTTCTTATGGTAACATTAATTATTGTCGATAACATCATGATATAATGGGTTTATTATGCATATCGGCATATAAGTGGACTAATTTTATAGGGTATATGATTTATACAGATGGTTATTATAAATATAACTGTTTTTTGCTGTATAGGGCTGGATAAATAAACCATATATTTACTGCCAGATCTGGCCAAAATACTTATTTAAAACCTAATTTAAACAACTTAGGTTAAAGCTTTATACTACTTATATTATAAATCTATATTACTTAAATTAAAAAATTTAAACATTTATATTAGCGAGGTCAAAACCTTGCTTTATATATTATTAATCAAATTTACTTAATCCTGGGGGTGCAAGTAATGGCAAATTTAAGAAGAAAGCGTTATAGTTTTGCCAAGTTTGAAGATGCACTGGAAGTGCCTGATCTAATACAAACACAGATTGATTCCTATGAGCAATTCTTAAAGGAAGGTTTAAAAGAAGTATTTAATGAAATATCACCTATTGAAGACTTTTCAGAAAATCTGGTACTGGAATTTATCGATTATTATCTAGGCGAACCAAATTATGAAGCAAATGAATGCCGGGAGAGAGATGCTTCCTATTCTGCTCCCTTACAGGTTAAAGTTAGATTAATTAACAGGGAAACCGGTGAGGTAAAAGAACAGGAAGTCTTTATGGGGGACTTCCCTTTAATGACAGAAAAGGGTACCTTTATTATCAATGGTGCTGAAAGGGTAGTGGTCAATCAGCTGATCCGGTCTTCTGGTGTTTATTTTAATGAAGAAAGAACAAAAGATGGCAGAAGGATAATTACCGCCAATATTATTCCCAACCGGGGTGCCTGGATAGAATTTGAATATGATAAAAAACGCATAATATCTGTAAGGGTAGATCGTACCAGAAAAATGCCTTCAACGGTCTTGCTCAGAGCCCTGGGATATGGTACTGATATAGAACTATTGGAATTATTTAATGAACATGAAGTTATCCAGGATACCATTGAGCGGGATAATACTGATTCTACAGATGAAGCCCTTATTGAGCTCTATAAAAGATTAAGACCTGGTGAACCACCAACAGTAGAAAGTGCCAGGAACCTGATCAATTCTCTCTTTTTTGATCCCAAGAGATATGATATGGCTGATGTGGGCAGATATAAATTAAATAAAAAACTGGGTCTGGATGTAGATCCTGATAAGCATTGCCTTGATGAGAGAGATATAGTAGAAACCGTCAGATACATGTTAAAGATTATAGATAACCATCCTGATGCTGATATAGATGATATTGACCATTTAGGAAACCGCCGTTTGAAAACTGTAGGGGAATTATTGCAGAACCAGTTCAGAATCGGCCTCTCCAGAATGGAGCGGGTAGTCAGGGAAAGAATGACCATTCAGGATATTGATGTTATTACTCCCCAGGCCTTAATCAATACCCGGCCTGTAGTTGCTGCTATTCAGGAATTCTTCGGCAGCTCCCAGCTGTCTCAGTTTATGGATCAAACTAACCCCCTGTCTGAACTGGCACATAAAAGAAGGCTCAGTGCCCTGGGACCCGGTGGTCTAAGCAGGGACAGGGCTGGTTTCGAGGTCCGGGACGTTCACCAGTCTCACTATGGTAGAATTTGTCCGATTGAGACTCCAGAAGGACCTAATATTGGTTTGATTGGGCAGATGAGTACCTTTGCCAGAATAAACTATTTCGGTTTTCTGGAAAGCCCCTATAGAAAAGTAGTTGATGGCAAACCAACAGATGAGATTGATTTCTTATCTGCTGATGAAGAAGACAAATATATTATTGCTCAGGCCAATGAGCCCCTTGATGAAAATGGCTATTTTGCCAATGAATATCTGATTGCTAAATATAGAGGAAAGATCCTGGAAGTAGCTGCTGACCGGGTCCATTATATGGACGTTTCCCCCAAACAGTTGGTAGGGGTTTCTGCTTCCCTGATTCCTTTCCTGGAAAATGATGATGCCAATAGGGCCTTGATGGGGGCCAACATGCAACGGCAGGCAGTACCCTTATTAATAACTGATGCACCAATTGTGGGCACAGGAATGGAACATAAGGTAGCCAAAGACTCTGGAGCTGTTGTCCTGGCCAGGAATTCTGGTACAGTAGTAAGTGTAAATGCTGCCCAGATAATCATTAAGACAGATGATGGAAAAACTGATACTTATAAATTACTGAAATTTAAAAGATCCAACCAGGGCAGCTGTATAAACCAGAGGCCTATAGTAAACAAAGGAGACCGGGTAGAAAAGGGAGATGTCATAGCTGATGGTCCCTCTACAGATCATGGTGATCTGGCCCTGGGCAGAAATACCCTCATCGCCTTTATGCCCTGGGAAGGATATAATTATGAAGATGCTATCTTAATTAGTGAAAGACTGGTTAAAGAAGATGCCTTTACCTCTATTCATATCGAAGAACATGAAGCAGAAGCCCGGGATACCAAATTAGGCCCTGAAGAAATTACCAGGGATATACCTAATGTAGGGGAATCTGCTTTAAGGAATCTGGATGAAAGGGGTATAGTCCGTATCGGAGCTGAAGTAAAAGAAGGAGATATCCTGGTAGGCAAAGTAACTCCCAAGGGAGAAACAGAGCTGTCTGCAGAGGAAAGGCTCTTAAGGGCTATTTTTGGTGAGAAGGCCCGGGAAGTAAGGGATACCTCCTTGAAAGTACCCCATGGAGAACAGGGTATAGTTGTTGATGTAAAAGTATTCAGCCGGGAACAGGGAGATGAATTAAAACCTGGTGTAAACCAAATGGTCCGGGTTTATATAGCCACTAAACGTAAAATCTCTGTTGGGGACAAAATGGCCGGTAGACATGGAAATAAGGGTGTTATTTCCCGGATTTTACCTGAAGAAGATATGCCCTTCTTACCTAACGGAGAACCAGTAGAGATTGTACTTAATCCCTTAGGTGTTCCATCCCGTATGAATATAGGCCAGGTATTGGAAGTTCATCTTGGTATGGCAGCAAAGGCCTTAGGCCTCTATGTAGAAACACCTGTTTTTAATGGTGCCAATGAAAAAGATGTAGAGGATATGCTGGAAAAGGCCGGCTTAAGCAGGGATGGTAAGACCATACTTTATGATGGACGAACAGGGGAACCCTTTGATAAAGAAGTGACAGTAGGCTACATGTATATGCTGAAACTACATCATCTGGTAGATGATAAGATCCATGCCCGTTCAACCGGCCCCTACTCACTGGTAACCCAGCAGCCCCTGGGAGGAAAAGCCCAGTTTGGTGGCCAGAGGTTTGGTGAGATGGAGGTCTGGGCCCTGGAAGCTTATGGGGCTGCCTATAGTCTCCAGGAAATGCTAACAGTAAAATCTGACGATGTTGTTGGTAGGGTTAAGACCTATGAGGCCATCGTAAAAGGAGAAAATATACCGGAGCCAGGTATACCGGAATCCTTTAAGGTTTTAATCAAAGAGATGCAGAGCCTGGGTCTTGATGCAAAAATCTTTACTGAAGAAGATAAAGAGCTCATGATAGTAGAAGACGAAGACTATAATAGTACTGCCCAGAAATTAGGCCTTGATCTGGAATTAAGCCTGGAGGATGATTCCAGTGATATTGGGATAGAAGATGAAGATGACGAATAAAAGAGAGGGGGAGGCCCTTTGTATAATGTCAATAATTTTGCTTCGATGAGAATCAGTATTGCAGCTCCTGATCAAATACGGGAGTGGTCAAGGGGTGAAGTAAAAAAACCGGAAACTATCAATTATAGAACCTTGAAACCGGAGAGAGATGGACTCTTTTGTGAAAAGATCTTCGGCCCAACAAAGGATTATGAATGCCACTGCGGTAAGTATAAGCGGATAAGATATAAAGGCGTAGTCTGTGACCGTTGTGGAGTAGAAGTAACCCGCTCTAAAGTTAGGCGGGAGAGAATGGGACATATCGAGCTGGCTGCTCCCTGTACCCATATCTGGTTTTTCAAAGGGATTCCCAGTCGACTTGGTCTGATCCTGGATATGTCACCAAGGTCACTGGAAAAGGTCATCTACTTTGTTTCTTATCTGGTTATTGATCCAGGAGAAACTCCATTTAGTGAAAAACAATTACTCTCTGAAAGCGAATACCGGGAGGCCTGTCTCAAGTATGAGGGTGGCTTTGTTGCCGGTATGGGTGCAGAAGCCATTAAAGAGCTGCTGGCCAAAATAGATGTAGCCGAAGAAGTTAAAAAACTTAAAAAAGAGGTTAAGGAAAGTACAGGCCAGAGGAAGAAAAGGGCTATTAAGAGGCTGGAAGTTATGGATGGACTTCTCAAAGCCAATATCAAACCAGAATGGCTGGTTATGGATGTTATACCTGTGATTCCTCCTGATCTTCGTCCCATGGTCCAACTGGACGGAGGCCGTTTTGCTACCTCAGATTTAAATGACCTCTATCGGAGAGTTATTAATAGAAATAATCGGCTCAAGAGATTACTGGATTTAGGTGCCCCTGATATAATTATCAGGAATGAGAAAAGGATGTTACAGGAAGCCGTAGATGCCTTAATAGATAATGGCAGAAGGGGCAGGCCTGTAACTGGTGCTGGCAACAGGCCCCTGAAATCCTTAAGTGATATGTTAAAAGGAAAACAGGGCCGCTTCCGCCAGAACCTATTAGGAAAACGTGTTGATTATTCAGGTAGATCTGTTATTGTAGTTGGGCCAGAGTTAAAGCTCCATCAGTGTGGTTTACCCAAAAAGATGGCCCTGGAACTTTTCAAACCCTTTGTCATGAAAGGTCTGGTTGATAAAGGTTTGGCCCATAATATCAAAAATGCCAAGAGAATGGTGGAAAACTTTGATGATGAGGTCTGGGGTGTACTGGAAGAGGTAATTGAGGATCATCCTGTATTACTAAACAGGGCCCCTACCCTACACAGATTAGGTATCCAGGCCTTTGAACCTGTTCTGGTAGAAGGAAAGGCTATCAAATTACATCCACTGGTCTGTACTGCCTATAATGCGGACTTTGACGGAGACCAGATGGCTGTCCATGTGCCTTTATCTGCCGAAGCCCAGGCTGAAGCCAGGCTCCTGATGCTATCTACCAATAATTTGCTGGCTCCTTCTGATGGGCAACCCATAACTGTTCCTACCCAGGACATGGTTTTAGGAATCTTTTATCTAACTACTATTAATGATGGGGAAAAAGGAGAAGGCAAGATTTTTGCCTCTCCAGAGGAAGCTATAAAAGCTTATGCTACGGGTAAAATAGCTTTACAGGCCCGTATAAAAGTTAGAATAAACGGTAAAATAATAGAAACATCTGCCGGAAGGGTTATTTTCAACAATGCCTTGCCGGAAGACATGGAATTTATCAATGAACATGTAGATAAAGGAAAGATCGGAGATATCGTAGCAGAATTACATGAAAACTATGGCAACACTAAAACTGCTGAAGCCCTGGATAATATAAAAGAACTTGGTTTTAATTATGCCACAAAATCAGGTATTACGATAGCTATCTCTGATGCTTCCATTCCAGAGGATAAAGAAGAAATCCTCAAAAAGGCTGAAGAAGAAGTCTGGAATATTGAGCAACATTATAAGCGAGGGGCTATTACCGAGAATGAAAGATATCAAAAAGTAGTAGATATCTGGAACAAGGCTAAAGATGATTTAACAGATGCCCTTCTGAAAACCCTGGATAAAAATAATAACATCTATATTATGGCTATTTCTGGTGCCAGGGGTAATATCTCACAGATCTCACAGCTGGCGGGAATGCGTGGCCTTATGGCTGACCCCTCAGGTAAGATCCTGGATATCCCCATTAGATCCAGTTTCCGGGAAGGCTTGAATGTGACTGAGTTCTTTATTTCCACCCATGGTGCCCGGAAAGGTCTGGCTGATACAGCTATCAGGACAGCCGACTCTGGTTATTTAACCCGCCGCCTTGTGGATGTAGCCCAGGATGTTATTATCCGGGAAGCTGATTGTGGTACTGAAGAAGGCATCACTGTCAGGGCTATTGGCCGCCAGGGCCATGAGGCTATTGAGAGCCTGGCTGAAAGATGTATAGGCCGGGTTGCAGCTGAAGATATTATTAACCAGGAAACTGGTGAAGTCCTGGTAGCCCGCAATGAGATTATCACCAAAGGCAAAATGCAGAAGATTGAAGAAAGCGGAATAGAAGAAGTAAAAATACGGTCAATCTTAACCTGTGATACAGAACACGGAGTCTGCCAGCAATGTTATGGAATTAACCTGGCTACAGGAAGACTGGTAGATATAGGAGAAGCGATTGGTATTGTTGCTGCCCAGTCTATCGGTGAACCTGGTACCCAGCTGACCATGAGGACCTTCCATACCGGGGGTGTTGCTGGAGATGATATTACCCAGGGTTTACCCAGGGTGGAAGAATTATTTGAAGCACGTACACCTAAAGGACAGGCGATTATTACCGAAAAAGAAGGTTATGTGAAGATCATCAGCAAAAAGAATACTCGCCGGGTTGTCATTGAAGACGAGGAAGGAAAGAAGAAAACATATCAGATCCCCTATGGTTCCCAGATTATAGTCAAGGATGGACAATATGTACAGGTAGGAGATAAATTAACTGAAGGGCCTCTGGATCCCTCTATGTTGCTGAAGATCAAAGGTGAAAGGGCTGTCCAGAAATATATCCTGGAAGAAATACAGAATGTTTACCGGTCCCAGGGTGTTGAGACCAATGATAAACATATTGAGGTTATAATCAGGCAAATGATGCGCAAGGTAAGGGTAATTACTCCAGGAGATACTGATTTTCTACCTGGCAGCCTGATCAACAAACATGAGCTGAAAGAAGAAAACAATAGGGTTCTGGCCGAAAATGGAGAAACTGCAACAGTCAAACCAGAAATCCTGGGAATCACTAAAGCTTCACTGGCTACAGATAGTTTCCTTTCTGCAGCATCCTTCCAGGAGACCACCCGGGTCTTAACTGAGGCTGCTTTAGAAGGAAAGGTAGATAGGCTCCTGGGCCTGAAAGAAAATGTTATTATTGGCCAGCTGATTCCGGCTGGAACAGGTATGCGCAGGTATAGAGAGATTGATCTGGTAGATGAAAAGGGACTTCCCTTTAACAATATGATGGAAGAAATAGCAGAAGAAAGTGAATTAATCTAAATATTGTGGAGAGACACGGTCAGACAAAGTATTAATAATCTATATATTTGCTGACCGTGTTTTTTCCTTTTAAACCAGGCAGGATAGATTAAAATATCTTGAAAAAAATTATTGACAAGGGCCTGTAAAGGTGTTAAAATACTTAAGTGTGCGTAATTAAAGACTTAACTTCGGGGAGGCAGGTTAAGTGATGAATCTGGCTGAACTGAGTAGAACAAAAAGTAAAGTTGTGGGCAAAAAACAGACTGTAACTGCCATAAAAGAAGGAAAAGCCGCTGTAGTCTTTTTAGCAGAAGATACTGATGACCATATAAAGCAGGAAATCATAAAGATAAGTGAGGAAAAGAATATCTCCATTATTTCAGTAGATAGCAAACTAAAATTAGGCAGAGCATGTGGTATCGATGTTCCCGCAGCATGTGCCACAATTTTGAAGTAAATGGAAGGAGGTGCACTTATGCCAACAATTAATCAATTAATCCGTAAAAATAGACAAAAAATTGTCAAGAAAACGGATTCCCCAGCTTTGCAGCAATCTCCACAAAGAAGAGGTGTCTGTACAAGGGTATCCACTGTTACACCGAAGAAACCTAACTCTGCTTTAAGGAAGGTTGCCCGTGTAAGAATGACAAATACTCACGAAGTAACAGCCTATATTCCCGGAATTGGACATAATTTACAGGAACACTCTGTTGTTTTGGTCCGGGGAGGTAGAGTTAAAGACTTACCTGGTGTCAGGTATCATATTGTGAGAGGTGCTCTTGATACAGCGGGTGTAGATAACCGCAAAACAAGTCGTTCTAAATATGGTGCCAAGAAACCTAAGTAAAGGGGGGTGAAAAATGAGGAAAAATAGAGCTGTTGTGAGAAAAATAGAGCCAGATCCTATTTATAATGAAGTTGTTGTAACAAGAATGATTAATAAGATTATGCTGGATGGCAAGAAAAGTCTGGCTGAAAGAATTTTCTATGATTCCATGGATTTAATTAAAGAAAAAACAGGTGAAGAGAGCATAGAAGTACTAAAGAGAGCTCTTGATAATGTAATGCCTGTTTTGGAAGTTAAGTCCCGTCGTGTGGGTGGCTCAAACTATCAGGTACCAGTAGAAGTAAATGAGCGGAGGCGTATGAGCCTTGCTATTAGATGGATTGTTGATGCAGCCCGTAAAAGAGGGGAAAGGACAATGACAGAGCGTTATGCTAATGAAATTATAGATGCAGCCAATAATACTGGTGGGGCTGTCAGGAAGAAAGAAGAAGTACACCGTATGGCTGAAGCTAACAGGGCTTTTGCACACTACAGGTGGTAAGGACAATAAGTTTTTATAAGATTATAATCTATGAAAGGAGGGGGAATAGATGGCCCGTCAATTTCCTTTAAATAAAACTAGAAATATCGGTATCATGGCACATATTGATGCCGGAAAGACCACAACCACTGAGAGGATTTTGTATTATACTGGAAGAGTCCACAAGGTTGGAGAGACCCATGATGGTGCAGCAGTTATGGACTGGATGGAGCAGGAACAGGAAAGGGGCATTACTATTACCTCAGCTGCTACTACCTGTCAATGGAAAGACCATCGTATAAATATTATAGATACGCCCGGACACGTTGACTTTACTGTAGAAGTAGAAAGGTCTTTGCGTGTTCTTGATGGTGCAATAGCCGTATTCTGTTCTGTAGGAGGTGTTGAGCCTCAGTCAGAAACAGTCTGGAGACAGGCTGATAAGTATCGAGTGCCAAGAATAGCTTTTATTAATAAAATGGATAGGATGGGGGCAGATTTCTACCGGGTGGTGGATATGATCAAGGATCGCCTTGGTGCCAATGCTGTACCTCTCCAGATCCCAATAGGTAAAGAAGATAGTTTTGCAGGTATGATAGATCTCCTTACTATGGAAGCTATTCTCTATAAAGATGAATTAGGTGTTGAGTTTGAAAGAACCGAGATTCCAGAAGATTATAAGGAACAAGCCAGTGAATATAGGGAACTATTGCTCGAAACCATTGCAGAAAAAGATGATGAATTAATGATGAAATACCTGGAAGGCGAAGAAATAAGCATTGATGAAATCAAGAAAACCATCAGGAAAGCAGTCCTGAATGTTGAGCTTATTCCTGTCTTCTGTGGCTCTGCTTTCAAGAATAAAGGTGTTCAGCCAATACTGGATGCAGTATTGGATTATCTGCCTTCACCCCTGGATGTGGCAGCTGTAACTGGCGTGAACCCACAAACTGGTGAAGAAGAAAGCAGGGCAACAGCAGATGATGAAGCTTTTTCTGCCTTAGCCTTTAAAATAATGACTGACCCTTATGTTGGAAAACTGGCTTTCTTTAGAGTTTATTCCGGTGTTTTAAATTCCGGTTCCTATGTTTTAAACTCCACCAAGAACATTAGAGAGAGAATTGGCCGTATACTGCAGATGCATGCTAATCACCGGGAAGAAAAGGATGCTGTATATGCCGGAGACCTGGCAGCAGCAGTTGGGTTAAAGAATACCAGCACTGGTGATACCTTATGTGATCCCGATAAGCCTATAATACTTGAATCTATGGAATTCCCAGAACCAGTTATCGACTTAGCAATTGAACCAAAAACCCAGGCTGATCAGGATAAACTAGGTGTTGCCCTGCAGAAATTGGCTGAAGAAGATCCTACTTTCAGGGTTAAAACCGATGAAGAGACTGGTCAGACTGTTATCTCCGGCATGGGAGAATTACACATTGAAATTATTGTCGACCGTCTCCTGCGGGAATTCAAGGTCAATGCCAATATCGGTAAGCCACAGGTAGCTTACCGGGAGACCATCTCCGGAACTGCTACCAATGTAGAAGGCAAATATGTCCGTCAATCTGGCGGCCGTGGTCAGTATGGCCATGTGGTTATTGACATTGAACCACTGGAAGAAGGCGCTGGCTTTGTCTTCGAAAACAATATCGTTGGTGGTGTAATCCCCAAAGAATACATTCCTGCTATTGAGGCCGGAATCAAAGAAGCTATGGGTAATGGTGTCCTGGCAGGATATCCAATGGTTGACCTGAAGGTTTCTTTACATGATGGAAGTTACCATGATGTCGACTCCTCAGAAATGGCCTTTAAGATTGCCGGTTCCATGGGCTTCAAAGAAGCTGCCAGCAGAGCAAAACCAATCTTACTGGAACCAGTAATGAGTGTTGAAGTAACCACCCCGGAAGAATATATGGGTGATGTTATTGGTGATTTAAACTCCAGGCGGGGACAGGTTCAGGGTATGGAATCAAGGGCCAATGCCCAGGTGGTAAAAGCCCTGGTACCATTGGCAGAGATGTTTGGTTATGCAACAGACCTGCGTTCCAAAACCCAGGGTCGTGCAACCTACTCCATGCAGTTTGCCCATTATGAACCTGCACCAAAGAGTGTTGTTGATCAGATAACAGGTAGTTAATCAATTGATGATAAAATTTTAATTTAAATTTTTAAGGAGGAACTTAAAAATGGCAAAACAAAAGTTTGAAAGAACAAAACCCCATGTTAATATTGGAACAATTGGTC
>LFRS01000012.1 GCA_001512435.1 Halothermothrix sp. DTU029 | reverse complement strand
CCCAGTCTGTATTGATTAATATCCCAGATCTCATCTTCATATTCGGCAAGGATATTTACCCCGCCACCATCATAATAGTAACCATTTATCATGACCCTGTTTATGTTGGCAGGGGCCAACTTTTTTACCACCTTCCTGCCCAGGGCATCATAGGCAAAGGTAATGGTGCCTGTAAAGGGGTGCTCTCCACCGAAGAGTTTGTCATTTCTGCTTAAATTACTGGCTTTTATTAGTCTGTTTTCATAGTTATAGTTATATTCTACATAATCTCCCCCATATCCTTCTTTGATCAGGTTTCCATTGGCATCATAGCTGTAGGTCCTGTTTCCGCCCCTGATCAGCTGATTGGCTGCATTATACTCAAAATTGATGGTGCCCCAGGCATTGCCCTCCATGATTACATTGCCGGCTGGATCATATCTGTATTCTTCAATATAGTAGCCGTTGTTATACAGATCCAGAGGCCTGCCACTTTCCCTTATCTCCCGGTGTAAGACATCCAGTTCATTCCTGTAATCATAAAGGAGTTTCGCGATATATTCATCCGGATTATTTTTCTGCCTGTAATATTCCTTATGGTTATCAAGGTTAACTTCCAGGCCAAAATAGTGAGCCCTTTCAATCCTGTTTATCTCCTTTTTGCCACCGGAGAAGGGGTAATATACCTTTGTAAGCCTTCCTACTGGATCATATTGATAGGCTGTGACCTGGCCATTGCCCTCCACTTCCAGTATCCTCTGGCCCCGGGCATTGTAAATATAGGCATAAGATAGAAGCACCTGTCCATGACCATTTAAGCCCTTAAAATGTTCTATGGATTTTATCCGGCCAGCAGGGGTATAGGTGTAATTGGTTCCGGTCCTGTTACTGTTGATCTGGCTGATTACCCTGTTCAGTTCATCATACCTGTAGCTGACTGTTTCGCCATCTGGTAATTCAACTTTGCTTAAGCGCATGGCCTCATCATAATAGTATTTAGTTTCCCTGTTCTGCAGGATATTTCCATCATCGAGTATAACCCTTGTCCTTTGGCCCAGTTCATTGTATTCATATTCTACTGTGTATCTATCATATTTATTCTCTATTTCCGCCCTTACCAGTCGGGACAGTTCATCATAGTAGTATCTCTGGCTTGAATTTTCATTGATAGCTGCTATCATTTCTCCATTGGCATTGTAGGCAAATTCATTCCTGCTGCCATCGGCAAAGATGACCTCTACCAGTCTATTTAACTCATCATAGTTGTAGTTGGTCCTGTTACCATTGAAGTCTACTTTTACGAGCAGGTTACCATTGGCATCATAGCTATAGGTCTGTTCATTACCGAGATAATTGATTTCTTTAGCCAGCCGGTCCAGTTCATCATACTGGTACCTATAACTGTGGCCATTTTCATTAATCATTTCTATGATGTTACCATTGGCATCATAATTATAGCTTACACTGTTATTAAGGGCGTCAATGACCTTGATCAGCCGGTTTAATTCATCATACTGATATTCTGTAACTTCGCCGAGTTCATCTATTACTGCTATCAGGTTACCGGCCTTATCATAACTGTATTTGATACTGTTTCCTTCCGGATCTTTTTCTTCTATTAATCTATTTGCTGAGTCATAGATAAATTCATACCTGTTGCCAAGGGCATCCTCCCGCCAGGCCACTTTGCCCAGTGGAGTATAGCCAATCTTTGTGATATTACCCAGATTATCCTCTATCTCTATCAACCTGTTGAGTTCATCATATCTATATAGGGTCCGGATTCCTGCCTCATTTATAAGGCTGATGAGATTACCCATTCCATCATATTCATAGTACCTGCTATGTCCGAGGGCATTAATTTCTTCAATTACCCTGCCCTTTAAATCATATTTGAAAGTAGTGGTATTTCCTTCAGAATCAGTTATGCTGATGAGATTTCCTGCTTTATCATAGGTATAACTTATTTCATTACCCAGTGAATCGATTTCCTTTATTAACCTGTTCATGGCATCATATTCATAGAGGGTGCTGTTACCTCTTGCGTCAACCTTCCTGACCAGGTTGCCGGCCTTGTCATATTCGTAGCTTACCTTCTGTCCCAGTTCATTGGTAACCTGGACGAGCCGGCCCATACTGTCATATTTGAAATAGGTACTATGGCCCCTCTTATCTGTAATGGACCTTAAGCTGTTGTCGGGGTAATAAGTATAACTGATTATATTGTTTAGAGGGTCTTTTTCTCTGATTTTACGGTTTAAAGCATCATATTCAAAGCTGATTATCCTGCCTTCACCGTCGGTTATGGCAATAAGGTTGTCTGCCGGGTCATATTTATATCCTGTTTCAATGCCTGTCTCTACCTGAATGGCAGATATAAGCCTGTCCAGACTGTCATATTGATAGATATAGCTAACATTTTCAGCCAGTACCTTCTTAATCATATTTTCAGCTTCATCATATTCTATCTCCTGGATATTACCGGCCGGGTCTATGATAGCCTTGAGGTTGTTCCTTTCATCATATTCATATCTTGTTACATTACCATTTGGATCTATTTTTTCGATCAGTTTATTCCTGGAATTATACTTGAAGCTTTCCTCATAGCCCAATTCATCGACTACTTTAACGATATTATCATTGTTATCATAGTAGAAAATAATCTCTCCACCGTCTGCCTTGATTAGCTTATTCAACCTGCCCAAAATATCATGTTCATATTTCTCTACACTGCCGTCCGGATAGATTATTTCAGCTATATTACCATAATCATCGTAGGTATACCTGGTCTGATATCCCCGCTGATCTATCTCCAGGATCATTAAACCCAGATCGTTATATTCAAACCTCCGGCTTCCTCCATCAGGATAATTAATGGCAATGAGGTTACCCCGGTGATCGTAGTTAAAGGTAGTGGTATAGCCCTTTTTATCAGTAATACTGCTGATCTTGTTGAAGCGGTTATAGGTGAAATGGACGCTGCCTTCAGGGTCTGTAACACCTGTTATATTGTTATTTTCATCATAGGTATAATATGTTGTATAGCCCCTCTTGTTTGTTAAGGAAATCAGGTTGTTGTTTTCATCATAGCTCTTGTAGACCCTGCCATATTCAGGATCTATCTCTTCAATGGTCAGGTGATTGTCATTATATCTATATATTGTTTTATTTCCCCTTCTGTCTGTTACTGTGGTCTCCCCTGCCACAGGATCATATTCAAAATCAATGATTGCACCACTGGCATCAGTCTGATAATCAACCACCATCCTGCCATCCAGTTCTGTATAATAGTAGTGCCAGCCATTGCCATCAGGATAGATGGTTGCAGTCAGCCCGGCTTCACTATATGTATATCTCCTGGTATTGCCCTCCGGGTCTGTATAGGCAACAAGACGGTCCCCGCTATAGGCATACTTATGCTTCCTGCCTAAAGGATCGGTAATCTGAGTAATCTTACCATTGCTTCTTTCAATAAGGATACTTCGGTCAAAGGTATCGGTTATCTTGACCAGTTCATTGTTTTCGTTATATATAAAGTCCAGATAACGGCTGTTGGTATCTTCAATCCTTACCAGTTTGCCAATATATGAATAGAAATATTTTGTGCCATCCTTTTTGGTAAGTACATAGCTGCCATCAGGCATTATTTCCAGTTTATCATCAATTGGATTCAAAGCCTTGGTTTCACTACCATAAGGATAATAATTAATTTTTCCATCGGGTAAAGTTACTTCAGAATTAAAATCTGCCTCTCTTAATATCTCGTAAATATGGGGTACACCTATTTCATCGACCAGAATAACCTTACCTATTCCTATTTCATCACGATCCGGATGAACATCCCAGTCTACATTATACTTATTGCGTCTTCTATATGTTTCTGAATACTCTTTGTCCAACCTGGCCTGGTCTGACATTGCTTTCAATTGTTCTTTCATATCTTCAATATTTTTAACCAACTTCTCATTTTCTATAAGGGTTTCCAGCCAGTCAATAGTTTCAGTCAGGCGCTGATCAGCTTCGGCCTTTGTAACCAGAGCAGCCTGATAATTAGCTTCTGCTAAAGAATATAACTCTTCAGCTGCTATAATTTTGCTTTCAGCAGCAGCCTTATTTACCCTGGCATTTTCCAGTTCCTTTTCTATTTTGCTTTCCAGTTTATTGGTCACTATATTATCAAGTATAGCCTGGCTCTTTCTCTGTAATAATTTGCTTTCCTCTATCAGACCGGGTTTTCCGTTACCACCATTCAAATTCAGTAAAGTATCATCTGCACGATTCTTTAAATTTCGGGCTCTTTCTAAAGCATTATTGGCTCTGTCTTTAAGTGATTGTTTACTGGTTTTATTGGCATGTTCTATAGCACGATTCGCTGAATTTATTGCACTTTCAGCTTTTTGCTTTGCTTTTTCAGCAAATTTTCTTGCTTCAATAGCATAATTTTCTGCCGCTTTTCCTAAATTTATGGCATTCATGGCAGATTCCCTGGAATTATTTAAATGCATGATGGCTTTATTGGCATAGTCCTCTGCCTGTCCAGCATTTATTTTGGCTGCACTTCCAAAGTTTTTAGCATTTTCTGCAGCTTTCTTTGCATTTTCTGCATGTAATATTGCACTCCCGGCTGCTTCGACAGATAACTCTGCCAATCTTTTACTCTTTAAAGCTGCTTCCATAGCAGCCTCATAGTCAGAACATGCCTCCGTAAATATTAACTCAATATCTGATAATAGTAATTTTAAACTCTCATAGAAATTATTATAATCTGACCTGATACCAACAATAATCCTGGTATCATAGTTAAAATTCCACCCTTTTCCAAAGGAAAAAGAGCTCTCATTGAAATTTTTGTAATTCCTGATAATGCTTATCGCCGGATCGACATTATCAATCTGTAAATCTGTACTTGTACTGACATACTCACCTGTAGTATATTTTACCGGAACACCTGCTTCTCCACTTTCGTTTATAGAATTTTCTATGTTAATTGATTCATTATTCTGTCCTTCCTCTTCCTGATTTTCATTAATTACACTATTAGCTTCAGCAAGTTTTTCCTGAGCATTTTCATGGCCATCTTCCACTTCGGCAAACCTGGATCTTAACTCGTCTTCATTAATCTGGGAATCATTATTATATCCTTGGGAATTATCAATACTTATTTCAGAACTGTCATTTTCACTACTTCCCCTACCCAGTTCATCATCTGAAAGTCCCAGATTTTCCTCAGAGTTACTGTTCTCTTCCCCAGCACTATTTATAGCACCTACTCCGTTATTATATTCGTCTTCTGAATTTCCAGACTCACTTTCACCTTCACCTAGGTTATTATCGGCAATTTCTTCATTACCTTCTGCATCATCCTGATATCCTTCTCCCTCTTCAGAATCCTCATTTGATTTACCAATATATCTCTCGGCCTCTTCTTCATGAGTGGGAAAATAAGTATTACAGAATTTACAAGTATTGCCCCTTTTATGTGATTCAGAAAAAGAGTCAGGTAAATCATAATCACATATCTCACATGTGTAAATAATTGTACCTCTACAGGAAGGTTCAGATTTATCTTCAATAATAATTCGTGGTTTTTCTCCATATTTGTGAGACTCAGGTGTAGACGGATAACTGGTTAAAGTTAACCCACAGTTAGTACAATATGGAGTTATCGTTCTTATATGTTTTGTTTTATCAGCGGAATATGGGGTCCAGGCTCCATAATTATAACTTAATGTATTGGAACAAGTAGGACATTTTCCTCCTTCTGCAAAAACATTACTTACAAATATACCTGCAAGTACAATCAATAAAAATGTTAACATTAAGGAGCGATGTATTCTCCTATTATTATAGACTTTTGAAAAACACACAGAAGATTCTCATTTCTATCTTTAAAAGTTTAATAAACCTTTGAACTAAAAAATTTGAAAATATAACTATCTGACCAGGCAATATTCTTAATACAGTGAAAATTGCAAATATTCTTGTCATATTTATCTCTTTTTAAAAGAATTATATCTTTATCTATACTTTTTTATATTATGTGTTAATTAATCTAATAATGCTATTTTATGGTATGAAATCAAAATAAATGGTATTTGTCAAGTTTTGCTAAACTATTTAAATTTCCTTAGTTTTTGCTTGTTTTCATTTCATGTATATATATTAAGCATAAAAAATCCCCCGGTACCCATGGTACTGAGGGATTTATAATTAATATATATTAAGCTTTTTATCCGATTATCAATCTTTTGCCAGCAGGACCCGGTCATCAGTCAGCTCCTGGCCGCTCTTCTCACTGAACT
>LFRS01000181.1:8359-8892 GCA_001512435.1 Halothermothrix sp. DTU029 | reverse complement strand
AATAAGCTAATCATGGTGTCTTGTTCTACTTTCGATACTAAGATTTTATTGGTTCTAATTGTTATATTACTTTTTCATATTTGTACAGGTTAACACCTCATATTTTACTGCCTAAATTCCTGGTATTTATTAGGCTGTTTTCATAGTTATAGCTATATTCTACAAAATCTCCAGATATCCTTCTTTGATCTAGTTTCCATTAGCATCATATAGCTATTTTTCTTCCAATAAAAAACCTCCAGGTGGGCAATCCTGGAGGTATAATATCAATCACTATATTAATCTATACTATCGGTATCCCCTTAAAAAGAGATGCAATATAATCCCTGTTGACGATACCTTCGTAAATAAGTTCCTTATTTTCTATAGTAAAAAGCTCATCTGTTCTAATCATTTCAGGAATTTTATCAGTATCAAAAATACCGGCATTGATTAAAAGCTGTGAAACAAACTGGGAACAAAAAAAGCGGTCTTTCCTTTTTAAAGGTCTATTAACACGTAAAGCCAGTAATCCAAGAAGATTATACTTATAT
>LFRS01000181.1:6179-8264 GCA_001512435.1 Halothermothrix sp. DTU029 | reverse complement strand
CCACCGGAAAAAGGATTGTCTGGATTAGTCCGGCCAAAAGAATACATCCTGGTAAAACTATCATCAAAACTTAGGGAAACATGAGGATAAGTAAGTTTTGAAAAAAGGCAAATTAATCTGGAAAGCCAGGTTCCTGTTCTGGTAAAGACAAGATAAATATATTTATGAGTCATTTATATTCAACACCTTTTCTGTAGACTATAGAAGACAATACTTATCTGAGTCAGCTATAACGACATAATAAAACAGTAACTTGCCTTTGTCAACCATAAATATTGTAGAACAGACTGGATTAACTAAAAAGGATGCAAAATGCATCCTTAATATACTGCTGCTTTATATTTTTATTCTATATAGTCCATTGATTATGGATAATCCCGGTCAGTTTCCAGTTGCCTTCGTATTCCTCAAAGACCAGGCGGAGGCTGCGCCAATCCATCCCGTCGTATTCAGGATTAAAACCAGGGAAATAATACTCAACAATAATAGGATTATCATATACATCAAACTGGTTTTCCAGCATATTTCCACTGCTTAAAACCTTATTATAGCCAACCTCCGGTGCGTTAATAAAATCAGCGGAATAGATAAATTCCTCATAATATTCTGCTGGTGTCAGCTGGATTTCACTGCCGATACCATCATAATATCCCCAGAGATAGAGATCCGTATCTGCAAAGAAATTTTTCATCTCTTCCCTGCTGAAAACTACATCCCCTTCCGGAGAAACATAGGTATAGGGCGTAAACCTTACACCCTTTACCGGGTGAACGAATTCAGCGATTTTTTCTCCATCCCTATTTTTTATAGCCTGTATCAGCTCTTCCGTAATCTCTTCTATAAGTTCTCTGGCCAATTCTGGACTGATGATGCCCTGTTCATTCGCCTGATTGTTGTCCCCAAATGATAATTCTAGAATATCTGTTTTTACTATTTCATTAAGGTTGAATTTTATAACGGTCCTCAACTGGCTTCTATCTAATTCCTCACCACCATCAACGGGATTGGCAAGAATAATAATTTCAACCTGATATTCTCCTGCAGTAACTTTCTCTCCATCTTTATTGGTCAGATCCCAGGAATCCTGCCATTTGAGGGTTTCGCCTGACTGAATGGTTTTATAAATCAAGGCCATTGTAAAGAATTTACCATCAGAGAACCTGTAAACCTCTTCCCCTCTCTCATCTGTGATGACTACCTCAAACTGCTGGCCGGAGCCAAATTGCAGTTCTTTCGCTACTGGAAAATTGTTAACAAGCTCAAAATCAAATATTATTTTACCGTCTTTAAACTCATAGCTGGCTCTGGTCTCAAATCTTCCTGCGGATGCCTTTTGTTCTTTCAGTTTTAATTCCCTCTTAATGGCCAGATCTGTATTATAGATTATTGTAGCCAGTTCACCATAGCTGAGTTCATCAGCAGGCCTGAATTTACCCCTTTCCTTTCCCCTGGCGATACCCTGCATATAGGCGATTACAATGCTGTGATAATACTCTGGCTCAATCTCTGCAGTATCTTCATAGATCAACATTTTAATTACTGGAATTCTGTACAGGTCCTGGCCTGTTATATCTGCCCATATTGTGACCAATTCATGGACGAGGGCTTCCCTGCTTACGGCTGCAGGTCTCCCGTTATAATCTTCAGCAAGAACCAGCCTTACCAGTTCCTGAAAATTTTCCACTGTAATGGGCTGATTCAGATCTTTGTTCCTGAATAGATTCTCAACACCATGATTTTCCGACAATATCTCAACATATACTTCTGCCCAATGCCCAACGCCGGCAGCTGCAACAAATGCTGAATTGATCAATATAAGCATAATCATTATTATTGTAAGCTTTTTATATCTCATCATTTCACACTCCCCTTTAATCTGTCTTCATATATTTAGACGACAGATGGCTCATTTTGTTCCAGCGATAATGACAAAGGGGTACGGTTCTTTTGTGTCATTCAGCTTCCGGCCATAATTTTCCCAATGGAATACTTAAGTTCACAAAATCCGGGTGTTCTACTGTGTCCTCATCCATACCTGAAGCCACTATTGCATAATTATCACCATAAAGGGCATAGCATTGCAAA
>LFRS01000181.1:3124-6085 GCA_001512435.1 Halothermothrix sp. DTU029 | reverse complement strand
ATTATCTCTTTCTGGCTGCCTGCTATATACAGGAGATCTGGCTGGACGACGGTTATATCAGAAAATGTTACATCTAAAGGAGCATCAAATACCTCTCCCTCAGGATCAATTTCCATAAAATAATCCTCCAGAATACGCTGTAAACGGCGGGAAACCCGTTGATGCATTACATTTGGTGAAGGTTCCTTTGTTAAATTGCCTTCCAGGACCTCAAATTGGTAACCTGTTTCCTCAGGGAGTTTTAAATAATCCTCGTATGTAAAGGGCTTTTTACTTTGATAATCGGCTCCTGTTTCCTTAACGACTTCATTTTCAGGATGACTGGATAATG
Source organism: Halothermothrix sp. DTU029 (assembly GCA_001512435.1). Classification (GTDB taxonomy): domain Bacteria; phylum Bacillota; class Halanaerobiia; order Halanaerobiales; family DTU029; genus DTU029. The sequence goes on along the minus strand of LFRS01000181.1, from coordinate 5,754 downwards.
CATTAATGACATCATCCAATACATAGCGGTATTGCCTATTACCAAGCTCCAAATATGGAATCTTATTTTCCCTGGTATACCGCCAAATAGTTTCAACAGAAAGGCCCAACTCTTCTGCCAGATCCCGGGCAGTTATCAGGTCTTTTTTCCCGGACATTGAAACTCCCCTCCTTCTATTTTATTCCATTATATAACAGCGGACAACTATTGTCAACTAATATCAACTATAATAAACAAAGTACAGGGGATGGTTCGCCTGTGCTGTAATCTGCCTGTGTTTTATCTATAAAAATAAAAAACACAGGAGAACCCTCCCCCTGTGTCGTATCGGGTGCCGTTAGTTATGTTACCTATCTTTAATGTTAAAATTCTCTTTTCTTATAAAACCACACCGATAAATTAAATGATATGGTCAAAATCAGCAAGGTTAATAACAAGAGTATAATACCTGTTCTAACTCCTACTAAATCCTCGACAACAAATCGTCCAGGCAATTCCGGGTTTTCTCCAATAATCTTTACAGCAACAGTAGGCAGTATAAGGGCAGCCACTGTAAATACTGTATGAAATACCCTTCCCTTTATATAACCATATCTAAAGAAAATGGGCAAATAGATGGAAACAATTATACCTATACCTACAAAAATTACAACAATTCCTGCCAGGCTTACTGGCTCTCCGGCGAGGGGCAGATTAAATAGGTTCATTAAAAAGGTTAATATTGAATAACATAAAATGCTGATTAAGAGGTAGATAAATATCGTTAAATACCTGGCCAGGACAATTTTTTCTTTTCTTACTGGCAGGCTGTTAATCACTATTTCTGATTTATTCATCTCCTCATAAGCCAGGGCAGTCTGCAACATTATATAGGGAACCACTATACCGGCCACCAAATAAGGCAGAAAAAAATCCTGCAGGATTAAAATAGCGAAAACATTATAAAATAAAGTAAAATAAATGAGCCTTTTCCTCTGTAACAACATATCTTTTATTATTAACTGGGCCATCTTTATACCACCTTCCCATCTATTTGATAATACATGATGTCCTCCAGGGTTGGCTTATCAATAATTATCTTATCACCAAATATTTCCCGGGCTCTGGCTTTATCCTTGACCAGAGCCTCAAAACCGAATTCATTCTCTTTTACCCCTATTAAAAGACCTTTATCTGTCTGCATTAATAATTCTTTTTTACCCCTTACTACACCATAGTTTTCCAGCAGAAAATCCCTGGTGGTGCTTTCCACAATCCTGCCTTGATTAATAAAGGTAATATAATCTGCAATCTTATCCAGATCAGAGGTGATATGTGTTGATAATAGGATGCCCTTGTTCTCATTCTGTAATATTTCAGACAGGATTTGCAGTAATTCCCTCCTTACTATCGGGTCCAGTCCGGAAGTCGGTTCATCCATGATTATCAATTCTGCATGGTGGGATAAAGCCATGATCAGAGAAAACTTCATCTGCATACCCTTGGATAATTCCTTTATTTTTTTACGGGGATCCAGATCAAATATTTTTAGATAACTTCTATAAAGTTCATCATCCCAGTCTGCATAAAAACGGGAAATTATCCCCTTCATCTCTTCTACAGTGAGTTCATCATAATAATAGTTCTGGTCATAAACAAAACCAATCCTTTGCTTGATTTCGATTTCATTTTTAACATTATCCAGGCCAAAAACCTTAATCGCCCCACTATCTTTTTTTAACAAATTCATAATTAATTTTATGGTTGTACTTTTTCCGGCTCCATTTGGGCCAATAAATCCCATCAGATAACCCCTCTCCAGGGAGAATGAAACATTCAAGTTAAAATCTCTGTATTCTTTGCGCAAATTATCCACTTCAAGGATTGCAGACATTTTCAAACCTCCTCATATAATATTTTCAACATTTCCTGTAACTCCCCTAAGGAAAGATTAATAATCCTGGCTGCATTAACAGCTTCTGCCAGCTTTTCTTCTACTACTTTTAGCCTCCTCTCTTTTAGTAAGGCCTGGTTTTGAGGAGCAACAAAAGTACCCTTTCCGGCCACTTTATTTATAAAACCATCTCTCTCCAATTCCTCATAAGCCCTTTTTGTTGTTATAACACTGATCTGTAGCTCTTTGGCCAGATTTCTGATGGAAGGCAGGGCATCCCCCTCTTCCAGTTCCCCATTAATTATTAAATTTTTTATCTGTTTTACTATTTGCTCATAGATGGGCTCATCTACAGAATTAGAAATAATTATATCCACTGGATAATCTACCTCCTTCCTCCTCATGCGGGAAAGAAATGTTTATACTGTTTATATCCTATATATACAGTATAAACATTATAAACACTTTGTCAAGTAGTTTTTAAAAAACACAGATTGAGCAATGAGTAAAAAGGGGCGGTTTTTCTATATATAGAATAACCGTCCCCATAAACTAATCACTTCAAGCTAAGTATATACAAGTATGCCGGAAAATAAAAAAAACACAGGGAATCGTCCCCCTGTGTCCTTCCAATGTCCTTATGTCGTTGTCCTTCCATCACACCTGGCCCAGGGCTACCTGGACTACATAGGATACGATTACTACTAATGCTGAGATTATAAAACCATGGATCATCGGTTTAATCCCTGATTTGGAT
>LFRS01000181.1:0-3100 GCA_001512435.1 Halothermothrix sp. DTU029 | reverse complement strand
ACCAGGCCAGTACTCTTAATTGCCACCATGGCCAGAAACATCAAAATAAAATACGGGAATATTTCCTTTATGGCAACCTTTTCCCTTTTAACCTCCCTATTCTGGAGTTTCGCTTCCTGCCTGGCGTTTATCAGGGAAAACATCATTACTATCGGGACTATTGAGAGTGTCCTGGTTAGCTTAACCACTACGGCAAAGGCACCTGCAGCATCAGAAAAGGCATAGCCGGCTGCAACAACTGAAGAAGTATCATTGACCGCTGTCCCTGTCCATAGGCCATAACCGATATCACTCATCCCCAGGTAGCTCCCCGCAATGGGAAAAAGGATCACCATCAGCACATCAAAGATAAAGGTTGCAGAAATTGCATAGGCAATATCCCTGTCCTCGGCCTTGATTACTGGCGCAATGGCAGCTACTGCTGAACCGCCGCATATCCCCGTCCCGGCAGAAATCAGGCTGGATAACTTCCAGTTCATCCCGAATAATCTGCCCAATAGATACCCTCCTCCAAAGGCAGTTATAAGGGTAAAAAACATTACAACAATAGAGAAAGCCCCTACCGATAAAACCTGAGAAAAGCTGAGGGTTAAACCCATAAGTACTATGGCTGTCTTTAATACCCTTTTCGCCACAAAATTAATGCCCCATTCAAAATTCCTATATTTTCTTATGACTGGATTTAATAACATCCCAATTATCAGGGCAAAGACCCCTGGACTGATGATATTTTTGGGAATAAAACTACTGATATACTGTGAAAGTACTGCTAAAACAATTGTTAATACTATACCTACTGCGTATTTTTTTACATTTTTCATCTTGACTCCCCTTATTTGATTTTATACTTGATTTAATTATGACTTTTTGCTAACATAATTGATTTTACATTAGAATTACTATAAAATAAAATTATTATTAATTATAGTTCTATAATTTTTACTTATAGGTGATTTTATGATAGATTTCAGACATATAACCTTTTTACATTTATGTAAAATAAAAAACTATACTAAAACTGCCCAGGAGCTACATTTGACCCAACCAGCTGTTTCACAACATATTCAATATCTGGAAGAACTTTATGGTGCTAAACTTTTTAATTATAGTGGTAAAACCTTGACCTTAACAGAAAAAGGCCAAAAACTTTATGAGTACACACAGAGAATGTTTGCTGATAGCAAACGGATTAAGGAAATGCTTCAAAGGAATACAGATAACCTCAGTATTTCTTTTGGAGCAACCCTTTCCATAGGAGAGTTTATAATACCTGATATCCTGAGTAAAATAATACGGGATAGGGATAATCTGCATTTTAATATGTTAGTAGAAAACACACAGACACTGCTGGAAAAACTCAAAAGTGGTGAGGTAAATTTCGTCTTGCTGGAAGGTTATTTTGATAAGTCCAGGTATAGTTACAAAACATTCAGGAAGGAAGAGTTTATCGGGGTCTGTTCACCAGAATCTGAATTTAAGAAGGGAAAAATTTATTTAGAAGATTTATTAAAAGCTCAGCTTATATTAAGGGAAAGTGGCTCCGGTACCCGTGAAACTTTAGAGCAAATCCTGCATGAAAAAAACCTGAGTCTGGATAGCTTTAATAATATCATTGAAATCGGCAATATGAATGTAATAAAAAAACTGGTTGCCGACAATCAGGGAATAGCCTTTTTGTACAAAGTAGCTGTCCAGGAAGAAATCCATAATGGAGTTTTATGTAAAATTGATATCACAGACTTTAACTATAGCCGGGAGTTTAATTTTGTATATTTAAAAAATAGTATATTTGAAGATAAATATTTAGAGTGGTTCCATTTGCTTAAAGAACATAAAAAGAAATAATTTATTATTTATAATTCCTCAGTTGTGAGCTCTTTCCCCTGATCCTTGACTTAACAGGTTTTTAGGTTTACAATACATCAATGTAAAGAGACAGGAAAGCAATTGGCTTAGCAAGTCGAAATATTATAAGGCAAAAGTGAGGCGAAACTGTGCAAATAGAAAACGATTTTTCTAAAGGTAGTATTACAAAAAACATAATGAGTCTGGCCTTCCCCATGATACTGGCCCAGTTAGTTAATGTCCTTTATAGTATAGTTGACAGGATCTATATAGCCAGGATGCCGGGTGATTCTTTTCTGGCCTTAACCGGTATCGGCATCTGTCTGCCGATTATATCCATGGTTATGGCCTTTGCCAACCTCTTTGGAGTCGGCGGTGCCCCCCTATGTTCTATTGAACGGGGCCGCCAAAATATTGATGAAGCAGAAAAGATAATGGGCAATGCCTTTATTATGTTAATCGGCAGTGGATTTATCCTCACCATATTAGGCTTATTAATTAAAAAACCTGTCCTCTATCTATTCGGGGCCAGTGAACAGACCTATCCTTACGCTAATGAGTATATAACGATATATCTCCTGGGCAGTGTTTTTGTTATGATCAGCCTTGGTATGAATCCCTTTATCAACTCCCAGGGTTTCGGCCGGATAGGAATGATGACGGTCGTCCTGGGAGCACTGGCCAATATAATCCTTGATCCCATCTTCATCTTCAGACTAAAAATGGGGGTAAGGGGAGCTGCTATAGCTACAGTCATCTCTCAGGCCTTATCTGCCTGCTGGGTACTCAGATTTCTTACCGGCCAAAAAGCGATTCTGAAACTGAAAAAAGAATCTTTCCATTTACAGCTTAAGAGGGTGAAAAGGATTATTGCCCTGGGGACCTCGGGCTTTGTCATGTCTTTTACCAATTCCATTGTCCAGGTCATCTCCAATACTACCCTTCAACTCTATGGAGGAGACCTCTATATAGGGATTATGACTGTTATAAATTCTGTACGGGAATTCATCACGATGCCAGTCAGCGGCCTGACCAATGGTGCCCAGCCGGTAATTGGCTATAATTACGGCGCCCGTAAATATGACAGGGTTAAAAGGAGTATTATCTTCACAGCCGTTGCTTCCATCAGTTATAATACTGTATCCTGGTTATTGATCCAGTTTTTCCCGGAATTTTTTATCAGGATCTTTAATAAGGACCTGATGGTTATTGAGACCGGAATTCCGATGATGCGGATCTATTATGCCTTTTTCTT
>LFRS01000016.1:363-12723 GCA_001512435.1 Halothermothrix sp. DTU029 | reverse complement strand
GTATTTGTTGCTCTGTTTTATGTCTTTATGAAGAATTATTTTTTTGATGAGAAGGCAGGCCTGAAAAAGGCTTAACAGGCAAATTACAGCTAAAATGTTATTCTTAAGTTAAATGAGTCTTATTATATAAAAACCTCTGCTTTATTGACAGAGGTTTTTTAATATTAATATAAAGGCAGAAATATAGTAGAGGAGTTTATTTAGCCAATATAGGCCATGCTGTTTTGGCTTAATAAAACTCTGTAATAATTTTAAGGAAAAGCTCAACCAGGGCAGGATTAAATTGGGTTCCTTTATTTCTGTAGATTTCCTCCATGGCTGTTTCTTTATCCAGGGCCTTACGGTAAGGACGGTCAGAACACATGGCATCCCAGGTATCAGCCAGGGCTATGATCTGGGCCACCAGAGGTATATCTTTGCCATTGAGTCCTTCAGGATAGCCTTTGCCATCCCACCTTTCATGATGGTAGAGGACATAACTGGCTATATCGCTGAGCAGCTCTGATCTGGCCAGGCTCTGGTAACCCCATTCCGGATGTTTCTTGATGATCTTGAACTCTTCTTCATCCAGCCGGCCCTTTTTATTGAGAATTTCCAGGGGAACAAGGATTTTCCCGATATCATGGACAATCCCTGTCCAGTAGGCATATTCTATTTCTTCCTGATCCAGAGATAACTCTTCAGCCAATCTTTTGGCCAGAATTGCAACATTCCGGGAATGGTCCCTGGTATAGGAGTCGTGAATTTCCAGGAGGCTGCTGACAGACAGGATCAGCTCTTCCCGGAATTTTTCTTCTTTCTGGTGGTAGGCCCTGATTAATTGTTCACTTTTCTTTAACTCTGTTATATCCACAGCTACACCCAGGATAGCCTTTTCAATGGATTCCGAATATTTGAAAGGAATCTTCTTGGTGATGTATATTCTGGTATGCCCATTAATATCTGTGATATATTCTTCTTCTATCAGGACAGGCTCATTTTTCTCCAGGACCTTTTGATCCGTGGCCAGAAAAACCTCTAACTCTTCAGGGGAGATATTATCATGGAGTTCTACATGTTTTTTGCCAACAAGTTCAGCAGGTGTTTTACCATAGAGACTGGCCACTGCCTTGTTAACAAGCAGGAATTTACCGGTGGAGTCTTTGGCAAAAATCAGGTGGGGGACCAGGTCCATAATCTTGTGTAAACGTTCTTTGCCTTCATTTAGTTCCTGGTTTTTTAACATAATTTCTTCATTTAAGGCCATAAATTCTTCATGGTCAGCCTCTAATTGTTCATAACTTTCCAGTAAGGCCTGATTCTGGGCCCGGACCTTTTCCATGGCCTTGTGTAAGATGAAATAAAAGACTACAGCAGTGATGATTATAAAAAACCATCCTTTATAGGTGTGGATTGCGGAGTAAAGCTCGGCGTAATCGTTGAATAGAAAAAAGATGTTATCTGTGAGGGTAATCCAGAGAAAGCCAAAAAGCAGATAAATCAAGGTGATCTTCGTTTCCGTCTTCATCAAAATTCAACCTCCCTCAGTCAAAGAAGATTGATCATGTTTATCTAGTTTGTTGAGAATGAGTATCTTTATTGTTTTCTATATACAATATTCGTAATTTATCGCAAAAAACCTGCAAGATTAAAAAATAAAATTGAAAAATAAGCCAATAATACAAAAAGCGGGAAATTTCAAAGAAAATAGACAAAATTACTTATAAGCAGTGTTGGGAATAAAGGGCCTATTAATCAGGAATAACTTGAATTAAGACATAAATAATATATAATAGAATAAAAGATGCGTAAGATTATAAGGGGAGGGAGAATATGGAGAGCCCAGAAAGAATCGCATATGCTTTAAGGGAAACACAGATTTTGTTGGAACCGCAAGAATTAATCTCTACCACTAAGCCTACTACCCTTCATTATTATGTTTTGACAGAACCAGTTTATCTGGAAGTCTTTAAAAATGAAGGCCCGGAGACCAGGATCCGGCAAGGGATCATTTCCTGGGAAAAACCAAAATTGATGACCCCGGGTTATTTGCTTGATATGGAAGGCTTTAGTAATGAGGCCCGGGAAGCCTTGCGGATGGTAGCTAGAAGGCATCCCGACCTGGCAGGTATTTTATATAAAATGAGATATAAGAGGGAAGATGCCAGGGAGAGAACTGTTCCCTATAAGATTATGGAAACCTTCCGCCGCCTGGAAAATAAGATTATAGATGAGCAGGAAGAATTTACTGTAGTTATTAAGGGTGTTGATGAACTCTGGGATGTTTCTTTAATGAAATATATCCAGTTATTGATAATCAAGAGTGTTTACAGTTCTCAGATTCCCTATTATGAAAGCAGGGGTTACCTGCGGATGAATGAATATGGATTTCCTGTCATTACCCGTAATCTGGATGGCCTGCCCATTATAGCCCAGAATGAGATAGAAGAGATGTTTGCCAGAGTCCGGAATGGTGACCTGGATCCTGGTGTTTTAAAAAGAGAGCTGGATAGTTGGGGAGTTTTTCACCTCTATGAGGATAGATTTTTTGATCTCTTTAGAAAGGAGTAATTGCTGATGAAAAGATTAAAAACAGCCTATGAGATTGCCCTGGAGAGAGCAAAAAGTCTGGATGGGGACTTGAGTAAGGAGGAGAAGTCCCTTTTCCTCCGGGAAAAACTGAAACCACTCCTGGCTGATTTTTATAGGTCCAAAATCGGCCCGGAAGACCTCTGGCAGGAATTGAAGAAAGAAGAAGACCAGGACCTTTGTAGAGAGGCCCAACTGATGTTATTAAGGTCCATGGGGCTTCAGACTACTGCTGAAGACCTGCAGAGGAGAAAAGAGGGGATTTTGGCTGTAGAGAGTTTACTGGGAGGGGAGAAGAGCTCCCTGATTGAGCAGGTAATAGAAGAAATCAGGGAAGTACAGGAGAATTACCGGTCCCGCCTGGAGGATTATAGAAAGTTTTATGAAAAGGCCTTGAAAAATGCAGGAATGAAAATGAAGCCTGTTCGGACCAGAGATGGGCAGGTAGTGATGCAGCTGCAGAGGGAACTGGATGGCCTGACTGAAGAAAGGCTGGAAAAATCCCTGCAGGAACTGGAAAAACAGGCCAGCCAAAAAATAAGTGACCTGGTCAAAGAACTAGAGGAGACTCTGGTAAGTTAGAAAAATATAAACTTAGAAAAATATTCTAAATTTTATTTACTTTATGGGAAAATTATGCTATAATTGATTCTGGTGTAAAAAATATGCAATATCATCAGGGTAGGTGAGTAGCAGTGTATAAGATCTTCTGTGATCATTGCAGGAAATACAACTATTCTGCCAGCAGGATAGGAAAATGGCTTTGCTCATATTGCGGCCAGGAGCTCCAGAAGAAGGTTGGCAATCCAGAACCAGCTGGCAGTAAAAATGAAAAACAGGCTTGAGTAGTAAGAAGAGGTACTTTTTGAACTGATAGGAGTTTTATCCTGTTAGTTTTTTTTTGCCTGGAGAATTTAAGGAGCTTACCGGCCTTTTTTGAGAGACATAGATATTGAGAGAGATGTTGAGTTTGATGTTGATAGAGGTATTTGCAAAGTTATGGTTCTTGTCAGACAGATACCTGTAAGGGAGAGATAATTTCAAGGAGAAGCAGGAAATAGGCCAGGGAATAAAGAAATGTAATAGAAAGCAAAGAAAAAGAAGGCAAGGAAAGCAGTAAGGACAAATAGTCGCGAGGATATAAAAAGGATAAAATAAGAAAACGAGGTGGAAGGATATGAAGCGAAGGGTCATGACAATATTCGGGACAAGGCCGGAAGCCATCAAGATGGCTCCTCTGGTTAAGGAATTGGAAAGGGAGCCAGAGATAGAATCCATCGTAGCTGTTACGGCTCAACACAGGGAAATGCTGGATCAGGTCCTGGACCTATTTGCTATCAGGCCTGATTATGACCTGGATATAATGGAGGCTGGCCAGTCCCTTACCAGTATCAGTGTCAGGGTCCTGGAAGGCCTGGAGAAAGTTCTGGCAGAGGTTCAACCAGATCTGGTTCTGGTCCATGGTGATACCTCTACTAGCTTCCTGGCAGCCCTGGCTGCTTTTTATCAACAGATCAGGATTGGCCATGTGGAAGCAGGCCTCAGGACTTACAATAAATATTCTCCCTTCCCGGAAGAGATGAACCGGCAATTGACCGGGGTCTTGACAGACCTGCATTTTGCCCCTACCCCTGCTGCCCGGGAGAACCTTTTCAGGGAAAATATCCCGGCAGGGAAGATCTTTGTGACAGGTAATACAGTTATTGATGCCCTTTTACAGACAGTCCAGGAGGATTATCACTTTAATGATGAGATCCTGGATGGGATTGATTTCAGGAATAAAAAGTTAATTCTCCTGACTGCCCACCGCCGGGAGAACCTGGGCCAGCCTATGGAGGATATTTTTCGGGCAGTCCGGAGGCTGGTGCAGAAGTACGAGGAGTTGGAACTGGTTTTTCCGGTACATTTAAACCCGGTTGTCAGGGAACTGGCTGCATCTGTATTGGGAGACATGGACAGGGTGCATTTGATAGAACCCCTGGATTATGAACCCTTTGTTAATCTCATGGCCAGGTCTTATTTAGTCCTGACAGATTCCGGCGGAATTCAGGAAGAGGCCCCGGGCCTGGGTAAGCCTGTACTGGTGCTGAGGAATACAACAGAAAGGCCGGAGGCTATAGCTGCCGGTACAGTACGCCTGGTTGGAACTGATCCTGAGGCCATTTATCAGGCTGCCACAGAGCTGATTAGGGACCAGGAGAAATATGCCCTGATGGCCAATGCAGTAAACCCCTATGGTGATGGTAAAGCTGCCAGGAGGATAGTCAATAGGATCAGGTATGAATTTGGCCTCAGTGCCAGTCCGGGAGAAGAATTCAGGATATAAAATATTTTCTTGACAGATTTAGGGGAATTTATCTATACTATAATTAGACAATTAACTAAATATATCTTGAATTCTATTGCCAGATATTAATTGCTTTTTAGTTTTTAAATTTTTATAATTAAAGGGGGTAATGAGACTGCGTCAGTTAAATATTCAGTTTAAGGCACTTTCTGACAAAACCAGGCGTAAGATATTGGAAATACTTAAAGAGGGTGACCTGACTGCAGGGGAGATAGCAGAACGCTTTGAGATTAGCAAGCCAAGTATTACCCACCATCTGAATCTCCTTTACCAGGCAGACCTGGTGGACAGGGAGCGGCAGGGCCAGTATATTTATTATACCCTGAACACTTCAGTCCTGCAGGAGGTTATGGTTTGGTTAATGGGTTTTTTGAATAATAATGAGGAGGAGGTTTTTGATGAATAAGAATTATGATTATAAACAAGAAATGAAAAAAGACTGGTACCTGTTTTTATTGATTCTGGTCATGTTTTTGAGTGGTATTGCCCTTTATTCCAGGCTGCCAGACCAGATACCCATTCACTGGAATATAGAAGGGGAAGTGGATGATTATGCCAGCCGTTTCTGGGGTGTTTTTATGCTGCCCTTTACCAACCTCCTGGTCTTATTAACCTTTACCTTCATGCCCTTACTGGACCCCAGGAAAGAGAATTACCCTAAATTCTCCCGCAGTTACCGGGCTATCAAGGCTATTACTGTTGTATTTTTTGCTGTCCTCCATTTCCTGGTTCTGGCTTTTGCACTGGGCTATGAGCTGGATATCAGCAGGATAGTGGTTGTCGGAGCCGCTTTATTATTTATTGTCATGGGTAATTATCTGCCCAAGGTAAAACACAATTACTTTGTGGGGGTAAGGGTTCCCTGGACTCTGGCCAGTGAAAAGGTCTGGAAGAAAACCCACCGTTTTGCCGGCAAACTCTTTGTTATTTCCGGGATTATTATCTTCCTGAGCATCTTTGTCAGTGAAATAATCCGTTTTTGGCTGATTATGATCTGTGCTCTTGTTACTTCACTAGCCAGTATGGTCTATTCCTATCTTGTTTACCGCCAGGAAGAGGGCTAAATCTTTCCTTGACCCCTTTTTCCAGATCAAGTATACTATTGTTTAGATGTATGAATGAAGGAGAGAGTATAATGAAGCTTGCTGATATAATTCCTTTACTCCAGCTGGAACCACTGGTAGTTATAGATGATCTGGATTTTGAGGTGGAGACTGCCTGTGGTTGTGATTTAATGAGCGATGTCCTGGCTTTTTCCCAGGAGAAAACCCTGCTTTTGACCGGTTTAACCAATCCCCAGGTTGTCCGGACGGCAGAGATGACTGATATTAAGTTTATCATCTTTGTCAGGGGGAAAAGGCCCCAGGAGGAGACTATAGAGCTGGCCAGGGAAAAAGGAATTAATCTTTATCTATCACCAAAACCGATGTTTGAGTGTTGTGGGCTTCTGTACCAGGGAGGCTTAAGTTCAGAGAAAATTCGCCGCATATGAGCTGCTGGAGGGGATACACTTGCAGGAAAAACTGATTTTACAGAATAAGATAGCAAAAGGTGATTTTGCCCGGGGTGGGGAGACCTCCAGCAATTTAAAAGAACTCTTACGGAAACTGGGTATCCAGTCTGATAAAAACCGGCGGGTGACCATAGTTACATATGAATTGGAGATGAATATCATTATTCATTCCCATGGTGGAGAAATCCAGGTTTATATTTCATCAGAGAAGATCCGGGTAGTGGCTGCAGATACGGGGCCAGGTATTGAGGACCTGGAAAAGGCCTTTCAGCCAGGTTATTCTACTGCTGATGATGAGGTACGGGATATGGGTTTTGGTGCCGGTATGGGTTTAAACAATATCAAGCATTATTCTGATGAGCTGGAAATAGAGACCGGGCCAGGCCAGGAAACAAAGATTGTTGCCACTGTTTATTTATAATTTGCGAGGGGGAAGGACAGGTCCCAGGGGGCTGTCCATGAGGAGTGAAAATGATGAAAAAGCACTCTGTCTTGTTAAAAGAAGAACTATGTGCTGGTTGTACTAATTGTGTAAAAAATTGCCCCACCAGGGCAATCAGGGTACACCATGGGAAGGCAACGATTAAGGGGGATTTGTGTATTGATTGTGCCGAGTGTATCCGCACCTGTGCCTATCATGCCAAATATTCCATGACAGATTCCTTTGAGGATCTGGAGGACTTTGCCTATCCCATAGTATTAATACCACCAAGTTTTTATAGTCAATTCCGCAAGCTGGGACCGGAGGAGATCAAGGCTTGCCTGACTAAACTGGGCTTTAAAGAGGTAGTGGATGTTTCCCTGGCTGCTGAGGCCTTGAGTTATAAGACAGCAGAATTCCTGGACCAATATCCCGGTATTTTTATCTCTTCATCCTGTCCCGTGGTGGTCAGGCTGGTCAGGCTCTTGTATCCTGAGCTGACAGACCATTTAATACCCTTTAAGCCACCGGTTGATCTGATGGCTGAAAAGGCCCGCCAGGATGCCCTGGCCAGGGGGATTGCCCCGGAGGAGATAGGGATTTTCTTCCTGACTCCCTGTCCGGCTAAATATACCAATATCTCCAATCCCCTGGGACTGGAAAAGAGCCATGTTGATAGAGCTATTTCTGTTTCTCTGGCTTACCAGGCTATCCTGGAGGTAAGGAAGGAAGCCGGTTCAGGCCAGGAGGCTTCTGGAGGGGAAGAGGCCCGGCCGGAAGAAGGGGAGGAAGGGGTCCTGCCCTACCGCGGCATGGGCTGGGGCCAGAGTGGTGGCGAGTTGAAAGCAATGCCGGAGACAGTGCAGGGGAAAAGCCTTTCTGTCTCTGGGATTCACCGGGTAAAAGCCTTATTGGACGAGATTTCCCGGAATAATATAAAGGGAATAAAATACTTCGAGCTAACAGCCTGTAATTATGGCTGTGTAGGCGGGGTCTTTAATGTTATAAATCCTTATCAGGCCAGATATAATCTGCGGCGTCTGGAGCTAAAGGGCAGGAAACCAGTAGACCAGGATTACAGTCAATACAATTTTGAACTGCCCAAAAAATTTGAGGAACTGAAGATCGGACAACTGGATAGCAATCTGGAAAAGGCCATGGAGAAATTTATCCAACTGGAAAAGGAGATAGAGGTCTTGCCTGGCCTGGATTGTGCCGCCTGTGGTGCTCCGGATTGTAAGACACTGGCAGAGGATATTGTCAATGGCCTGGCCAGTAGAAGTGATTGTATCTTCTTATTGCGGAAACAGGTGGGGGAATTAGCTGATAGGATGTCGGCTCTGGCTCATGAGTTGCCGCCTGTTATGAAAAAGGATAAAAAGGACAGGTGATTTCGGAGATGAATATTAAGGAACTTGTTGAGGCCTTAGGGTTGGAGGTAGTAGTTGCCGGGCCAATGGAAGAAGAGATTTCCGGGGTTTATGTAGGGGATTTGCTCAGCAATGTCATGGCCAGGGCAGAAGAAAAGAACCTCTGGATTACCATCCAGGGACATCAGAATGTAGTGGCAGTAGCCAGTTTAACCGGAGTAGCTGGTGTGATAATTGTAGAGGATTTTGCCATAGAAGAAGAGGCCATCAAAAGGGCCCGGGAAAGAAATATAAATATTTTAAGGACACCCCTGACTGCCTATAAATTAATCTGCCAGTTGATTGAGCTGGGTATCTAGACTGGATGGGGGAGAATAATGAGGGGCAAAAAAAACTTCAGGCTTGATCTACATATCCATACTTGCCTGTCACCCTGTGCTGATCTCCTCATGACACCTGCCAATATAATCAGGGCAGCCTTGCAGGCAGGCCTGGATTGTATTGCCATTACTGATCATAATACAGGGGGGAATGTAGAGGTAGCCATGAAAATAGCCCGGGGGAGCGGGTTGCAAATTATCCCGGCTATGGAGATAGAGACCAGGGAGGAAGTCCATCTCTTATGTCTTTTTCCTGTTCTGGAGGCCCTCCTGGAGTGGGATAAGCTAGTGGCGGAAAACCTGCCTGATCTGAAAAATGACGAGGAATTCTTTGGCTATCAGCTTTATACTGATGACCAGGATGAATATATTGCTAAGGAGGAAAGGCTTCTGGCTGTTGCCAGCAGGCTTTCTTTTAATGAGGTTGTAGAAGGGGTTGTAAAGCTGGGGGGAATGATCATACCGGCCCATGTTGACAGGCCGGCCAATGGCATTATCAGGCAGCTGGGTTTTATACCACCAGAGGCAGAGATCAGTATTGTAGAGATTTCCAGGCATGCAAAAGTGGAAGAAATCCGGCAGGAATATCCCTACCTGAAGAACTATCCTTATCTTACAGGCTCTGATAGTCATTACCTCTCTGATATAGGTAATTGTGGCCAGGAGGAGAAGGGTTTTCCCCTGACAGAAGACCTCCTGCAGATACTGGCAGAATATCTTTCCCTTTAATAGTAAGGGTTTAATAATAAAGATTTAATGGTAAAGATTTAATAATAATGATGGCTTTCACTGGGAGTTTCAAACCATAAATTACCAGGCAAAAGTAGAGAAGATTCTCTCTATTCTATATTCTTCCCCGGCTATTGACAAAGCCTGGGGACAAAAGTATAATGAAGTTAGACAGGGAATGTGAAAAATATAACAAGCCCTGGAAAAATTTGCTTTATTTTTATGCCTAAATATGTTAAAAAAGTAACAAAGTTATAATATGGGAAAGGGGTTGGACAAAATGGCTTGTGTCTGTGGTCATGGTAAGGAAAATATGGAAGAATACCTTGCCCCACTGAAGAAGATCCTGGAGAAATATCCGGGAGAGGAACGCTATCTTATTCCTATCTTACAGGAAGCCCAGGAGGCATATGGTTACTTACCTAAGGATGTATTAAGGGAGATTGCCAATTATCTGGGTTTATCTGTCACTCAAGTATATGGTGTAGTTACTTTCTATACCCAGTTTCATCTCAAACCTAGAGGCAAAAATGTTATTAAAGTATGTACTGGAACTGCCTGTCATGTTCGCGGTGCTGCAGATGTACTGCAGGCTCTGGAAAATGAACTGGGTGTTAGCAGGGGTGGCACTACTGAAGACTTGAGTTTTACCCTGGAGACAGTGGCCTGTATTGGTGCCTGTGGACTGGCTCCAGTTATCATGATAAATGAAGATACACATGGACGTTTGACTCCAGATAAGATACCTGCAATTCTGGACAAATACAGAGAGCAGAAAGAAACAAAGGTTAGTTAGGTTTTTTAATTATTATTTCTAATACATGGTGAGCTTATGCGGGAATTATCTCTACACATCCTGGATATAGTACAGAATTCTATTTCTGCTACTGCCAGTCTGATTAATATTTATATTAATGAAAACCTGGAAGGGGATCTCTTAACAATCAAGATCAGGGACAATGGTAGGGGTATTCCGGAAGAGCAATTATTGCATATTACTGATCCTTTTTATACGACTAGAACGACCAGGGAAGTAGGCCTTGGTTTGTCACTTTTTAGACAGACAGCCAGGAGGTCTGGGGGAGGCCTGGAGATCAAGTCCCAAATTGGTGCAGGGACAGAAGTAACAGCTTTTTTTGCTCATAGCCATATTGACAGGCCCCCAATGGGAGATATCAAGGGTACTCTCTTGACACTGATTGCCCTCAATCCGGACCTTGACTTTACTTATCAGCATTTATATCGGGACAGGGAATTTTTCCTGGATACCAGGGTGATTAAGGAGGAATTAGAGGGAATTGAGATAAATCAGCAGGCAGTCCTGGGCTGGCTGGGGGAATTCATCAAGAAAGGATTGGAAGACCTATATGGAGGTGAAGGTTAAATGAAATCACTGGAAGAACTGAAACAATTAAGGGAAAGTCTTCAGAAAGATATGTTAGCCAGAAATAGTGCTGGAAAAGCAAGAATAGTGATTGGTATGGGAACCTGTGGTATTGCTGCCGGTGCCCGTGAGATATTGCAGGCTGTCCTGCAGGAAGTAAAAACAAGAGGCCTGGATGTGATTGTCAGCCAGACAGGTTGTATAGGTATGTGTGAAAAGGAGCCTCTGCTGGATGTACAGTTACCGGGGAAAGACAGGATTACCTATGGTAATGTGAAGAAAGAAGATGTATCAAGAATCATAGTTGAACACCTTATTAATGGCAATATAGTAGAGGACTTAGTAGTAGCACGTCTGGAAGAGGGAGGAGAATAGTCATGGATACAATTATTTATCGTTCTCATGTTCTGATTTGTACCGGAACAGGCTGTGTTTCCTCCGGTGCTGGTAAATTAAAAGAAAAACTTACTGCAGAACTGGAAGAACGGGGTCTGCAGAAGGAAATAAAGGTAGTTGACACTGGTTGTCATGGTTTCTGTGAAAAAGGGCCAATTGTAATCGTTTATCCAGAAGGAGTTTTCTATTGTCAGGTTACTGAAGATGATATCAATGATATCGTGGAAGAACACCTGCTGAAGGGAAGAATTGTAGAGAGATTACTCTATAAAGAACCACTGACTGAAGAAAGTATCCCTTCCTATAATGATATCGATTTTTATAAAAAGCAAAAAAGAATTGCTCTGGCCAATTGTGGAAGAATCAATCCAGAGAGTATTAATGAATATATTGCTGTAGGGGGTTATGAAGCCCTTGGTAAGGCCTTAACCGAGATGACCCCTGATGAGGTTATCGCAGAGGTTAAGAATGCCGGCCTTCGGGGCCGTGGTGGTGCTGGTTTCCCCACAGGTTTGAAGTGGGAATTGACCAGGAGAGAAGAAAGTGACAAAAAGTATCTGATCTGTAATGCTGACGAGGGTGACCCGGGAGCATTTATGGACCGGAGTTTACTGGAAGGAGACCCCCATAAGATTATCGAGGGTATGGTTATTGCTGCCTATGCCATCGGTGCTGATGAAGGTTATATCTATGTAAGGGCAGAGTATCCACTGGCAATCCACCGCCTGGAGGTTGCCCTGGAACAGGCTGCAGAATTAGGCCTCCTGGGAGAAAATATCCTGGGTAGTGGTTTTAACTTTACCCTGAATATCAAAAAGGGTGCCGGTGCCTTCGTCTGTGGTGAAGAAACAGCCTTAATGGCTTCCATTGAAGGTAAGAGGGGTATGCCCAGGCCTAAACCACCTTTCCCATCAGTTTCCGGCCTCTGGGGCAAACCAACCAATATCAATAACGTAGAAACCTTTGCCAATGTTCCCTATATTATTAGCCAGGGAGCAGCAGCCTATAGTGCTATTGGAACAGAAAAGAGTAAGGGTACCAAGGTTTTTGCCTTAACCGGTAAGATCAATAATACCGGGCTGGTAGAGGTACCCATGGGTATTACCTTAAGGGAAATTATCTATGATATCGGTGGCGGCTTACGGGATGGTAAAGACCTGAAAGCTGTTCAGACCGGTGGCCCATCTGGTGGCTGTATCCCGGCAGATTTGCTGGACCTGCCTATAGATTATGAGTCCCTGACAGAAGTTGG
>LFRS01000016.1:0-224 GCA_001512435.1 Halothermothrix sp. DTU029 | reverse complement strand
CATATCAAGGAAACCTCTCTCTGCCAGCTGGGTGGTTCTGCTCCAAATCCAGTATTAAGTACCTTAAAGTATTTCCGGGCCGAGTATGAAGCCCATATCATGGATAAACGCTGTCCAGCCAATGTCTGTGAGGGTATGAAGTCTGCCTATGTTATTGACCAGAGTGTCTGTATCGGCTGTACCCTCTGTACCAGGGTTTGTCCAGTGGATGCTATCAGTGGGGA
>LFRS01000068.1 GCA_001512435.1 Halothermothrix sp. DTU029 | reverse complement strand
GGTTGTGTAATACATCTGGTTCATCCAGTTTTAATGCACTTAATACATCGCCTTCGATATTTACAAAAGAAAGGGTATTATCTTTTGCAATATCAATTACATCTTCAGCGGCCTGGATTACCAACTTATTATCAACAACAGAAGCTTTGGCAAGTTGAATCTCTTTATCACCATCTTCTGCCACAGCTTTATTAATCATTTCTGCAATCTCATATATATTGGCATCCTTAACATCTATTTCTACTTCAAAGCCATTGATGGCAATCTTAAACTGCCCGCTAATTTCTTCTGCATCAATCCTGGCACTGGAGGCTACTGTATGAGCCTGAAACAGCTGTTCCACTGTAATCTCATATTGCCCTGCCAATGCCAGATTAGTGGCACTTACTGTCAACACCTCATCATTATCTACCGTAGGAGCCATTTTATCGAAGATATCGCTTAAATCCTGGGCCCGGTTTTTAAAGGTATCCAGGGCACTATTCAAATCCTGCCAGGCCTTAATTCTGGTCTGGATATCTTGTTTGCTTTGTTCCAGGCGTCTTAAAGGGGCTTCTTCTAAATACATTAACTGCCTAACAAGGGTATCGGTATCAAGCCCGTTAAAACCACTTATACTAATTGCCATAACTCTCAACCTCCTTTACTTTGGGATTTTTTCTCTTTCTCCTCAATACCTTTAGACAGACTCTCTTTCAATAAGGAAAGATCTACCCTGGCTAAGGCAGCCTTCCGGTTCTCTTCCTGTATCTCCAGATAAACTTCTTCCCTATGTATACTGATATCCCGGGGAGCCTCTATCCCTACTTGCACCCGATTATTATCCAGTTCCAGTATTGTAACCTTAATTTGCTCATCAATAATGATACTCTCATTTTTTTTCCTGGTCAGTATCAGCATGGCTATTCCCTGACCTTTTCCTCTACTACCATTTCTCCTTTAAAGAGATAAAAACGGGTGGGGTAATCTTCTTCCAGTACCACCTGGGCTCCTTTGTTGTTGTCACCATTGATAATAATAGGTGCTTTCAGATTTGTTCTAATATCCCCTGTATCCTGGTCAATAACTACGATAGTATTTATCAGTAACACAGAGTCTTCCTTTACAGCCAGTTTATCCTTAGCCTTTGTCGGTAGATTAAAACTGTAATCCTCAAATATCTGAAAAGGATTAATCATTATAAAGGCCAGGTCTCCCTCATCAAGAGACTGTAACCAGTAAAAGGGTTCATCTTCCAGGCCTCTGATAATAGTGTATTTCTGATAATCTTCAAAACCCAGGATTGGTTCAGTAAAATCTATAATCTTACTCTCCGGAACCTCTATTTTCCCGAAATTAGCTGTCTCAATAATCATTTACTCAACCCCTGAAAACTATATTTTAATGTCAATCTGGTGCTCCACCAGCTTTATATCGATTTCACCTTTACGGGCCAGATATATCCTTATCTCATCCGGTTTTATCTTCGCTTTGGGAAAAGCAAAGTTATTCTCTACCTTTATATCAATCTCCTTGATTTTTACTCTGACAGGATTCACTTCTACATCAATTTCCGGCTTATTTTTCGGCAATAGAGCTACATTCACCTCCGGAATCTCTTCCCTCATCTTATTTTTGCTTAATTGGGCTATTCTATTCCCGCCAAGTTCCAATTTCCCAAGGAAATCCCCATCCCGGGACATTTCCTCTATTCCTTCAAGAACCTTTTCCCTGCCTTTATTCTGCAGGTAATTGATTAAAGACTGAATCCTGTAAAAACCAAGTTCCTCCAGGGGCTTGCTGTAATCAATACTTAGTTTCGCTGGAGGACTGCTTATTTCCATATCAGGAAACCATTGATAGGGCCTACTGCCACCGGTATATTCCAACTCAACTGCTGGTATATTCTGCTCGATCTCCATGGAGCCCTTTTGCCGCTCTACAGCAATTTGACCCATAGAAAAACTTATCTCCAATTGAGGGATTCTCATTATACCACATCCTATGGCCAAAAATATCATTCCTGAGCCTGGTTAAGGTTTACCATTGAGCCAGGGAATAATATTATTTCATTCTTTACCGCA
>LFRS01000114.1 GCA_001512435.1 Halothermothrix sp. DTU029 | reverse complement strand
CCATCAGCATACAGGCCATCCAGGGTATTATCCCCTGCCATCTGGGTAACTGCAGACAGATCCAGGTTAAAACCAGTAATCTTTTCAGTACCATTATTGAAATTGATATCAAATGTATTGCCGGTAACTGCAACTACTTTCCCATCACCGCCAAATATAATGGTTCCAGTTATTTTGTTGCTAACACCTG
This sequence comes from Halothermothrix sp. DTU029, assembly GCA_001512435.1. Classification (GTDB taxonomy): domain Bacteria; phylum Bacillota; class Halanaerobiia; order Halanaerobiales; family DTU029; genus DTU029. The sequence continues at coordinate 1,133 of LFRS01000114.1, read as the reverse complement.
AGTCGTTGTTGCTACCACCTGATTCGTCGTTGCTAACACCTGGGTCGTCGTTGCTAACACCTGAGTCGTCGTTGCTGCCACCTAATGTGGCACCATCAATAGTGGCGGTCCATGTCCATTCATTATCGTTACCAGTATGAGTAAAATTCAGGGTAAGGGTATGTTTTTCTCCCTGGGAATCATAAATATCCATTGTGGCTGTCCAGGGCAGAGGATCAGCAGAATTGAGGTTTCCTGCAAATACTGCCTCTGTACTGGCCTGCGGTGCCATTGTATCACCGATAGGTATCCTGATACCTGTCAGGGGACTATTGGTATTAATAATCCCGTTGTTGGCCAGCCAGCCCTGCATAATATAACCATTGGAAGCATTGACCAGGTTGCCATTCTCATCCAGGGTCAGGGCCCCTGCTCTGGTATAAAAGTTCTGAGTGCCGTTATTGACTATAAAATAACCATTACCCTGGATAGCCAGGTCAGTACCCAATCCTGTAGATTGCAAGTTACCCTGAACATGATTTGTATCTATACTGCCCAGGCTTACCCCCAGCCCGACCTGCTGTGGGTTCATACCACCCCGGTTATCCTGGGGGGCCTTGGCTCCAGACAGAGTCTGGCTTAACATCTCTTTAAAGGTTACCCTGCTGGCTTTAAAACCAGCTGTATTAACATTGGCTATATTATTACCGATAACATCCATTCTGGTCTGATGGGTTTTCAGACCGGAAACACCGGCATACATGGAACGCATCATTTTATATCTGACCTCCTTCAAGATTACACTGGCAAAACACCGCTGTCGTTTGGTGTTTTCGGGCCTCCTGAATAGGTCCAGCCCTTTCCAGTGTTTTTATTTTTTCTTTTTACATAAAAACAGCACTATCAATATTGGTAAAGACGTTCTCCTTTATGCTTTCCTGGTCAATGGCAGTAATAACTGTCCTGTTCTCCACACTGACCAGATAAGCCACCTGATTAACCATAATCAGGGACTCCCTTGCTCCTTTACTGGCCGCCTTCATTATCCCCTCTTCCAGTTTATTCAGATCACTTTCACTGACCTCTATACCTCTGGAAACCAATCTGTTTCTGGCGTGTTTAGAGAATTCTACTCCTTCACTTTTTAACTGAGT
>LFRS01000134.1:979-1223 GCA_001512435.1 Halothermothrix sp. DTU029 | reverse complement strand
AAAACCGGCAATTTGATCAGTACCATTATTGAAATCTATATCAAATGTATCGCCGGTAACTGCAACTACTTTCCCATCACCGCCAAATATAATGGTTCCAGTTATTTTGTTGCTAACACCTGAGTCGTTGTTGCTACCACCTGATTCGTCGTTGCTAACACCTGAGTCGTCGTTGCTGTCAACTAATGTGGCACCATCAATAGTGGCGGTCCAGTCCCATTGATTTTCACTGGTTAGCTTAAAG
>LFRS01000134.1:0-932 GCA_001512435.1 Halothermothrix sp. DTU029 | reverse complement strand
GTCCATTCTACCGGATCTGCTGAATTGAGATTTCCTGCAAAAACAGCCTCTGTACTGGCCTGTGGTGCCATTGTATCACCGATGGGAATCCTGATACCTGTCAGGGGACTATTGGTATTGATAATCCCGTTTGTGGCCATCCAGCCCTGCATGATATAACCATTGGAAGCATTGACCAAATTTCCGTTTTCGTCAAGGGTCAGGGCCCCTGCTCTGGTATAAAAGTTCTGAGTGCCGTTATTGACTATAAAATAACCATTACCCTGGATAGCCAGGTCAGTACCCAATCCTGTAGATTGCAAGTTACCCTGAACATGATTTGTATCTATACTGCCCAGGCTTACCCCCAGCCCGACCTGCTGTGGGTTCATACCACCCCGGTTATCCTGGGGGGCCTTTGCCCCGGACAGGGTCTGGCTTAACATCTCTTTAAAGGTTACCCTGCTGGCTTTAAAACCAGCTGTATTAACATTGGCTATATTGTTACCGATAACATCCATTCTGGTCTGATGTGCTTTCAGGCCAGAAACACCGGCATACATAGAACGCATCATTTTATATCTGACCTCCTTCAAGATTACACTGGCAAAACACCGCAGTCGTTTAGTGTTTTCAGGCCTCCTGAATAGGTCCAGCCCTTTCCAGTGTTTTTGTTTTACTTTTTACATAAAAACAGCACTATCAATATTGGTAAAGACGTTCTCCTTTATGCTTTCCTGGTCAATGGCAGTAATAACTGTCCTGTTCTCCACACTGACCAGATAAGCCACCTGATTAACCATAATCAGGGACTCCCTTGCTCCTTTACTGGCCGCCTTCATTATCCCCTCTTCCAGTTTATTCAGATCATTTTCACTGACCTTGATTCCCCTGGAAACCAATCTGTTTCTGGCGTGTTTAGAGAATTCTACTCCTTCACTTTTTAACTGAGT
>LFRS01000132.1:474-644 GCA_001512435.1 Halothermothrix sp. DTU029 | reverse complement strand
AATGTGGTGGGCCTGGATTCTGCTATTATCATGCATCCAGATACCTGGAAAGCTTCCGGCCACCTGGATAGTTTTAATGATGCCTTAATTGACTGTAAGACCTGTAAGTCCCGTTTCAGGGCAGATCATCTTATCGAAGATGCTCTTGGATTAGATGTAGAAGGAAAAAC
>LFRS01000132.1:0-257 GCA_001512435.1 Halothermothrix sp. DTU029 | reverse complement strand
GCCCATTATTCCAAAGCAACCACTGATATTATCTATAAATTCCCCTTTGGCTGGGAAGAACTGTGGGGTATAGCCAATAGGACAGATTTTGACCTGAGCACTCATATGAAACATTCAGGCAAGAAAATGACCTATTTTGATAATGAGAGTGGTGAGCATATTGTCCCCTATGTAGTAGAACCATCAGTGGGTGTTGACAGACTCCTGCTGGCCTTTTTAGTGGAAGCCTATACTGAGGATGAGGTAGATGGTGCTAC
>LFRS01000184.1:2549-6383 GCA_001512435.1 Halothermothrix sp. DTU029 | reverse complement strand
TCAATATATCGGTTGAATCCGCAATGCTCTCACATTGAAACTCCAGACTGTAATTCGCCCCACTCTTGCATTTAGCTAGTGGAGTTACTGGGGTCCTTCCTTGTTTACATAGATATTTATTTTTATATAATGTTAATATAAAAAGCCTAATTTGTCAAGAATAAAGCAGGAAAAAAATACTTTTAATAGAATTTTATTATGAGTTCTATCTAAATTTATAAAAGGATGTGATGATAGTGATTCTGGGTATAGACATTGGTGGTACTACTACAGATTTAGCAGGCTTTGTAGATAATACTTTATTGGATGTCTTAAGTGTTAAGGCCAGTGATCCCCTGGCTTCTGCCTCTGGGGCCCTGGGGAAATTTATCAATAAACATAATTTACCTTTAGATAAAATCAAAAAAATTGCTATAACCGGTGTTGGTTCCAGCTTCATAGATATGAATCTCTTTGGTATAGAAACTGTCAAGATAAATGAATTCACTTCTATCGGTTTAGGTGGTACCTATCTGGTACAGGCAGATAAGGCAATAGTCGTCAGTATGGGGACAGGTACAGCCTTTGTCAGGGTTGAAAATGGCAAAGTAAAACATCTTGGCGGAACAGGAGTTGGTGGAGGAACCCTTATGGGTTTAAGTAAAGAAATCCTCCATACCCTTGATTTTAATAAAATATTAGAAATGACAGAAAAAGGTGATCTGGGAAAAGTAGATTTGCGCTTAGCAGATATTTCCCAGGAGGAAATTGGGAGTCTGCTGAAATGGATAACTGTGTCCAATTTTGGCAAGAGCAGTGATGATGCAACTAAAGAAGACCTAGCAGCCGGGATTTTTAATATGGTTTTTCAGACTATAGGTATGCTTTCAATTTTTGCAGCCAGGATGGAGGGAGATAAAAATATAATCTTCACAGGCCAGTTGGCCAATATTCCCTATGGACAAAGGATTTTAAAGAGCTTGATTAAAGCCAGGCTTTTTGAGGGGAATTTTGAGTTTCCTGAGTATGCAGAATATTCCACTGCCATTGGGGCAGCTATATGTCTAATGAGGAATAATATATAAAAAAATGGCAGGGGTGGCAGGACTTGAACCCGCAGCCAACGGATTTGGAGTCCGCTACTCTACCACTTGAGCTACACCCCTGCAAAGCAAGTTTTATTATATAATGAAATTATACTAAAGTCAAATTCCTTTTAACTCCTGACCCTATAAACGGGTACCTTAGCAATCCATCCTTTAACCTTACCATACCTGATTAATTTATCAATAAAATATATTTCATTAAACAAAAGTTCTTTGAATAAATCCATCAATTTCTCATTTATGACCAACTCCATTAAGGCAAAACCATGAGTAGTATTGGCATTCATCATGGAATCCAAAATAATATTAAAAATAAACTTATCATTAAAATTCTCTTTTGATTCAGGAGTAGGTATATTTTTAGGATGTTTATCAGGTAAATTTACCCCATAGTTGATTAAGAGTTTTTCCAATTCCTTGCTCTGTTTCTCCAGAATAGTTATTCCTGTAGTCAAAATCAAGCTAAACTCCGGGTCACTTACATAGCTATTATAGATCTTGGTTAACTGAATATGCAGATACCGATAATACAAATGATCCCATAATTCCCAGATTTCATTGGCTGCTATTATTTCCTTTCCCTTTACATTAGGATATAGTGGTGGATCTTCAATCCAGCCTTTCAGCTTCAGATATTTTACATAATTATATAATTTCATTACTTCATCTTTGGTAATACTGATAAATATTTCCCGCAGATTGTCATTATAAACTATCTCTTTGATTATTTTCATACATTTGCTTAACAACAATTTCATTAAATTATGGATAAGCCTGGCGATTTGTTTATCACTGGCTATTTCTGTAATCCCTGTAGATACTACATCCGTTTTATTTGGTTCCGGGCTTTTAATTGAAAACCTCTTTAATTCTTTTTCCACCAGGTTTGCCTGCTCAATATAGGAGTCTTTTAATTTATTGATTATATACTTAAAATCCTTATCATGAACAAAGCTTGATAAAAACTGCAAATTGTTGATCATCAAATATCTGGATTGGGCTTTTGCCCAGATTCTATGAGCCTCCTGGACACTTATTTGTGATTGCTTCTGGTGTGTTTTTAGTCTCATACTATTCCCCCATCATATTCTTTAGAAATAGTATATTACAATTTGCAATAAAATATTAGAATAAAAAAAACCATCCCTGTAAGGAGATGGTTTCAATTATTTCTTACAATATGGAGCTAACGACCGGACTTGAACCGGTAACCTGCTGATTACAAGTCAGCTGCTCTACCAATTGAGCTACGTTAGCATATTTGGCAGGGGTGGCAGGACTTGAACCCGCAGCCAACGGATTTGGAGTCCGCTACTCTACCAGTTGAGCTACACCCCTGCATATAAGCCATGAGACATGATAAATTATATAAAATACTTCCTTTCTGGTCAAGTTGTTTTTCTTGTAATATCCCGTAATATTCTAAAATAATAATCTAATACTGGGTTTTTTGCCTGTATTTCTTTAAAATACTCCCATTTAAATTAATTTGACTAAAATTATTTTTTATATTATAATTGTTTATGCGTCACTATAAGGGCCCATAGCTCAGTTGGTCAGAGCAACCGGCTCATAACCGGTTGGTCCCAGGTTCGAGTCCTGGTGGGCCCACCAGTCTAAAAGCTATCTCTTCTGGAGATAGCTTTTTTATTTCTAGAAATATCTAACATAGATTTTTTTCATAATCCCTTACTCCCTGCAAACTATTACCCAGCTCGGCAAACCTTTCCTCTAGTTCATCTTCATTATTGGCTTCTACCAAAATACTCAAAATATCCTTCTCCAGATTATGCATCCTTTCACCATCCATTAATATCTTCTCCATACCTCCCATGACAGATTTAAAGAGATTTATTTTATCATATAATAATTTCAGGATTTTTTCTTCAATAGTATCAAGGGTAAAGAGGTTATAGATATTAACATTACTGGTCTGCCCCAGCCTGTGTATCCTTCCAATTCTCTGTTCTATTTTCATTGGATTCCAGGGCAAATCATAATTAATAAGATTATTACAAAATTGCAGATTTAAGCCCTGGCTACCTGCTTCTGTACTGATTAGGATATCCTTCTGTTTTTGAAAAATATATTTAATATATTCTTTCCCACTATTTGTTAAACCACCATTAAAGAGAATAACTTTATAGCCCTGTTTTTCCAGAAATCGGGCAATATAGATCTGGGTTGCCCGGTATTCGGTAAAAATAATTGTTTGCCCATCCAGGTTTTTTAATATTTCCAATACTTTTTTCATTTTCGCATTAATCTTGATTTCCTTTGCCAATGCCAGTATCTCCTCAAAAACGGGAAAATACTCTTTTCCACTTGAGAGTGCTTTTAATAAAGCAAAGGAACTACTACAGATTTCCCTCTGGTAGGTTATCAGGTTCAGAATACTGATCCTGCCAGCCCGTCTCCTCCAATATTCCTTTTTAACAAAACCTGTAACCAGCTCATATAATCTTTGCTCTTTTTCTGTTAATCTTACCGGTATATTATGAATAATCCTTGCCGGAAATTCAAGACTGGTATCTGCATGAGAATTTCTAATCATAACTTTTTCCAATTCTTTTTTTAGAATCTGCCTGTTTTTTACCAGGTGTTTTCCTGCTACATATTTCTTTTTAAAGCTTTCTACATCAGGATATAGGTCAGGGTAGAGGATTTTTATTAAACTATATAATTCCTCAAGATTATTCTGGATAGGGGTAGCTGTTAATAATAAGCAATATTTCTTCTTTAAACCATT
>LFRS01000184.1:1808-2441 GCA_001512435.1 Halothermothrix sp. DTU029 | reverse complement strand
TGAAAACCCAGCGATGCTGGCACGAGTATTAAAAATTTTTTTACCAGTCCTCTTTCCAGATATTCTTTTAAAATCATTCCTGCGGCAATGGTCTTTCCTAAACCTACTTCATCTGCCAGGATGGCCCGGCCATCCATTTCATCTATCACTTTTCTTAAAGTCCATTGCTGATGAGGTAGCAGGTCTATCGTTTCGTTAATTGCAATTATCTATCACCTCTTTCTATAGACTTCCTTAATATTTTTCCTTGCTGCATAATTTTAATACTGCATATTTTTTTACAATAATGATTTTATTTTAATATTAAATAATGTTATAACTTGACATTTTTATTTAAATATTGTATAGTGAATTTAAATTCATTATGATACTGAATTAAGATTCATTTAAATATAAACTAAAATTTCTTTCATAAATATTTCTCTCCTGTTTTTTTTATAAAGGGGGTGTCTCTCCAGATGGTCTTACTTTAATAAGTAATCTGTCGACTTATTTTTATTATTAATTACAAAAGTGAGGTGAATTTTAGTGGGCATTAATTTTAATCTGGCCAGGAAATATGCAGGCGAAAAAATACTCCGGCAGGGGATTAAATACATACAGAAAGATCCTGTAGCTAATATTGAGAAACTT
>LFRS01000184.1:0-1710 GCA_001512435.1 Halothermothrix sp. DTU029 | reverse complement strand
GCATAAATGCCGGTTTATATGGAATTCCCTATCAGTATGAGATGGCCGAAAAACTTGGTGTATCGGTACCCTGGACTATATTGATAGATCCTACAAGTGCCTGTAATTTAAAGTGTGAGGGCTGTTGGGCCGGGAAATATAATAAAACTGACAGCCTTGATTTTGAAACATTTGATAGATTGATATCTGAAGCAAAGGAACTGGGAATATATTTCATAGTCCTTTCCGGCGGGGAACCAACCCTTTATCCCCGTTTATTTGATATCTTTGAAAAACATAATGATGTTGCCTTTATGATGTATACAAATGGTACCCTCATTGATGAAGAATTTGCAGACAGGATGCTGGAAGTGGGAAATGTCAGCCCGGCTATCAGTCTGGAAGGGTTAAGAGAAACTACAGATGGCCGGAGAGGCAAAGGTGTTTTTGACAGGATCATGATGGCCATGGATTTATTGAGGGAAAGAGGAATAATATTTGGTGTCAGTGTAACGGCTACCAGGAATAATATAGATGAAGTCTTTGGAGAAGAATTTATTGATTTGATGATTGAAAAAGGTGCCCTTTACATGTGGTCCTTCCACTATATACCGATTGGCAGAAACCCGGATCTGGATCTTATGTTGACTCCGGAACAGAGGGCTGAATTAGCCAAAAGGGTACCGGAAATCAGGAGTAAAAAGCCTATATTTGTAATGGACTTCTGGAATGACGGCATATATACAAAGGGTTGTATTGCCGGCGGTAAGAGATATTTTCATATTAATGCCAGAGGTGATGCAGAGCCCTGTGCCTTTGTCCATTTTGCAGTAGATAATGTTAAGGATAAATCATTGCAGGAGCTTTTACAGAATACACTCTTTAAAGCCTACCAGAAACGGATTCCTTTTAGTGAAAATTACATGGCACCCTGTCCAATTATTGATAATCCACAGGCCTTAAGAGATATGGTTGAAGAATCCAGTGCCTATCCAACCCATGATGGTGCTGATAATGTCCTCGGAGGAGAAACAGCTAAATTCCTCGATGAACTATCAGAAACCTGGCTGGAAATATCGCAGGAAATACACGAGGACAGGATGTCCAGGAGATTAATAAGGTAAATATTAAGTCCTTCAGACTGCTTCTACCCTTCCCTTCTTTTGTTCCAGTGTATAAAAAAATCGGGCTCTTTGGGAGCCCATTTCTTATTTTTAGTTATAGATTTATTCCCAATATACCGCCTATACTGCCCAGGATTAATGCCAGCACAGCCATTAATATTATATTTGATATGGATAAAGGAAGAGAGATTGTACCGATCAGGATTAAGATGATCATGTAGATCAGCCCTGCAATAGCACCATTCAGCCAGCCATTCCTTTCTACATTTCTGGCCACATAAAAACCTATTAATAGCAGCAAAATGATATTTTGCCCCAGAAATATTTTGCTTAATTTGGCTTCTTCCAGTCTGAAAAGAATACTGGAAAATAAAGCAAAGATTACAGTAAAAATCAGCATTATGATTATACCCAGCAGGACTCCCTTAAAAATTACAAAGCTATTGATGACACTTTCATTATTTTTATACTCAGGCATAAGATAATCCCTCCTTTAATACTTATATATTATCATGAGGAGGGATTAATGATTTGAATCTGGATTATTTTAAAAATCTATCTCGGGCCAGTTATTTATCAGTTCTACATGATCAAGCTGCAATTTGAG
>LFRS01000089.1 GCA_001512435.1 Halothermothrix sp. DTU029 | reverse complement strand
TCTCCGGAGTTAGCATTTTTAAAACCAATACACTTCATACCAGCTGCTTTTGCTGCCAGGACACCGTTCCTGGAGTCTTCAATGACTACACAGTCCTCCGGATTTACCCCCAATTTCTCCGCAGTGGTAAGGAATATCTCTGGATGAGGTTTTCCATTGGTGACAGCCTCTCCATTCATGAAGACCTCTATATATTTATCCAGACCAAACTTATTTTTCACTGCTTCTACAGCCTTTTGGTTATTGGAGGAAGCCAGTCCTAATTTAAAGCCACTGTTACGTAATGATTCCATGAAATCCAGTACATTGTCCACCAAAGGTATTTGATCAATACTATCAATAAATCTTTGCCGCTTGATATTTATTAATTCCTCAACAGAAAGCTCTATATTAAATTGCTTTTTAAAGGTACCCCACATATGGGCATCGGTAGTCCCCATGAAATCCTCATGTTTTACCTTTGAATAGTCCCCGCCACTTTCTATAAGCAACTCTTTTTCCAGTTTGATATGAATAGGTTCACTGTCGATGATGACGCCGTCCATATC
>LFRS01000151.1 GCA_001512435.1 Halothermothrix sp. DTU029 | reverse complement strand
TTATCAGGATGTCCTTCAGTAACAGATTCTGAAGTAAATAGATATCTACTACCCATATAATGACACCACCTTTATTATCTGTAAAAATATCCACTATTAGTTTATTTCCTTATCCTTTTGTCCTGAACATAACAATTCTAGTTTAGCATACTCTGGCTAAGATTGTCAATTAATGAATCCTGATTCATTTCCCCCTTTTCCTGTGCCTCCTATATAACATAATTATACCCGCCAGAATAAAGCAAATGCTAAGTAGTTGGGCTACCCGAAATGAGCCCAACATTAAACTATCTAGCCTGATACCCTCAATAAAAAATCTGCCTATAGAATAAGTGATTATATAGAGAAGAAAAAGATCCCCCTCCAGCAAAGAAGGTCTCCTCCTCATATAAATTAAAAAGAGAAAAACAAAAAAATCCCATAATGACTCATATAAAAAGGCCGGATGATAATATTGGCCGCCAATATACATCTGATCCTTTATAAAAGCGGGGAAAATACTGATAAACTCTTTACTAACTACACCACCATGGGCCTCCTGGTTAAAGAAATTACCCCATCTGCCAATGGCCTGTCCCAATACTAAATAGGGTGCAACAATATCTAACAATTGCCAGAGAGGCTGCTTCCTTCTTTTGGCAAAAATATAACCAGCAATTATACCTCCCAGAATAGCCCCATGAATAGCCATTCCACCAGAACGGAAAGCCAGGATCTGTAATAAATTATCCTTATAATAATCCCAGGAAAAGATTACAAAGTATAATCTGCCTCCAATGATGGCTGCCGGGATCACCCTTATAAAAAGATCTAACATAAAGTCTTCTTCAATACCCCGTCTTTTTGCTTCTCTTATTGATAATATGGTACCTAAGAAAATAGCTGTTCCTATGATAACCCCATACCAGCGAACCTCCAGGGTTCCCAGTTTGAATGCTACTGGTTCAATCATATGAGTCTCCCCCTAAATTAGCAAATTTTCCTTTCTACTATCTATTATAATACAAAAGATTAAAATTTTCCTTTTATTTTGAAAATAAAATTAATCCCCATCAGGATAATCCCAATAGGGTTTTGCATAAATATAGAAAAACAGAGCAGATAATAAAACCTGCTCTGCTTTTATTATTTTATGGATTTCGTATTATTTCTACGAAAGCTTATTTTGCCTTTTGCAATCTCTTCCAGACTTTTTGATACTGGTTTCCTGGACTTGTATTCATCCAGCAGTTCTTCTACACCAGCATTCAATTGCCTTGCTCTTCGGGCAGTCAATATAACCAAAGTATATGGACTATCGGCTTTGTTCATTAGTTCATCAAATGAAGGATAAGTAATCATAATAATCACCCCATCCAATTATTTTCTTACTCTACATTTTTCTGCTATTATTATGGCTTTCAACTTTTCTACTGTTTCATCAAGATCATCATTTATAATCTGATAATCATAATTAGCCAGTTCCTTCATTTCTGTCCGGGCATTCCGCAGCCTGATTTCCTTTGTTTTTTCATCTTCTGTTCCTCTTTTATTCAATCTTTTTTCCAATTCATCAAAAGAAGGTGGCAGAAGAAAGACATAGATTGCCTCTGGATAAGATTCCCTGACCATCCTGGCTCCCTGAATATCTATCTCTAATATAATATCCTTTCCTTCTCCTAAAGTCTTATCAACATAGTCCCTGGGTGTTCCATAATAATTATCATGAACCTTGGCCCACTCTATAAATTGATTGTTATCTACCTTTTGGAAGAATTCCTCAAGAGAAAGGAAAAAATAATCCTTACCATCTATTTCTCCTTTGCGAGAAGGTCTGGTGGTTGCTGAGATGGAATATTCTATATCTGTATATTCCTGTAATAATTTTTTTAGTACAGTTCCCTTTCCAACCCCGGAAGGACCGGAAAGTACAATAAGATTACCTTTATTCACATTCTAACCTCCCCGACTAATAGCTAAATCTATTCATCAACATTTAAGCGATGAGAAACAGTCTCCGGTTGAATAGCAGATAAAATTACATGATCACTATCTGTAATAATTACTGCCCTGGTCCTGCGTCCATATGTAGCATCAATCAGCATCCCTCTCTCCCGGGCTTCCTGTATAATCCTTTTAATAGGAGCAGATTCAGGGCTTACTATTGCTATTACTCTATTACCCGCTACAATATTACCAAAACCAATATTAATTAAATTTACACTACTCATTGCCATCCTCCTGACTATTTCAGCATTATCCAGCTTTAAAATATAATATCACAGTATTCTTGCTTTGACAAGATTTTATGGCCATATTCCTTTAAACTTTATTTTAAAACAGATATTAGCCATAGCTTTTTCAGCCAGATTCAAATCAAGTTTCTCTGTTTTAAGATCAATATTAAGCCAACTACTATTATAAACAAGCTGAAATAAATCTTTATAAAAACCTAAACCAAGACAATCATTTAACTGATAAGTCAAATAGGGGTAATATTCATTTTCATAATAATCTAAGCCAAGATGATACTTGCCTCTTAAATAACTAATCTTATATTTTCTTGGAAGCCTTGTTTGATAATCCTTAAAACTAACAATACCACTGGAACTGCTTTGCCCGGTTTTTTCACTATAAAGACCCAGGCTGCTTTTATAATAATTCATCTGTTCTGTAAATACATCTTCCCAGATCAGCCTACTATGGACATTTTCCATACTCAGGGACAATTGTTCCCTTTCCTTAAACAGCCACTGACAGCTTATATCCAGTCCCCAGCCATAACTCTTAAAATCTACCTCATATAGATCTGTTATTTTATAAAAATCACTATCCAGGCTTACCCTTCTCCCGGTAAAAAATTTCTTGTCCTCTTCTTTCTCAATAATTCCTTCATAGTAATGTCTTTCCAGGTGCACACCATTAAGTATTTTTCCTTTGAAACCAATTTTTAGCCCAGCATTTTTTTGAAAATACTTTTTGAGATAAAGTCCATTTATCTCCTGGCTTACATAATCTGCCCTTACCTGATACTCTCCGTCCAGGAAATCATCAGCATAAAAACAGGCCACCGTATCCTCTATAGTTGAAAAGGAATATGTCTCTTTATTTAAATAACCTATCTCCAGATCTTCATTAATTCCAATACCTATATTGCCTTCTATATCCCCATTGATTAGCAGATCAACAATTCTATCTATCTGGAGGTCATCTTTTTTATCACTTCTCAAATATTGCCATAGTTCAATCATCTCTCCGACCGATATTCCCTGATTATTAATAAAAATTTCCTCTTTAATCTCCAAGTCTGGGGCAGAGAAAAGCAGAAAACTAGATAAAAAAAAGACAAGAATTATGAAAACATAAATCCTTTTCATCCAGACCACTTCCCCTGAAATTTTTAGATAACTTATAATAATATATAAATCCAAATATTATATGAATTTATGTATAAAATAAAAAATAATAAATCTATAATTTAACTTCAAACTTAGAAAATAAAACTTTTCAAAACAAGTAAAAGTAATATCAGGCAGCCCTTACAGGCTGCCTGATACAGGTTAATAGTCCTAACCTGCTTTATGGTAATAAAGATGTACTGGTTTCATCCAGGAAAACCACTCGCAGTTCACCGGTTTTATCATCAATAACTATCTCTGCAAACTTAATTTTGGTGTCCAATTTATTACTTATTTCACCGATCTTCTTTTCTGTATTGCTATTTAACTCAAAGGTCAATAATAAATTATCCTGATTGGTAAGTTCTGCTTTTAAATTTAGTTCTTCACTATTGTCAATGTTTATATTTCCTTCAATATAGTTCCCGACGGGGAAGAAATAAGCAAACTGCACATCAAGTTCCCTATAGCCAGTCCGACTACAACTTAAGTCAAGAGCAGAAGATTCATAGTTTCTTGCATGCAAATCACCGGTTATATTGACTTTATATTGTAAATATTTCTCCTGAGTCTCAAACTGACCATCACTGCTGAAATCAGGAATAAAACCATTGCTATAATCCATTTCTATAGC
>LFRS01000185.1 GCA_001512435.1 Halothermothrix sp. DTU029 | reverse complement strand
GAGTAGTAAGGATCGCCTTCATAATCTTCGTTAACCCAATCTTCTGCAAAGGCATCAGCATAAAGGAAGTCTACCATGCTGACTGGAATACCATGGTGGAACTTGCTGTCACGTAAGCTGTAAACACCTTTAGAGAATGATTTTTTATCTGGCCCAACTTCAACCCATTCTTTAGTAGCTGAATCATACTTAAGAGCATTAGCTGGTACCTCAACATGGCCAACCAATTCGCCCTCTTCATCTCTGGTTACATTGCTCTCTACATCAATTGGATAAACAGTAGCAAACTCAAACATACCGGATGCAGGGCTTTCAAAAGCCGGAGCATCATATAATGGCTCAGCTATATAACGGGAATAAGTATCATTAAATCCGTCGGGGCCAACTGGGTCCCAGGCACTCATGAAGAGACTACCTTGGGCTGAGACATGGATTAGTTTCACAAGTTGCCTGACAGGCAGAGTCCCAGGCACTCATGAAGAGACTACCTTGGGCTGAGAACTGAGTAGCTCTGACAACTTTGTCCTTGGTATCGGCAGTAACCAAAGTATACTTGGACAAACCATCACCTAGTCCATAAGCAAAGCGTCCATTGAATCTGTTATCTTTTAAAGCTTCAATCCTGCGCCTGCCCTGTTCATATATCCGCCAGACATTCTCCAGTTCTACTATATAGCTTTTCTCAACCATAAGAATTCACTCCATCCCGCATGGACCTCTATCCAATCAAACTGGCCTGCTAATTTCCTCACAGGGAATTGCTTTTTATAAATTCAACCAGTTCATCTATCTGAGTGAAGGCAAGAGCCACAACAGTATCTGCCCCGCCGTAATAAATGGCTATCCTGCCTGTATCAGGATCATGGAGTGTGGCACAGGGGAATACTACATTCGGTACATCTCCTACACATTCGTAATCCCTCTGGGGTGAAAGGATATAGGGTTTTGTGCGGTATCTCACCTTCCATGGCTCATCAAGATCCAGAAGTGCTGCCCCAATACTGTATACAAAACCATTACAGGATGTCAAAACCCCGTGGTAAATAAGGAGCCAGCCTTCACTGGTCTCAATGGGTGCAGGACCCGGGCCGATCTTTGTGCTTTGCCAGCCGCCAGTGGTTCCCATCACATAACGGTGTTTACCCCAGTAGATCAGATCAGGGCTTTCACTCAAAAATATGTCGCCAAAAGGAGTATGCCCGTTATCACTGGGCCTGCTCAGCATCAGGTATTTCCCATTGATCTTCCTCGGGAAAAGAACCCCGTTTCTATTGAAGGGAAGAAAGGCATTTTCCAGTTGATAAAATTTCTCAAAATCCCTTGTATAGCCCAGTCCTATTGTCGGGCCGTAATAGCCGTTACACCAGATAATATAATAAGTATCTTCTATTTTCACTACCCTTGGATCATATTTATACCATGATTTTCCGATCTCTTCATCATCATAAATAAACTTAATGGGTTCTTTTTCGATTTCCCAATTGATCCCGTCACTGCTTCTGCCTGAATGGATATTCATTTCCCGGCTTGTCTTGTCTACCCTGAATACACCGGCAAAACCGCCTTCAAATGGAACAACAGCACTGTTGAAAATACTGTTTGAATCTGGCAAGAGATCACGGGGTATTATGGGGTTTTTACTATAACGCCAGACAACCCCTTTATAGCCGGCAGGCTTATCCTCCCATGGTATATTTGCTAAAGGCTCACCAGACATTTTCACGCTCTGTACCATTCTTTTGCTTCCTCTCCTTTATTATATATTTTATTTATTTCAGTTATTAAATTTCCAGCTATTTATCTAATACATTATCAATATTCTTCCTGATTGTAAAGGAATTTTTGCCAGAATGCTCATAAAAAAATGTAATTCTTTCAAATAAAAGCCTCAGATATCAAATACTGAGGCTTTTTTTATATTTATCTGGCTAAAAAAATTACAGGCTGGAAATAAACCGCTCACTCTCTATTTTTACCCGTTCCAGTTCTTTGTTTATTTCACTTAGCTCATTATTGATTTCATTTGAGGACAACATGATGTGTCTGGAATTCTTATCTATATTATTAAATTGTTCTGTCACCCTCTCTATCCCCTCTACCATTTCCAGTATCATTGACTTCAGGTTTTCGGTATAATACTGTATTTTATCAACTTCCACTTTGGAGGTCTCAGCCAGATCCCGCACTTCCTCTGCGACTACCATGAAACCTATTCCTTCAGCCCCGAGTCTGGAAGCCTCAATGGATGCATTAAGGGCCAATAGATTTGTCTGATTGACTATTCCACTGATAACATTTCTGATTTCATCAAATTTCATTATTTCTTCCTGAACTTTACCTGCATTCATGTTAACTCTTTCTACTATTTCCGCAGACTGGCTGATCTCGCTATTATTATGGTTGATTTTATCAACAACTGTTTCATTGCTTGCCTCCAGTTCTTCCAGAGTAGCAGAGAAATTCTGGATAAAGTCATTGAGGTGATTCAGAAATTCTTCTATTTCCAGTCTTTGAAGTTCAAGGAGTTTTGTCTTTTCCTCCAGAGAAGCCTGCTGCTCTTCTGCCTCCTGTCTCTGTGCTTCGATAATATCATGCTGGTACCAGTGGCAATTCTCTGCTTTATTCAGCCCGTTATATATAGCTATGGCCATTTCCCGGCAATTGTCATAACCACAGCTATTACAATCTTTAAAATCCTCTTCTTTAAATTTATGCATCTCCTTAAAGATAGAGTCCAGGGTCCTTTCATCAGGTATCTTGATCTGGTTATTGGCTGATAAGTTCTGGTATTGCCTCCGGTACAGGCCTTCTTCCCAATATTCATCCAGAATCTTATTAATAGCTTTTTTGTTGTTCTTTAGAAGGCCTTTTTCATAGCGCTTTTGCATTTCCCTGTTTCTTTTTTCGATGAAGAACTCAATTTCGTCGATGGATTTACCGACATTTAAGGTGCCCGGACCACCGTTACATCCCATTTCACAACTCAAACAATCTATCAATAAAGGATTATATTTCTTATGAATCATCTCTGGCAGCTTTTCCAGATATTTATATAAATGTTGAACACCTTCTATTTTCCTGGTTGATCCAAACAGATCAGGATTTTCCCTCATGGCCGTTCTCATAAGGCCTCCGGGACTTGAAAAAAGAACAGCTCTTTCTGCAGGAGGATTATCAAAGTCAACCTGTCTGTAATCTCTGAGTCTGATATTGTTTTTATCAAAATAGGCTTTCAAACTCTTAAAGGTTATATTATAATCCCCATATCCTGTTTCCTCAAATTCCCTCTTTTTTGCAAGGCAGGGAGAAATAACTGCAATTTTATGATTCGTATATTTTTTATAAAACTTTCTTATCATTTTCATGGTATGTACCATTGGTGAATCTACCGGAATAAGGTATTTAAGTAATTCCGGAGCATATATTTCTATATATGTTACTATGGCTGGACAGGGCTGGGCAATTACACACTCCGGATTATACTTCTTTATATACTCCATATATGATTTTATGGTAAGTTCAGCACCAAAAGACACATCAAACACTGCCTCTATTCCTATATCTTTAAGCCAGCCGTTCAGGTTCAAATACTCATCAGGAAAATTTGCTGCAGCAGCAGGCGCTACAATGGCAACCATCTCTGTTCCATTCTTAAGATCCCCCAGAAATTCATCAAAATCATCCCTATATAGTCTGGCCCCGTGTTTACAGGCTTCTATACATTGCCCGCAGCCAATGCACTGGTCATGGTCAATAACTACACTATCCCCGCTGCCGTCATTGGCCATTACTGGGCATACTGCAATACAACGGTGGCAGTTAACACAGGCCTCACTATCTACTCCTATCACCTGGGCCAGTTTTATTATTTCCCCCATATTTATACCCCTTCCTTTAATTTCATATAATAAAAAATTCTACATAAGATTAATTTTTCCTTTTATTTTTCTCTATTTTATTATTATTTTCTAATTTTTTCGCCTTTATATTATGCTATAGGATAGCTGTCTTGTTTTAAAATGTCTTATTTTCTCTATAAATAACATGTGCTGGTGTTTTGGCTGCAATAAAATAGCTGTCTCCCTGAAAAGAGACAGCCTTCATAAGTTTCTTTATAATATATTGTTCAATTTTAAATCTCCCTGTGTCTCCTGCAGGC
>LFRS01000010.1 GCA_001512435.1 Halothermothrix sp. DTU029 | reverse complement strand
TCTTTCTCTATTGGCCGGTTTCACCACTAGCTCGCCGCCATCCAAGGTGACCAGATAAGAATGACGGGTCTTCGCCTCCAATGAGAGGAAAAGCCTGAAACAACTACCTACCAACAAATAAACACCAGATCAATTCAGTATGTCACCTACCACCTCCCTGAATTTTTACTATCTATACCTAATTGCTAATTCGCCCTCCATTGACAAAATTCCTTCTTTTTCTATAAAATACTGTAAAAACTATTTTACTTCCAGTGTAAATTCCTTTTTTACAATACTCTGGTTGTTTTCCAGAATATCTACCTCTGCTTTATATACTCCAGCCGGCAAATCTTTCTCTATAGCCAACATCAGGCCCGATTTTCCAGGTAAGAGTTTTTCCATCCCTTCCTGCAGCCTCAAGACCAGGTCCTTTACTATTCCTCCATCCTCATCCCTCAATACTAATCTTCCTGTCGGATAAAGATGCTTTTTCCCCTTATTTATTATTTCAAGACTGAAGATATCCTCATTAAGATATAAGCTTAAAATCTCAGCTTCGCCCACCAGTTTATCTCCTTCAGAAACTGCTTCCAGGTTTATAGAATAAAGATCTACCTGGTCTTCTCCAGAAAGCTGAACAAAATCCAGATAACCATAATAGGAGCCTGCTTCTAAGTCCCTTGGGGCTCTGATTGTGGCTACCATCCTTTTCTTCTCATAAGGAGCAAGAAGCATTTCCTGTTCTCCCCTCATCTGTATCTCCATATTTCCGTAAATAGAATGGGGATAATCAGGCTCTATATCCCTGCCAGTAACATAAAGGTAAACATCTTCATTACTGATATTTTCTATTTCAATCACCTGGCTGCTGGCAGTTCCGGGCCTTAAGGCCACACTGATAGTTTCCGGTTGAATTCTTATGGCTTTAAAGTCCTGATCTATGCCAATCCCCTCTTCAATCTTAAGCTCCCTTTTTTCTATCAGCTGCATTCCATTAGCATAGCGGAAAAATAAGCGTAATTCATAATCACCTGGATATAAGGGTTCTGTAATATTGCCTGTAAACAAAACTTGAGAACCAGGATAAATAGTGGTCGAACTGCTGCCTGACTGCCAGGCTACAGGAGTCTTCAGCTCTACTCTCTGTACCAACCTTCCCTGATCATTCCTGATAGTAGCCTCTGCTGTAGTTTCATAAAAGAGCTTAGAATCATTCTGGAAATAAGCATTTATTTGCAGGGAAGCCAGAGCCTCTGTTGCAAAATCTACTGATATTAATTTCCCATGATGCCGGAGACCGGGACGGTCAACCTTAATATTTAGCCTGATGGCATACCTGATTTTAAAGGTAACACCCTGGCTTACTCCTTCCACCTCTGGCTCTACCATAATCACCACTGTATGGGTACCTTCTGCTGCAAAGGGAACTGTAACCCTCCCCCTGACAAGCCGGTTTTCTCCTGGTGGCAATAAGAGCCTGTCCTCTTCCAGCCTGATCCAATTCAAGACAGGATAAGATTCTGGTCCTACTTCCTCATATATTAAAGCCCCTGTTTCCAGTTGAACAGGTTTATAAAAACTCAAATTAATAACTTCTTCTTGATCAGAGGGGATCAGGGTTATTTCAAAGTCCCTGCTAGCACCTGGTGGAATCTCCAGGTCAATTACCATAGGCCTGACCCCTAAAGCCTGGACAAAAGAATAATTAAAAATCAATAAATAAAAAGATATCATGAAAAATAATAAGCCAAGATTCCTCTTCTTAAATAAGCCCCGCATTTAATCATCCTTTCAGGCTGCTGATATAATTAATTACAATAATAACTGAATTAATAACTGACAGTAACCGTTATGGTATCCTGATAATCCCCTCTATTTACTATTTGCCACTCATCTTCTGCAAAAGAAGTCCCCAGCCATTTGACCCTGAATTTACCATTATACTTTGTACCTGGCTTTACCCGGAAAGTTGCCTTTGCAAAGGAAGCCTTTTTCCCGTCAAAAAAACCATCCAGGGAATACTCCACATAATTATTCAGAATACTGACCTTTTCCTGGTTTTCATCTACAAAGCCAGCTGATTCAAGAGTTAAATTTACCCTGCAATTGGTCCGGAGGAAAAAATCCACAGCTATAGATTGATCCTCCCCTACCTTCACATCCATATTGATGGAATCCGGCAGTCGCAATTCTATATATTCAACTACTCTTAAATTCAGATCCAGCTCCTGGCTGCTTTGCCACTTCGGCCTGGCTGTTATAATTAGGGAAATCAGAAGTAAAAATAAAGCTGGAATAATAAATTTTCTTAAAAAACTCATTTCAAGCCACCTCTTATACTCATTACTAAACTACTCCTCTTATTGGCCAGAAATTGTAAGTATAATTTGTCCGCTATAATCACCGGCATAATGCTTATCACCGACATCTACTCTAACATATAAATATAAATTAGCTATATTGCCATACTTTTCTCCACTGATCCTGTATATATCTGCTAGACTTCTAAAATTCTTTAGTCTCTCTGTGGAAATATAAATGTCTTTCGGTTCTATTAATGGTGCCCCATCCAGATCCCCCTGATAATAAAGGGGAGTGGCCTTAATATCCAGGTGCCACTTATTATTGACACTTTTTATATAAACAGTGGCAGCTTCCTGGCCATAATAAGTACCTGGGCCATTATCAGCAAAAATATCAATCTTATCAGGAGTAACAAGCATGTATGAGACCTTATTCACCCAAATTTTTATATTTGCTGATTTGCCCTTATCTGATACCAATTCCAAATCATATTTTCCATCTGGAACCATCTGCCAGAAGGTACTGTCTATTTTTAGCTTAAGTTCGATAGTGGCCTGATCATCTTCTTTGGCCAGAAAAAGCACCGGGCTATCCAGGGCTTGATAATCACTATAATAAGGTGTCATAGCCATAATATACCTGGCCAGATTAACAGGGCTCTGGGAATTATCTATAACAGTATAATATACATTGCCTGTTACTTCTTTTTTATTCCTATGGACATGAAGCAGATGGTTTGCAGGTACTTCTGGAAGAGGCTCCTCAACCCTAAAATGGACTGTTCCAGGATGGATATTTATCTTCTCACTATTACCTGGTTGGGCAAACAATAGCCCAGAACAGGAAAAAAAGAGGATATTTCCCAGTAAAAATATAATTATTTTCTTCTCTATCATTTTTTTTAATCTCATCATGGCATCCACCTGTTCCCAGAGATTATATCAAAGATTAAAACTATAGGCCAGAGAAAAAACAGGCTCCTGAACATAATCAACACCAATGATTATAGCCCCTTCCTTATCCTGGTCCAGGAAATAGGATAACCTTAGCTCCTGTAAGGCATCCTGGCCAGCCAATTCCCCTCTATAGCCAAGACTCCACAGGTCTTTCCTGTAGAAACAGCTTAATTGCCACAAAGCAGTATTTTCTTCACCCTTACTGATAACCAGAGGATAATATGACAGGCCTATGCTAAAATTATCAGTCCAATTCAAACTATCAGCAAAACCCAGCCTGAATATGGGAAGATCCTGCTTGCCTGGCTTTTTTCCTATCTCATTAGCCAGTTGCAGGGACAAAGCCAGGTCTTCATAAGCATGAAGATAATAATTGAAATTAAAGAAATAATCCAGTTCCTTGTCCAGGCCAGACAAGACCTTTAATTTAGCTATATAATTAAAGTTTTCTTTATCCTGCCTGAATTCCAATCCTGGTCCTTGTTGAGCCCATTCCAGGGTCACTTTCCTCCTGGCCGGCCTCTTATGGAGGGAATCCTTATCCAATAATTTATTAATTGCCCCTATATCTCCAAGAGCAAATAAAGGCCCGTTCAATTCTGCATATTCACTGGCTGATACAAGTGCAGCAGCCAGCTGTACAATATAATAGGATTCTTCCTCTCCCTCTCCTGTCCTGGTACGTCTGGATACTACCGCTATATTCTCCAGCCTCCTATTATTAAGCCAGAGGCCTGTCTCTACCCTTCCTTCCCTCTGATTTAATACAGCCCCCTTTTGGAAACTAAAGCCTACTGTAGTAAATATCTCCCCACTTTCAGGAGAGATTTCCCGGGGAATTAGAGAAATATCCAACAAATTTCCCTGTAATGGTTCCAACACTTCCTTAGCAATATGTCTTTCTTCCACCCTGATCCGGGCTGGCTCATCACTGCTGGCTACCAACCAGGACACATAACTATCCTGCCTATTGAGTAATGAATAATACCTTTCCATTGATAAGCTATTATCAATACCCATTATGTCTACCAGTTCCAGCAAATCTTCATCTCCAGAATAAGTCCAGCCTGGTGTACTATCATCAAATCCAGTAAAATACGCCGAAAAAGAGAAATACTGGGCACTTGCCCTGCTTACTTCACGAAAATTAAGCAAATATACAACTATTGGATCACTGATTTCAGTACTACTATTCTGGAAAAAGAGCTGCGGAAGGTCATCCAGAGCCAGTGCAGCATTAGTAAAAATTATTAGCAGAAAAGAAGTTATGATTAATACAAAAACAGTTCTGCCTTTATACAGCCTCATTTTTTCAGAAAACATTTTTGCCTACCACCCTAACGTATTACCGGGGTTACAAATACCAGTAATTCTGTTTCCTTTGTAGATTTTTCATCCAGGCTGAACAGCCATCTCAATAAAGGTATCTCATTCAGATAGGGGATGCTTTTGTTATATGATGAATCTCCCCTTGTAGTCATACCTGCCAGGGCAATGGTCTGTCCATTTTTTAGAGATATACTGGTAGAAACACTGTTTTCCTTTATAATAATATCCGGCCGGCGGGCCTTTAGCAGATAACTTATCTCCGGAGCAATGTTCAGCATGATATTATCTTCCACTACCCTCTCTACACTTACCTTCAGGCCCACCCCTACATTAAGCTTTTCTATCCTGGCAGCCAGATCCTCATCTTCAGAATTTATTAATAAAATCTGTTGATCACCTATAAATAATTCGGCTGTCTCCCCTTCAGCAATTATTATCCGGGGATCTGCCTCTATACTGGCTTTCTTTTCTTCCTGCAAGAGCCTTATCCTGCTGAGTAATTGGCCATGAATATCCCCCTGGATAGACAGGAGGCTGCTTTTACTATCATAAGCAAAGCCTGTTACTATCTCATCAGTTTTGGCAAAACTAAAGAGATCACTGCCATACTCCTCCAAATAACGGGAATCTACTTCTGTAACCAGGACCTTTATCTCTACCTGAGCCCGGGGCTGATCAACCTCAGCAATTATACCTTTGAGTAGATCCATTTCCCTGCCGGGGGCATTAATAGTAATGGTATTTTTCAGCCGGTTCCCTGTCACAAAATCTTTATAATTGGCTGGTATAATATCCAGAACATCTTCTACTTTGACATAGTTAAGCCTGATTACCTCCAATTCACTTAAACCAGTAAAGGAGGCATTCTTGATATCTGCTAAACCAACGAAATAAAAATCATCATATTTCTTATAAGTAAAACCACCACTCAGCAATAACATCTGAAGGGCTTTTTCCAGGGGGAGATCCTGTATATCAGCAGTTACTATACCAGATACAGTCTGGTCCATTATAATATTGACACCGGTTTGTAAAGAAATCTCATTCAAGGCCTCCCGTAAATCTGTCTCAAAGAGTAATAGACTAACCAGGGGCTGGTTTTCTTCTGCTGACAAAGGGAAAGAGCCCAAAATTAAAAGTAAAAATATAAAAACCTTTAGTAGAGTATTTTTTCTCACATTAAAACCCCACTTCTACCATTTTCTAAAAAATCCGTAAATTTAGTTTTTTTTCCTAATTTCTTTCATTTATTTATATTATTATATATAATGTCGCCTTTCTTTGTCAAATGCTTTTTCCTGGCACAAATATATGACCTCATTTGACTTTTGTTTTTATTTATGTATTTTCTCATTTCATTTTTCTTGTCACAATGTATTATCTTATTTGATTTTCCTGTTACTTATGTATTATTACCTATCTTGTTAGTAAATTAAAAAAAACCCTTCCATAGGGAAGGGCGAGGAGGAAACAACATAATAATAAAAAAACTGGTAATAAATAATTCTTGTCTATAATTATACTTTATTAATAATATTTATGCAAGTATTTTTTGTATTTTTTTTAATTTTTTTTACTCCCATCGCCAAAATTTGATAGTTATTACAGTAGAAATTACTAAGTAACCAAGTAAAACCAATAAATTCGTTAATAAAGTATAGTTACCCTGGCCACCCTCTGTTGTCTTTACAAAGGAGATTAACATATAGCCTATACTGATAAAGGTAAGGCTGCCTTGTATTACTATAGCAAGCACATGAAATATACTACTACTAATCTATCTCTTCAGCTTAATAGTTCTCCAAGGACATCAATTACATACCCAATATCTTCCCTGCTAACATCAAGGTGGGTAACTGCCCTTATTAGTTCCTGCCCCATTAAACTTACCCTGATTCCTCTTTCCAGTAAGCCCTCTACTATATCACTGGCCCTGATACCCTTTACCTTAAATAAGACAATATTAGTCTCCACTGTTTTTAGATCCAGTTCTATCTCCGGATATTTGCATATATTTTCTGCCAGATACCTGGCATTCTCATGGTCCTCCTTCAGTCTCTCAATATTATTTTCCAGGGCATAAATTCCTCCAGCTGCTATTATCCCGGCCTGTCTCATGGCCCCACCCAGGCGTTTTTTCCAATATTGGGCCTTATCTATAAATTCCCTGGAACCAGCCAGTACCGAACCGACAGGAGCACCCAG
>LFRS01000116.1:1003-2293 GCA_001512435.1 Halothermothrix sp. DTU029 | reverse complement strand
TGCTCCTTTCATAATTAATAGTGGCAATCCTGAAATTCAGGTCATTGGCCAGAGCCATCGAAAGAGCAGTATCCAGATCCAGAACAAACTTTTCTCCTGCCCATAAAGACCAGGAAAAAGTCAACAAAATAAGTACCAACACTGTTTTCTTTAATTTACTACCCATTTTCCTTTTCTCCCCCTTATTCTCTTCTTAATAATTAATTATTAATTAATCTCTTCTTAATAATTACTCTCTTTAATAAAATAAAATTAATCTCTAGCTACCCCTATCTATGTATCTTAGAACAATTATCATCTTTCCCAATAAGGATAACAAAAATCCTCCCCTATATCATTAAAAAGAGATTAATTCATCATTAAAAACAGATTAAATTTAAACCTTTTCACCTGGCCAGGCCTTCGTAAATACAATATAACATGGATAAAATTTAGGAAAAGGAGGGTAAGCCTTTGGATAAATCATATCACGAAATACTGAAAAAATATACCGAAAAACTTTTACCCCTAAATCATGTTGTCGGGGTTGGCTATGGCAAGAAAATAAAAAACAACACTCCCACAGATGAAGAATGTATTATCGTCATGGTGGATCAAAAACTACCAGAGGCAGAATTGGAAAAGGAAGATATCATCCCTCAACAACTGGATGGCCTGCAAACCGATGTCCAGGAAGTAGGTGAAATAAGATTATTACAGATACCCCGAGACAAAAAATTTCGTCCAGCACCCGGAGGTGTAAGTATTGGCCACTATAATATAACAGCAGGTACACTGGGAGCAATAGTCAGGGATAAAAAAAGTGGTGAACCATTAATCCTTTCCAATAACCACGTTCTGGCCAATACCAGTAATGGCCGGGATGGCAGGGCCAGGGTAGGTGATCCTATTCTACAGCCAGCTGCCTACGATAGTGGCAGCAGGGACAAAGATACCATTGCCCATCTAGAACGCTTTATCCCCCTGGAGCCTAGCAGAAGTATCTTCAGGCCAACTCCCAACACTGTAGACTGCGCAGTAGCCAGGCCCCTTGATAAACAGCTGGTGGAAGATAGTATCCTGGAGGTTGGTAAAATCAAAGGGATCCAGGAAGCAAAAGTAGGAATGACTGTCATTAAAAGTGGCAGAACCACCGGCCTGACCGAGGCCAAAATCCGGGCTATTGATAGTACTGTCAGGGTGAAACTGGACAATGTCAGAGAGGCAGTCTTTACAGAGCAAATCGTAACTGATTCCTTCTCCGAAGGTGGAGATAGTGGTTCTCTGGTACTTGATAAAGAAAACAGGGCC
>LFRS01000116.1:385-941 GCA_001512435.1 Halothermothrix sp. DTU029 | reverse complement strand
AGATAGAGATAGAGATAGAGATAGAGATAGAGATAGAGAAGATAATAAGATCCCGGAAAAGGATATTGATAGAATACTGCATATCCCCAGCCTCTACAGTATCTACCTGGTCATTTTCCTCTTGATTCTGGACCTGGCTTACAGGAAATTTTAACCTGCCTTCTTCTACACCCATACTTAAAACAGGTACAATAGTCGTCAGTCATCTCTTGCTAAAGTAGAAACCTGGTACCGGTAAATTGGCACCAGGTTTTATCTTTATATCTCTTCAAATTAAAAACTAAGAGCCTTACTGGACGGCTTCTATAGCCCTTTCCTCCAATCAACCCTGTATAACCAGGTCCTCAAGAAAAGACCTTAACCCTTTCCTCCAGAGGCAGGAAATCCTTATCTCCAGGTTCGGCAGTGGGATTACCAAAGGGCATCTGGGCAATCAAACGCCAGCTTTCCGGTATATTCCATTCTCCCTTAACTTCATCATCTATCAATGGATTATAGTGCTGTAATGAGGCACCCAGGCCTTCCAGTTCCAGGGCAGTCCAGACAGCAAATTGCA
>LFRS01000116.1:0-258 GCA_001512435.1 Halothermothrix sp. DTU029 | reverse complement strand
ACTACCCTGGCACTCTGCGAGTTAAAAGCACTGGGCACATATTTTACTGCCTCTTTGACCAGTTCTTCAATCCTCTCCACAGGAACTATCTCTTCTTCACCAATGGCATAATAACTACGCCGCTTTTTAATTGCATCTAAAAAACTATTCACACTAATAATTACATACCTCCCTGATTTTTATTTTTTATCTATGTTAAAACATATTATAAGCCTTTTATCATAATAATATATTATTAAGGGTTTTTTTGCAGTTATT
>LFRS01000160.1 GCA_001512435.1 Halothermothrix sp. DTU029 | reverse complement strand
CGGATTGACCCCTTAATTTTGGACAAGAATTCAATAATACTTCCAATATCATAATATTTCATTTTGCCCTTGGTTTATTGTACATTAATATTTATCTTCATCAAGGGTAAAGGCTACGCCCCTTAAAGCAAGCCCTTGATTTCAGCTAAATATTAATGTGTTAGGCACTTGAAGGCAAAGTATTAAAGCTTTATTTTCAAAGGTTTTGCTGTTCCTTCCAATGTTTTATGGTAAAATTCTACTGGTGAAATATATCCTAAAGAACTATGGATTCTAACTTTATTGTAGAATTTAATATATTCAGATACTGCTTCATAAGCTTCTGTATAGCTTTTAAATTCGTACCTTGACAAACATTCATCTTCTAACAATCTATGAAAAGCTTCTATATGGGCATTTTTATTTGGAGTCTTAAATGGTATCCTTTCATGCTCTAATTTTAATTCTTTACAAGTATCTTGAAATTTATTGCTGATAAATTGTGGGCCATTATCTGACCTTATAATCAAGTTAATTTTCTTATTATAAAGTTCCCGCTTCATTAATCCCCTTTTAAGGGTTACGATTATGTCTTCAGTTTTACAAGATAATCCCATATGATATTCTACTATATTTCTATCATATACATCTAAAAAGGAAGCTATATAGAAGAATCTATCTTCACCATGAATATAACCATATTTAACATCTACTTCCCAAAGGGAATTTGATGTTGTTATTTCTCTATTTATAGCTATTTTTCTAGGATATTTAGGTTTAATTTTCCTTTGAGGCCTTAGGACCTCAAGTTCTTTACATAATCTATATACTTTTTTCTTATTTATGATTAAATTAAATTTTCTCCCTAATAACACAGTTATTTTGTAATAACCATAGTACAATCCCTCTGTTTCTATGATTTCTAATATATATTCTTTTATTTGTTCATCACAAATGCGGTCTCCATCTTTATCAAAAGAATAACCAGGAATTGGTCTACCACCTTTATTCGTTATAATATCTTCATTTACATCTTCAGATTTAGCTCTTTTTTTAATGTTGTAATAATAGGTAGACCTACTTAAGCCTACAATTTTAAGGAC
This sequence comes from Halothermothrix sp. DTU029, assembly GCA_001512435.1. Classification (GTDB taxonomy): domain Bacteria; phylum Bacillota; class Halanaerobiia; order Halanaerobiales; family DTU029; genus DTU029. Next base: position 395 of record LFRS01000160.1, on the reverse strand, counting down.
AGTAACTGCGGTATATCCTAGATCAATCCATTTCTTTGCAATGTTAACTTTATCTTCTATTGTGGGTTCGTTTTTTTTAAAAGGTCTCTAAGAATGGCTATTTCTAAATCTTTTTCACCTAGTAATTTTTTCAATTGTTCATTTTCTTCTTCTAAAGATTTAGCATTAATATTATTGGAATAATTAGAACTTGGAATTAATCCATTTTGCTTCTTTGACTCCCTAACCCAGCGAGTAACAGTGCCAGGAACTAAATCGTGTCTTCTTGCAACTAAAGAAGCATTGCCTGTTTCTTCTACTTCCTTAACAATTTGACGCTTAAATTCTTCTGGATACCTTTTACCTTTCCATTTCAATTTAGACAACCTCCTATTAATTTTTATTTTACTAAATTA
>LFRS01000006.1 GCA_001512435.1 Halothermothrix sp. DTU029 | reverse complement strand
AAGCAAGGCATGGCCGTTAAGCCTTGCTTTTTTTTGTAAAAAAAATAGAAAAATATTCTTTTTAATGCTTTACAGGCTGGAAAAATTCTGCTATAATGAAATTGAAGAAAGAAATTAAGGAAAATTGAATACATCTCGGTGTTCTTTTCACGATAAAGGTAAACCCATCGAAAGGTGGGGACACAAAGCCACGGGCCTAAGGTGTAATACTATGGCAGCCGGGCCAGCCGAAGGGGAGAACCAGGAGGAATGGATATCTATCAGCCTTTTGGTTTGATAGATTTTTTCTTTTGGTATCCTCCCTTCTGGGAAAAGGTTAGGTATTTTCCAGGGGAGGGATTTGGAATGAAAAAATTCCGTTTTAATGGTAAGGACAACTTAATATTAAGGGTATTTATTACTATACTTGGTTTATTATTGATCAGTAATATATCCCTTGCCAACACTGCCAGGATAGAGGTAAAGGTAATTGTACCAGCGATGCAGAGATTAGTCATTAAGGATCCTGTAGCACTAAGTTTTACATATCCCTGGGAGGGCATGGAGTCTGGTCAAGCACTGATATTTAAAAATGTAGGTAATATCAATGTTCAAAGCAATGTGGACTGGGTCTTGAATATTAGTTCCCAGGAGCTTTACCGGGAATTAGAGATCTACTTACGGCCAGCAGGTAAAGTACATGCGCCCTGGCAGAGGGTGGATGGCTTTAGTGCTTTTGTAAGTGGACGAAACGGTTCAGAAGATATTAGCTGGGATATAAAGATAGTAGGAGCCAGAAATAATCACAACACCAATGATTTTATGCGGGAAATGCGGACAGTTAACCTGGCTTTTACCTTAACACAGTTATAATACATTAATTAATACATAAATTACTTCATTACGCAATTATCTTTTTTATTAGTCATTCACCCCTTATTTTCTTCATAATACCCCTTTAATTTTTTATATATAGGCAAGAGCGTCTTAGTACTCTTGCTTTTTTTTATGTATATAAAAAAATATTTTTTTGAGAAGCAGGAATATTAAAAGTAATAGAGAATATAGATATTAGAGTTATTTTAAAACTTAAATTAAGTTAGAAAAAGACCTGTTTTTGATAGAAAAAGGGGATTTATATGCAGGAAGTACAGGTGGGGAATTCCCGTTATATCAGGGATTTGAACTTAACCGGTATTTTTAGATTAATTCAGAAATATGGTCCCATCTCCCGTAAGGAATTAGCAGAAAATACGGGTTATAGTGCTGCTACTATAACCAATCATGTGAAACGCCTTATGGATGAAGGTTTTGTTATTGAAACCAATAAAGGGAGTTCTACAGGAGGCCGGCGGCCTGTTTATTTGACAGTTAATCCAGACCAGGGTTATATCCTGGCTGTAGATATTGAAGTCAACCAGATTAGAATTCTCCTTTTTGATCTTAACCTGAAGATTAAGGAGAAACTGGAACTGGCCATAGGAGGCAGGACAGCAGAAGAGGTTTTATTAGTCCTGGTAGATCAGATTAAGTCTTTTTGCCAGCAAAATAATATTAAAGCTGATAAAATAATAGGAGTGGGGGTAGTTCTTCCTGGACTGGTTGATAATAAAAATGGTTACTTACATTTTGCCCCTAATCTAAAGTGGCGTGATATTGATATAAAAGGCTTTTTTGAAAAAAAGCTGGGCTACAAGATAGTGGTGGAAAATGAGGCCAAAGCTGCGGTACTGGGAGAGAAGGAATTAGTTTTTCCAGATGTGGAAAATATGGTTTATGTTTCTATTAATGAAGGTATAGGTTGTGGTATAATCTTTAATGGGAACCTTTACCGGGGAGCCAGTGGTAATGCCGGGGAGTTTGGCCATATCATAATAGATAGTAATGGCCCGGAGTGCCATTGTGGTAATTATGGCTGTTGGGAGACCCTCGCTTCAACGAAATACATAAGTAGTCGTTATTTTGCAGAAACCGGTAGACTCCTTGCTTATTCAGATTTAAGCAGGCAGGAGCTTGATAGTGATAAAATTTTTCAGGAGATTGTCAAGGAGACAGCCCGTAATATTGCTATAGGTTTAGTGAATATTATCAATAGCCTTAGTCCTGATGTGTTGGTTATAGGAGGAAATATCCTGACTTTGGAGAAGTATATTATGGGAGATATTGAAGAGGTGCTTGCTGAAAAAGCCCTTTCAGTATTGAAGCAAAAAGTAGAATTAGCCTGTAGTAAATTAGGTAATAAGGCAGCCCTTTATGGAATAGCCAGAATGGTTTTTGATATCAATATAGAAGAAGAAATTATTGGGAGGATAAATTAAAGGAGGTAGAAAAATGTCATATTTATTAGGGCTGGACATTGGTACCAGTGGTGTGAAGGGATTATTATTATCTGCAGAAGGGGAGATTAAACTAACCCTGACAGAGAATTATCCCCTCTACACACCTCACCCAGGTTGGGCAGAGCAAAACCCGGAGGATTGGTGGGAAGCTACCAGTAAATGTATTAGGGGTATTATCAGTAAAAGTGGTATAGATCCCGCTGAAATCAAAGGAATTAGCTTTTCCGGCCAGATGCATAGTTCTGTATTTTTGGATGAAAACATGGAGATAATAAGACCTGCTATTCTCTGGAGTGATACCAGAACCAGCAAGCAATGCCAGGAGATATATGAGCGGGCAGGAGGCTTAAAGGAATTAATCGGTTATGTTTCCAACCCTGCTCTGGAAGGTTTTACTGCTCCTAAGATTTTGTGGCTCCGGGAGAATGAGCCAGAGAACTATGCCAGAGTAAAGATGGTTTTATTGCCAAAAGATTATATCCGCTATAAGATGACCGGTGCTATACATATGGATGTTTCTGATGGAGCAGGAACCCTTTTAATGGATGTTGTGAAAAAAGACTGGTCAGAAGGCTTATTGGAAAAACTGGGTCTTTCCCGGGATATCTTGCCACCTGTAGTGGAGTCAATTACTGTTACCGGTGAAGTGACAGCAGAGGTGGCAGCAGAAACAGGCCTGAAGGCAGGAACACCGGTTGTAGCTGGTGGTGCTGATAATGCCTGTGGTGCAGTAGGCAGTGGTATTATCAAGGAAGGCCGGGTAATGGTCAGTATTGGTACATCTGGTGTTGTGGTAGCTTTTGCCAGGCAGCCAAATGCTGATCAGGGAGGAAGGATTCATCTCTTTAACCATTCCCGTCCTGATAGCTGGTATATGATGGGGGTTATGCTTTCTGCCGGTATGTCCTTTGAATGGATGAAGGAGAGCCTTTTTGCCAATGAACTTGATTATGCTAAGTTAAATGAACTGGCAGCAGAAGTAGAGCCTGGTAGTGAAGGTTTAATCTTCTTACCTTATCTCTATGGAGAGAGGACCCCTCATGCTGATGCCAATGCCCGGGGTGTCTATTTTGGTATTTCCGGTAAACATAACCGGGGTCATTTTATCCGCAGTACCATGGAAGGTGTAGCCTATGGCCTGAATGATTCCCTCCAGTTAATTAAAGACCAGGGAGTAGCCATTGATGAGATCAGGGC
>LFRS01000127.1:48933-49145 GCA_001512435.1 Halothermothrix sp. DTU029 | reverse complement strand
TTATATCTATTCCCCTTCTTTATTAAATTTCCTGCCTCATCATAGATATAGCCATAGCTTCCATCTGTCATCAGTCTATTGCTGCCAGGATAGTAGATATAATCTGTTATCTCCATCCTGCCGGAATTGAAGATCTCCCTTGTCCTGTTACCTACTTTATCATATTCATAATTGATTACCGCCTTTTCATTCCGCTGGTATACCCTTATTAA
>LFRS01000127.1:0-48722 GCA_001512435.1 Halothermothrix sp. DTU029 | reverse complement strand
CCAGTATATTGTCATATTTTGCTTTTATAACCTTTTTTCCCATTTACTAGTATTTAGTTCTCTATAAATGCAAAAATTCCTACATAAAATGTATATTTTCCCATTCTCAAATGAAAAATTCCTGGAATTACTCCAGGAAAAGCAAATTTAAAAGTATTCTTTTTATTTTAATTCAAAAATTACCTCCTCCCGAACATGGCTGCTATGGCATCAGCCAGGTAATGGGCTGCATTGATAGCTTCCTGGGTAGTATTACGGTAGTCACCTATCTCTATCAGTAAAGAAACCGGGCTAAGATCCTGGTTATATCTATTGGTGGTGGTATCCCTCTCCTCTATCCTCCGCAGTAGGCCAGGATAGAGACGGTCCAGCCAGTCTGCCAGGGACCTGGCCAGGGCCAGATTGGCCTGCCAGTCATTAGAAGCCTGTGCCTCCCCATAGCTATACTTACCATTGGCTACAACCAGCATTATATTGGCTACCCTTTCATTGGCAAAAACAGTTGTCAGCTGCTCTCTTGTAAGTTCAGCCTTGATCCCATCCCGGTGAATATCCAGGATTAAATCTATATCCGGATTCTCCTGGAGGAGTTGCTTAACAGTATTGCGGGAATTATAATAGGACCGGTTATAGAAGTCATCATGGACTTTAGTAGTATGGATAACCCGAAAACCATATTTTTCTGACAAAACCCGGGCCAGCTCCATTCCTACTTTGCCTACATTACCGATATTACCTGGCAGGACATGACCATTAACATCCTGTTTTCTGGGATCATCTATATAGGTTTCTGATGTATGGGTATGATAGATGGCAATAAGGGGGGCTTTTTTTACCGGGATTTTATCTCCCGGAATTTCAATTATATCCCCTTCTCTTTTCTCCTCCCTAATAGGACTGGTTCTGCCTTCATCAGCCAGATTAAACTTAAGCTTAATCACATTATTGCCATTGGAAGCAGGTGTATAAATGGTCTCGGTTTGGGTTTTTAATTCTTCAGGGGTATAATAACCTAGCAGGAGTATTTCTCTCTTCAAATATGTAATCGGGGCCTGTAACCTGACCTTGCTTACACTATAAATAAAGCTCTCCAGACTGAGCCTCTTTTTGACCCTATCAAAAAAAGAGGTTTCATTTATACTATAATAATACTCTTCATCATAGCTTGACCAAACTGGAACTACTTCATCTCTCAAGTCCCGGTATTTTTTTATATTCAGTATTAATAATACTACTATAATTATTGCTACCATTATTTTTAGTAATTTACTGGACATGGCTACTCCTCCCATAAAATAGTTATGAGACTGGTGATAAAGTTAGAACAGAAATTTAAAGCCTGAATAAAGACCGGAGTTAGCCTGAAAAAATAAAAAATGAGACAGAAAGAAGGTTTTTTCTGCCTCAATGTTTTTCCTCTATAGTTTTTTAAAAGTTTTTACAGATATAAAGAGATGTTTTCTGCTGTTATATCGGGATGTAAAGCGATATTAATACCTCCGGCAATAATTCTACTCACATCCTTGATCAATTCATCAACCCCTTTAGGTGAAACCATCAACCCGCCCATGAAGGGGCCCAGAATATTCCCCATCATCCTCTTCTTTTCATTTTCATCTACATGCCGGAATCTTTCTCTTTCTACTTTAGAGAAAATCTCTCCCTTTAACATCTCTTCCATGGCATCATTTACTATAGTAATGGCATGAACTACTGTCGGCACCCCGATTGCTATTACCGGGATATTCATGGTCTGCTGGTTAATTGCCGGCCTTACCTTACCTATACCAGAACCAGGAGCTATGCCTGTATCACTGATCTGGATTGTATTGGCCAACCTGCTGGTATGGTGTGCAGCCAGGGCATCAATGGCTATAATTAAATTGGGTTTAACCATCTCTACAACACCTTTGATAATCTCCGCTGTCTGTACCCCTGTCAGGCCCAGGACTCCTGGAGATAAAGCACAGACCGGGCGTAAACCCTTTCTCAATTCGGGAGGAGCTTCTTGATAGAGATGCCTGGTAACCATCAGGTGGTTTAAAACCTGGGGTCCCAGGGCATCAGGGGTTGCATTCCAGTTCCCCAGGCCCACAACAAATATGGTTGGTTCCAGATTGGGATGAGGCCTGATCTGGTCAAAGTCAATCATCAAGGCCAGCTCTTCAGAGAAGATCTCACTTAGCTGGTCATGAACCAGGCGGTTCTGCCCTTTCAGGCCTTCAGACTCTATTGTAGTATACCTACCAATCGGTTTGCCAATAGCCTGGGCCCCCTGCTCGTTCATCACATGGATTCTGGTAATTTTAGCTACCTCTTTGTTTTCTTCCACTACACTTATACCCTGGATCTCAGTACCGGTTCGCTCTACAGCCAATTCATGGGCATCTATGGCCAGGTCATGGGTTTCCAGGGGATAAGTAACTTCCTGCAACAAATCTTCTCTAATACCCATCCTTGAACTCCTTTTATCTTAATTCAGTTGGCACAAAGGCATCCACCAGGCCAATAACAAAGGCTGCCAGTAAGGCACCGATTATTGTTACTGATAATCCTTCCACTACAAATTGGGTTAAATAAATTACAACAGCTGAAGTGATAAAACCAACCAGGCCACGACTCTGGGGAGATATTTTCTCACCAAAGATAGCCTCAACTATATAGCCCAGAACTGCAATAACTATAGCTGCCAGGAGGGCATTACCAAAGCCAACCATGCTGAATCCCGGGACTATATAACCAATCCCGATTAGTACTATTGCAGAAACAATAAATCTTACTATTGCTCCCACCATGCCACTCATTAAACTCACCTCCTGAAATTTTTGTATCAATTATCTTTTAGTATTCTAACCAGTCCAGGTTTTTTCTATACAGAACTTGCAATTTTTAAATACTCGTGTTAAAATTAAAATGCTATAAAAAATAATATCAGGAGAATAGAAATAAAAACTCCGTAGAACATAATGGATCTGGCTTTTCTCCAGATCCTATTAAACGTATATCTATGATGTTGTTAAAGGGGGTGAGTTCAGAATGCCAGTAATTAAATCAGCCAAAAAGAGAGTGAAAACTTCTTTAAAAAGAAATGCAAGAAATAAGGAATGGAAGGTAAAATTAAAGAGCTCCATCAAGGCTTTTGAAAGATTGGTTGCGGAAGGCAATACAGCTGAAGCAGAAACTCAATTGAAAGAAACCATTAAGGTAATTGATACAGCAGCTGGCAAGGGTATCATCCACAAAAACAATGCTGCCCGTAAAAAATCCCGTTTAACCAGGATGTATAATAATATCGCATAGTAAGAAAATTAGTCCCTTCTGCTAACATAGCATTAGGGATTTTTGATTTTTAGCCTATAATAGCCATCTCCAGAGCCAATTCAGGTTCATAACGTCCGGTAACTATATTGTAATTAGCTTCCAGCAAACCTGCTAATAATTCCAGCAGTTTGTCCTCTGTAAATTTATCACTATACTGATAACACTTCTTCACCGGGTACTGGTGGCTTTTTAATATTTTGGCAATTTCCTCTACTGTTTTCCCTTCTTTTTTGAGAACCTTAACTGATAAGAGCAATCTCAATTGCCAGTTGAGAGTACTAAGTATTGCCAGTGGAATAGCTCCTCCAGCCAGCATCTGTTTTAATTCCCTGATTGCTACTGCCTTTTTCCCCTGCATTACGGCATCGGTTAAATTAAAGATTAGATTATCCTCCAGCAACTTATCTCTACTGATTATCTCCAGGAGATCTGTCAGGGAGATCTTTTCCTTATCCATCCTGTATAATACAATCTTCTCAATCTCTGTTTCCAATCTCTGCAGGTTATTACTGTAAATCTGCTCTAACAATTTTACTCCTTCAAAATCAATATCTTTTCCTCTTTTCTTAAACTCATTAACAATCCATTTATCCAGTTCAGCAAACCTGGGTGCTGTCACAGTTAAAACTTCCCCAATCTCTTTTGCTGCCTTTACCAGTTCCAGTCCCTGTTTAATTTTGCCATCTACCAGGATCAAGGTAATTGTTGTCTCAGGATAATTCCTGAATAAGGAAATAAGGAGGTCTTCTTTTTTTTGTGTATCTGTGAAATAGTTAGCTGTTCTGGCAATAATAAATCTCTTTTCCGCAAAAATCGGTGGGGTATTGATCTGATTTTTTAACCGGGCTGGGAAATCTTCTGTTTCATCTTCTTCCAGAAAGGTTAAATTAAAATCCCTGCTTCCTTCATCTACAAAGCTTTCAATAAATTTATCCTTAAAATCATTGAGAAGATACCTGTCTTCACTGGCTATTATATATAAGGGTTTTAATTCTTTTAATGGTTTTTTTAATATCCTGGCCAGGTTATTCATATACTCTCCATCCTTTAAAATTTTTTTAGCAATTACCATATTCATAGTAACATAAAAACATAAAAAACTGCAAATTATATTAATGAACTACTTGTCAGGAGGTGAAAATTAATCGCCAGAAAGCAGATTGTCAATCCTCTAGCCCGTCAAGCCCTGGACCGTTTTAAGTATGAAGTTGCTGGTGAATTGGGTCTCATGGATAAGATTAATACCCGAGGTTGGGGCGAATTGACTACCCGTGAGGTAGGAAAGATTGGTGGTACCATGGTGAAAAAAATGATTAAAAAGGTAGAGGATGAGATGGTAAATCCTGACAGGTAGATTATTATAGATCCGGGGACGGGAAATCTTCCCGTCCTCTTTTCTGTAAGGCCTTTCTATATAATACCAGTATAGAGGGGAAAAAAGCTGAAAAAAATATTAGTACATAAAGGAGGTGAAATTTTATGGGAACTGGCCAGAAAAGAAACACCTTGATTAATCCCCTGGCTGCCCAGGCCATGGAAAAATTCAAGTATGAAGTGGCCAATGAATTAGGTATTTCTATACCTCAAGATGGCTATTGGGGTAATTATACTACCAGGGATACAGGATCTATTGGTGGCCACATGGTCAGGAAAATGGTAGAGGCTTATGAAAACTCCTTAGCCGGTCAGGCACAAAAACCTCAGGGCCCAAATCAGCTCTTTTAACCTGTACTGATTTTTTATTTTAACTACTTTTTAAAAATGATTTTAAAGCTATATTATGCTTATATAGGGATTATATCTTCAGGTAAAATAAAATAAGGGGCAATTAAAAAATAAGACAAATAAATTATAAGGTAAAGGCCTGAAACATAATGAGCAGTATTTTTACTGCTCATTTGTATTTTTACTACTGTTTTTATTTAGAATATCCCTCTGTTTTTATTTTAAATATCCCTCTATGGTATATACAAGGCCATTTGTCCTGACCCTGATGGCCCCCTGTTGATCCGTCCGCCATATCTTGATACCCTGGCTGGCACAACGGGATAAAACCTCTGCCGCCGGATGGCCATAATTATTCCGGCCTACAGATATTATCCCCTCTTCCGGTGCTACAGAGTAGAGGAAAGCCTCTGTACTGGAACTATTACTACCATGGTGGCCTAGCTTTAAAATAGTGGACTTTAAGGACTGCCCTCCAGCCAGCAGTCTGCTTTCCCCTCCTGCTTCCAGATCCCCGGTTAAAAGGGCCGAAAAATTCCCATATTCCACTTTTATAACCAGGGAATTGTCATTACGGCTCCCTTTNNCCGGGAACCGGATTTAACACTCTTAATATAACCCCATCCAGGAGGAAATAATCCCCCTGTTGGGCCAGGACCACTGGGACATTGTTTTTTCTGGCCTCATCAAGGACTCTTTCTGCTATTTCATTCTTATCATAATTAAGGGGGAGTACCAGGAGGTTAACCTTTCTATTTTTAAGAATATCAACTATACCCAGGGCATGGTCAGCATCAAAATGACTTATAAAAACTATGTCCAGCTTCCTGATCCCCCTATATTTTAAATAAGGCAGTACTGTATATTCCCCATGGCTGGCATCTTCCCCCAGAAAACCGCCCCCATCTATGAGGAGGGCCTTCTTACCTGGAGTGCGGAGGAAAATACTATCTCCCTGCCCTACTGAGATAAAGCTTATCTCCAGGTCTCTATCCAGTACTGAAATAAAGAAGCTAAAAAAAATAAAGAGGAGGCAGATAAGAGAAAGGGCAAAAAGCCTCCTTCTCCTCTTCCTTTCATTAAAAGCTATTATTCTCTTCTTTAATAAAAAGGGGAGCAAAATTATAATTATTATACAAAAAACCAAAATAACTACTGGAGGAGTAGCAACTTCAAGATGGCCAAAAGGGATTAGAGCCATGATACCATTACTGTATACCAGGAATTTTATAGGATAGACCAGTAACTTAAAAATCAAGGCAGAAAAAACCGGGTGAAGCAGGCCGGCCAGCAGGCCCACCAGAGCCAGGGAAACAATAAAACCAGCCAGGGGAACAGCCCAGAGATTGGTAATTAGCCCAATAGGGGTAAGAATATTAAAATAATAGGCTGTCAGGGGTGAAGAACCCAGTAGGGCAGCTGCAGAAACAGAAAAAGCCAGCCCCAATTTTTCTTTCATTAGATCCCGCCAGAGTATGAGGGTCAAGAGGACAAAGTAGGAAAGCTGAAAACCTATATCAAATAATTGATAGGGATTTATCAAAAAATTAAGCAAGGCCGTTAAACCAAGGATATTTAAGTAATCCCCCCTACGTTGAAAGTATTGGCCCCAGAGCAAGAATACTGCTAATAAGCCTGCCCGGAAGATAGAAGGGCGAAAACCGGTCAAGATAATATATATCATTACCAGGAGGCTTAGAAATAGGTTGCCAAGTCCCCTGGGTAACCTGAATAGATTGAGGAAATAATAAAAAATCCCCACTACAAAACCAACATGTAGGCCGGAAATCGAAAGCAAATGGTTAGTACCGGCATTGGTAAAACTGGCTTCCCATTCCTCCGGCAAGCCGCTGCGTTCACCCAGGAGCAGGGCTTTGAGAAGTTCATTATAGGGCTCCTCCCCTGTCCTGTCAAGCAAAGCAAGGAGATGATATTTTAAGTCAACCATTGTATCCAGAAAAAAATTCCTTACCTTTCCTCTAAGCTGGATTTCTCCGGCATAATAACCCTGGCTATAAATCCCCTTTCTTTTTAGATAATCATAATTGGAAAAACCACCTGGGTTCAGGGCCCTGGCCGGTTCATTCAGGTTTAATTTTATCTCCACCACTTCACCATTCTGCAGGGGGAGGGGGAGATACCTCTTATCCAATTGGATATAACCATATTTCACTGGTCTGTTCTCCACATATAAGGATTTGAGAATTAATTTATTACCCTCCAGAGAGCTTAAATCCTCCCTGATTATACCCTGGACAATCAGGCTACCAGCTGAATTATAATTTGCTATAGAGTAGGGACTGTAATACTTATATTCCTGCCAGCCCATCCGTAAAAAACCAGCCAGGAAGATTAGGAAACAAATAAAAACTAGCTTTCTCTCCCTGAAAAAAATGGCCAGTAAGGCAAAAAGTCCTCCGGACAGGAGGATAAAAATAAGCAAATCCAGGAAAGAAGTTTTCTGCCAATAATAGGCTGCAGAAATTCCCAGGGCAAAAAAGACAGCAGAACTTAAGAGGGGCCTGGCTTTTATGATTTCAGCGGACCACAATCTCATCCCTGATCTTCTCCAGTGTTTTTTCTCCTATTCCGGAGACCTGTAGTAAGTCATCTACACTTTTGAAAGGGCCGTTTTTGGTACGATAATCAATTATACTCTTGGCTTTCCCCGGACCTATACCGGATAATTTCTGTAATTCAGTAGCATCAGCAGTATTAATGTTAATTTTCCCAGCAGCTCCCCCGGAAGAGCTGGAAGAAGCTGTGCTGCCTCCCTGATATAGTTGATTAAGTTTTTCAATAACCGATGGTATATAGATCTTTTCACCATCAGAAATAGGGGCTGCCAGATTAATGAGATCCAGGTTAGCCAGGCTTGTTGCCCCACCTGCTGCCATCAGGGCATCAATAACCCTGGCCCCCCTTTCCAGCTCATAAACCCCACTATTGATAACTTCTCCTGCCACATGGACAAGGATTTTCTGGCTTTCCTTTTCTTCCAGGCTGTTTGTTTCTGCCAGGCCAGTTCCTTGAACAGGAGAAAAAGGGTCAAGATTATTATTCAGGGGACCGGTAATGGCCAGGCTGCTGATAAAGTGATTGTTTTTGATATTTTGCCAGAGAAAAGTACCAGCTCCCAGGAGCAGTATAATTAAAGCAAAAACCAGCAAAATAAATTGGTCTCTGTTCATTTTCATGAAAATCACCTTTCTATTTTCTGGTTTTATTTTTATATTTCACCATTTTATTTGTTTTTCCTTTTATTTTACATTAATTTCTTTTTATTAAAGAAAAAAATTCTATCACTAAGTGATAGAATTTAAAAAAAGTAGCTAGGAGGGTATTGCTTAGCTCTCTTTTTATCTATTTAAAAGGGAAAAAATTAATTTCCGGACCCCTTCCACCATGGCAGATGAAAGAGGCCCTAGGAAGAAAATGAGTCAATTTTTTAACCCATAATGACTTCAACCAGATGCAGCTTACCATCCATTGGGGGCTTAATCAGGTTGCCCTCAATGGCTTTGCCATCTATTTTGATCTCTTTAACGCCCTTTTCCACCTGGTCTGGATTATAGATTTTGATTTTGTAAATATCTCCCCTGAATAGCCTGATTATCTCAAACTCTTTCCAGTCAGCAGGAATACAGGGATCTATCAGTAAACCATTGAAATCTGGCCTGATTCCCAGGATCCACTGGGTAATGGCTACATAATTCCAGGCAGCAGTTCCAGTAAGCCAGGAGTTTTTGGCTTCCCCATGATTGGGGGCATCCTTGCCAGCTATCATCTGGGAGTAGACATAGGGTTCAGTGCGGTGAATCTCACTGATCTCTTCCAGATAGGCTGGAGCGATTTTTCTATAATATTCGAAAGCCCTTTCGCCGTTGCCAACAATGGTTTCTGCAATCATGATCCAGGGGTTATTATGGCAGAAAATACCCCCATTTTCTTTATAACCAGGAGGATAGGAAGATATCTCACCTAATTCCAGGTGATAGGATTTGTAAGTCGGCTCCAGCAGGACCAGCCCATATTTGGTATCCAGCTTCTCTTTTACTGAATCCAGGGCCTTTCTGGCAAAACCATCATCCAGGCCAAGGCCGCCCATGATACAGAAACCCTGGGGTTCTATATAGATCTGGCCTTCTTCATTCTCCCGGCTGCCTATTTTATTGCCAAAATAATCATAGGCTCTAAGGAACCAGGCTTCATCTCTGCCATGTTCCATGATGGCCTTTTTCATTTTCTCTATCTCCTGCTCTGCCTCCCGGGCCAGGTCCTCTTTGCCTTTATATTTACATAATTCCACAAAATCAGGGCCAACGGTGATAAAGAGGCCAGCAATCATGACAGATTCGGCCTGGCTATCTGGTTTTGCCCTTAAGGTCTGAAAGGATTGGCCGGGCTGGTCAGAAAAGCAGTTTAAATTGAGGCAATCATTCCAGTCTGCCTGGCCGATTAAGGGCAGGCCATGGGGACCGCGATTATTGACTACATGGCGGAAAGACGCCTCCAGGTGATCAAAGAGCCTGGCTTCTTTGCCGGAATTAAAGGGCACAGGTTCATCCAGAATACTATAATCACCGGTTTCCTTAATATAGGCTGCAGTACCTAAAATCAACCAGAGGGGATCATCATTAAAACCACTACCAATAGCATCATTGCCTTTTTTGGTCAGGGGCTGATACTGATGGTAGGCACTGCCATCCTCAAATTGGGTAGCAGCCAGGTCCAGGATCCTTTCCTTGGCCCGTTCTGGGATCATATGTACTATCCCCAGGAGGTCCTGGTTGGAATCGCGAAAACCTATACCCCTGCTAATGCCAGATTCAAAATAGGAGGCACTGCGGGAAAGATTATAGGTGACCATACACTGGTACTGATTCCAGATATTAACCATGCGGTTTAGCTTATCATCAGCAGAACTTAAAGTAAAGCCAGATAACAATCTATTCCAATAGAGAGACAGGTCTTCAAAAGCCTTTTTTACCTTCTTTTCTGTATTAAATCTTTCTATCAGTTCATAGGCCCTCTTTTTATTTATTATACCAGGCCTTTCCCACTTCTCTTCAGGGGGATTTTCAATATAACCCAGTTGGAAGATATAGGTCCGTTCTTCTCCCGGTGCCAGTTCAATTTCCACACAATGGGAGGCAATAGGTGCCCAGCCACTGGCTACAGAATTATTGGACTGGCCTTTACTTACAACCTGGGGTTCATGAAAACCATTATAAAGGCCCAGAAAACTCTCCCGATCAGTATCAAAACCTGCTATTTCCGTATTTACTGTAAAGTAAGCATAGTGGTTGCGGCGTTCCCGGTATTCTGTCTTATGGAAGATAGTAGAACCTTCAATCTCTACTTCCCCGGTACTGAAATTCCTTTGGAAATTGCTCATATCATCCAGGGCATCCCAGAGGGCCCACTCCAGGAAGGAAAAGAGCTTTAAAGACCTCTGGACATCACTTTCATTTTTTATTTTAAGCTGGTGAATCTCACAATTTGCTCCCAGGGGTACAAAGTAGAGGATCTCTGTCTCGATCTTGTTTTTCTTGCCTTTAATAATGCTATAACCCATTCCATGTCTGCAAAGGTATTCATCCAGCCTGGTTTTCACCGGTGCCCAGGTCGGAGACCAGTATTGGCCATTTTCATAAATATAATAATACTTCCCTCCTGCATCAGTAGGTACATTGTTGTAGCGATAGCGGGTTATCCTTCGTTTGCTGGCATCCTTGTAAAAACTGTAGCCCCCCGCTGTATTAGAAAGAAGAACAAAATACTCTTCTGAACCCAGATAATTAATCCAGGGATAGGGGGTTTGGGCTTCATTTATTACGTATTCCTTCCTGCTATCATCAAAATAGCCAAACTTCATCCCATTTACTCCTTTCATATTGTATTTTCTAATTTTTATTTTTTTCCGATAATTAAAAACACTTTTATTTTTCTTTACGAAATCGGTTTAGTTTAATAATATAATAATACCAGAAAAAAATAATAATTCCTGCTTTTTTTTAAAAAAATTATAATATTTTTTTACAGGATTCTCTAATAATTAAATCTACAGGCAAAACAATGGGTTCTACCCTGGCACCGGGATTTTCCATCATGGATTTAAGCAGGTTGGCTGCCTGATTACCCATGGAATATGAATCCTGTCTTACAGTAGTCAAACCAGGATTGATATAAGTACTGACTTCAACATCGTCAAAACCAATAACGGAAAAATCATCAGGAACAGAATAACCGGAATCTTTTATGGCTTTAATAGCCCCAATAGCAATCATATCACTATGACAGAATACTGCTGTAGGCAATTCCCTGGATTTTAACATCCTGGTCATGGCCCGATAGCCTCCTTCTTCATTATAGGAGGTATAGATAATCCATTCATCTCTGACAGTCAAGCCATTTCTTTTTGTCTCGGCAAAAAAACCCTCAGATCTGGTTTTTGTAGGGAAGGTATCTTTTAAACCTCCGATCATACCAATATCCTGGTGGCCTAATTCCTTTAAATGCTTTACTGCTTTCTTTGCCCCAGAGACATTATCTGAAGTTATATAGGTAGCATTAGGCCCTGTAAGATTAAGGTCCAGGAGGACTACCGGTATATTTGATTGCAATAATTCATAAAGATTATCATCTACTGAGATACCCATCAGGATAGCTCCATCAATATGTCTATTTAAACATTTGGCCAGGTAATTACAGCTTCTTTTCCATTTCAGGTCAGAAAAATAAACAAAATCATAACCCCGCTTACCTAAGTTAGTCTCCAGGCCAAATAAGATTTCATGGAAGAAGAACTGGTGAAGACCTCTACTGGGGTGATAGTGAATAAAGACCCCGATAGAATTGGACTTGCTGGTAGACAAGCTACGGGCTATGGCATTAGGGGAATAATTATATTTTTTCATAATCCTGATAACCTTTTCCCTGGTTTCCTGGCCTATATCAGGATAATTATTTATAACTTTGGATACTGTAGTTATAGAAACTCCTGCAAGTCTGGCAATATCCTTTATTGTAATCACTCTACACCACCTGCTACTATAAAAAATTATGGCAATAAATTATCTTTTTAATTTACCATATAAATTATATTATTAATTTACCATTATTAATGAATAAAGTCAAACCATTGAAAATGAACACCCTTTCTTAAAAAAGGTATTTACAGTAAATTTGGCGAATTTTAAACTGAAAAGAATTTTTACAGGAACATAATGGTGGGGTTTTCGTCTAAATAATTGAAGGGAGTGAATAAATAGATGGCATTGTCTGATAGTGAATTAATCCATCAAATTAATAATGGAAATGAAAAAGCCTTCACAGAATTGATTGAGCGCTATCAAAACAAGGTATATAATACAGCCTACCGGATCCTGGGAAACCATGAAGATGCCCTGGATCTGGCCCAGGAATCCTTTATCCGGATTTATAAAAATTTAAATAAGTTTCAGGGAAAGTCCAGCTTTTCTACCTGGTTATTCAGGATTACAACAAATCTCTGCCGTGATGAACTGCGGAAAAGAAAAAGAAAACCGGTAATTCAGGAAGAAAACTTTTCAAACATATATCAGGAAGAAGAAAATCCGGAAAAAATATCCCTTTCCAGAGAACTTAACAGCCTGATCCAGGAAAAGATTGATTCCCTGGTCCCGGAACAAAAAGTAGTCTTTACCCTGAGGGAATTTCAGGGGTTATCATATCAGGAAATTGCTGATATTTTGGGGGTTTCCATGGGGACTGTCAAATCAAGGCTCAGCAGGGCACGGCAGGCTTTACGGGAAGATTTATTCGAAATTATAAGTAAAGGAGGATTGGAATGACACACGATAAAATAAAGGAATTACTGCCCCTCTATATAGATAAAGGTCTCAGCCCGGAGGAAGAAGATCTGGTTCAGGAACACCTGAATAATTGTCCGGAATGTCAAAAGGAATTAAAAGAATATCAGGAAAACCATCTTTTCCTCTCCAGGCTGAAAGAGTTTACTGTACCTGAAGGCTTTAAAGAATCTATTCTAAAGAAAGTAGGTGAAGGAATGAAAGAAAAAGAGCACAAGTCCCTTTGGGACAAAATTAAAGGCTTCTTTGTCCTGCCTGTAAGGGTTCCGGCAGGGGTTCTGGGCCTTGCAGCTGTAATCTTGCTGGTATTTATCACTACACTGTCTGGCCTTTTCAGTAATACTAATAATCTAAATAACTATAACTTATTGAGAGAAAAGAGTTTAACTGATCAAGCCCAATACTTCAGTTATAGTACACCTGAAGCCAGCTATAATACCCTTGATTCCTCTCTGGGAAGGGCCAGTTTACTCTCTATGGAAAAGGGAGAATCACTTAATACTACTGTAGAGCAAAAATTAATTAAAAGGGCTAACCTGGTTATTGAAAAAAGCAATATCGATGAGGTGGATCAGCTCTTATTAAATCTGGTAGAAAGACAGCAAGGCTATATCTCTAATTCCCGGAACTGGCTTAATAGCAATAAGCAGAAGCACTTCTGGTTTGAAATAAGGGTACCAGTTGCTAACTTTAATCTCCTGGTAGAAGAACTATCCAGTAAAGAATATGGCCAGGTAATCTCCCGCAGCATCACCACTCAAGATGTTACCGAAGAATACATGGACCTGGAGACCCGGGTGAAAAATCTCCTGGCCCAGGAAGAAAGATATAGGAGTTTATTGGATATAGCCAATGAAGTTGAAGAGATTCTCAAAATCGAAAATGAGCTCAATCGTATCAGGACTGAAGTGGAAATATTACAGGGGAGGAAAAACTATCTGGATAACCAGATCTCCTTCAGTACCATTACAGTAGAATTTCGCCAACCAGAACCCATCAGCTCCGGCAGCCCTGGTATTGTAAGAGCTATCAGAAATGCCATTAGCCAGATGATAGAACAATTCTATAAAATAATTGTCTTCATAGGAACCATAATTCCCTATCTCCTCCTGATCCTGATTCTCTATCTCTTTTACAGGGGCCGGAGGCAGAAAAAAGAGTAATTCAAAAATATAAAAAACCCTGGTTCTTAACTGACCAGGGTTTTTTTATATCCATCTTTTATATATTCATTATCTTATTATATATTTATTTCATATATTCTTCTTATCTATTTTTACTTATACATATTGAAGTATTCTTCCACTGTAGGTATCCTACCCAGTACTGCAGTACAGGCTGCCACCTGGGCACTACCCAGATAGGTCTGGGAGTCTGATGGCCCAATCCTGGACTGGAAATTACGGGTTGTTGTGGTAAAAGCAACAGCTCCCGGTCCAAGCCTCCGTTTATTGCCCATACAGAGTCCACAACCCGGTAAAATCACTGTTCCCCCGGCAGCAGTTATTTTGGCCAGACTACCATCTGCAGCCAGGGCTGTATAAATATCCAGTGAAGCAGGACAGACTACAAAATTAACCTGGTGAGGAATTTTGTGTCCTTCCACTATACGGGCTGCTGCCCTGATACCTTCCAGGTCTCCCCCGACACAACTGCCAATATAAACCTCATTTACCTCCACATTAGCAACTTCTGATAAGTAGGCAACATTGTCCGGGTGGTGGGGTTTGGCTACCAGGGGCTCCTTTACCTCTTCCAGAGGAATCTCAATTGTAGCTACATATTCTGCATCTTCATCAGCCCTCAATAAGACAGGGTCTTTCAAGTATTCTTCCATAGCCTTGATAGTATTTCTTACTGAAGGGGAAGTTTCTGCATCATATCTCTGCTTGAGGTACTCCAGGTTTTTCCGGATTTCTGCAAGGGTTACCTCATCAGAGGGAATGGTGCCAGCTGAGGCACTGCGCTCGGCAACAGCATTGGTCAGCATATAGCGCTCATCAGCAGTCAGGTATTCAACCCCTTCCATCTCAATAATCCTGCCATTATAAACCTCTTTGCCTACTGTTTTTTCGGCATAGATTACCAGGGTGGAAACCAGGTCCCTGGCTGTGATTCCATGGTTGGGCCTTCCTCTAAAAATTACCCGGACCGATTCGTCCATGGTCAAGGCCTGTTTGCCATATTTCATAGCTCCAGCAACAATATCAGAACCAGCAGGGAAAGAAATACCCTGGGGTATCCTGGTATGGGAGTCACCACCGATAATAACATCAGTAGGTAGGGTAAAGCGGTTGCCTATGGTATGGATGATTCCTTCACCGGGTTTCAGGCATACCCCTCCCCGTTCAGTGATAAACTTATCCAGGAAGGCATGTCTGGCCCTATCTTCTGTAGAGGGACATTCCCCGGTATGGCATAAGGACTGGACTACAAATTCTGCCCCAAATTGGCCACCAGACATGGCCTGATATTCTTCTATGGTCATAGGCCCTGTAGTATCCTGGGAAAAGACCCCCCGAATCTTGATCTCTGCTGTTTCTCCCGGAACTATGGTTTTCTTTCCATCCAGCCTATTTAAAGCGACTATCTTCTGGGCCAGGGTTTGTGGTATCCTTTCCTCTACACTGGCAGAAGCCTCTTTTTCTCCCTCGGGAGCATTATAGGCTAGACCCTTTTCCTGGCAATATTCAGCAGCCCATTTCTGCAATTCATTGCCAGCAGAAAAATAATTAATACCACCAGCAGCAATCTGGTCCAGTTGGAACTGGATTGGTAATTGAATCTCCAGTTCTTTTTCTTCATTAACCACTAGCAGCTTGTTCTTTAAATCAATCCGTAGCTGGTCACCTTCATTAATCTCTTCAGTATTACAGGTTATAGGCAAAACTCCAGAGGCTATTAAAGAACTCTTATAGATGGGAGCAATACTCTTTGCTACAACAATTCCTCCCTCTTTCTTTTCTGGTTCTCCTTCTACTGGAGTACCCAGTACCTGCAGGATAGTATAAGTAGCGGATTTTCTTGAGGAACCCTCACCGAAGGCCTCCCCGGCTACCAGTATCACCTGGGCATTTCTGGCTTTCAACCCCTTCAGCCTGGCCAGGAAATCAGCCTCATCATCCCTTCCCTCCATTATATAGAGGGCATGTAAGGGTTGGTCAGTTCTGGTATGGGCATATTTAGATGGGCTAAGGTGATCAGTGGTTATGTTGTCACCTACCTTAAGGCCAATACCCTGATAGGATTCAGGCATTTTCCAGCCCCTGGCGAATCTTTTCTCCGCCCAGCTTACCATCAGTTCATTTATTTTTTCTATTCTGGAAGCCAGCCTGGAGAGTTTATCAAACTCCTCCTTGTTTATCAGGAGTGTATCTTCCAGGATCTCGATTATCTCCTCAACAAAATAACCTTCTTCCAGTAATTTAACCAATTCTACAGAGGCAGCCCCGCCTTTCATCTCTTTCAGCATTTTCAGGGCTTCACTGGCTGATAGATAGGAGGACTTTCTTGCTCCCCTGACAAAATCAGCCAGCCCTGCTGCTTTGGCATAGGATGGGGGGAAGGTACCTCTCATGACTTCATTCCTTAAAAGCCTTAATAATAGTTGATCCAGGCTCTCTTCCTCAAAGATGCTGAATTTCTCCTTTTCCAGCCCTTCCAGGCTCAATCCCTCAATAATTACCCTGACCTCTTTCTCATTTAAAGGCCGTGGTAAGAGGTTATAGGTCTCTTTCCTTTGTAGAGCCCTTGCTTTATACTTATTAAGTACTTCTATCAGTTTTTCCTTCATACTCACTCCTCCTTTACTATAAGTTAGATTATACAATAAAATGATTATTTTTACAAACATCTTAATAAGAGTAATTCCTCCCTAATGCTTGATTAATAAGATAGGGAAAGATATAATATTAGCAAGGAGGTTTTAACGTGGAAGAAATAGGAGTAGTACTGGAAAACAAAGGCCAGGAAGCCCTGGTAAAAATAAAACGCCACTCTCTTTGCAGCAACTGTAAAAACAAGTGTCAACTGGCTATGGGCAATAGCCATGAATCAAAGGAGATGGAAATCAGTGTAAAGAATCCTCTTGGTGCCAGTAAAGGAGACCAGGTTAAAATAGAAATGGGAGAAGAATCACTGGTAACAGCTTCTTTGATCATCTACCTGATCCCACTATTCGGTTTAATTGCCGGCTATTTTGCCGGTATAAATCTTTTTCCCGGCAAAGGTGAAATAACAGGTATCATTGGGGCTCTTATCGTGATGGCTCTTTCCTTTTTCCTGGTTAACCGGATCGATAAATTCTTAGGTAGAAAAAATAAATATCAGCCTGTCATCAAGGCCATAATTAAAAATAAAGGCAGCAACTAATAATTAAAATACCAAGCAGAATCGGCAGGCTCAAGAGCAGAATATAATTTAGCTTTAATTAAAAAGTAAGCAGACAAAGAAAAAACAAAGAATGAATAAGGAAAAAACCCTCAGAAAGCTGAGGGTTTTTGCTTTATTTTACAACTATATTTACTAATTTTTTCGGTATTACAATGAATTTAACCAGCTCTTTTCCGCCTACATATTCCTTGACTTTTTCCCTGGCCAGTACAAGTTCTCTTAATTCAGCTTCTTCAATATCAGCACTAACCTCCAGCCTATCCCTTACCTTGCCATTGATCTGTACTACAATGGTAATTTCATCTTTTTTCAGGGCCTCTTCATCATAAGAGGGCCAGGCTTCTTCATGGATAGAGCNNTTGATTGCCCAGTTGCTCCCACAATTCTGCACTCATATGGGGGGCAAAGGGTGAAAGGAGTAAGAGCAGCTTGTCTATAACCAGTTTCAGGAGATCATAGTTTTTCTCCCTGCTTTCATTAAGGTAATGATAGATACCATTGCTCAACTCCATAATAGCACTGATGGCTGTATTAAAATTCATCCTTGTGTTCAGGTCCTCAGTAACCCTCTTGATACTGATATTTAACTGCTGATACAGTTCTTTCTCATTTTTGTTCAGTGCAGCCAATTCAATATCTTGAACACTTTTACCTCTCAAGTCTTCAATATTATCTGCTACCAGTCTCCAGACCCGGTTCAGGAAGCGCTCAGACCCTTCTACACCTGCATCACTCCACTCCAGGTCTTTTTCTGGTGGTGCTGCAAAGAGGATAAAGAGCCTGGCAGTATCTGCCCCATATTTTGCTATTATTTCATTGGGGTCAACTACATTGCCCTTTGATTTGGACATTTTAGCCCCATCTTTAAGAACCATGCCCTGGGCCAACCAGTTCCGGAAGGGCTCTACTTCACCGGTTAAGCCCAGATCAGCTATTACCTTGGTAAAGAAACGGGCATAAAGGAGGTGGAGGATAGCATGTTCTACCCCTCCTATATACTGATCAACAGGGAACCATTTATCAGCCTTATCCCTGGCAAAGGGCAAGTCTCTATTATGGGGATCTACATAACGGAGGAAATACCAGGAGGAATCAACAAAGGTATCCATGGTATCTATCTCGCGTCTTCCTCTGCCACCACAGGCAGGACAGCTTGTGTTAATAAAGTCCTCTATCTTGCCAAGGGGTGATTCTCCTGTTGGGCTAAATTCCACATTTTCGGGCAGGATAACCGGCAAATCCTCTTCAGGAACCGGCACAATACCGCATTGGTCACAATAGATTATAGGGATAGGAGTCCCCCAGTAACGCTGCCGGGAAATCAACCAATCCCGGAGGCGGTAATTTACCTCTCTTTGCCCGATTCCCTTTGCCTCCATATCATCAGCCATCTTATCAAAGGCTGCAGCAACTGTCAGGCCATCATATTCAGCAGAATTAACCAGGATTCCATCATCTATATAGGCCTCACCTTTCAGGTCTTCTACTGTTAAAATACCTTCCTGGTCCTCTGGCTGGATAACCACTTTTATTGGCAAGTCATATTTAAGAGCAAAATCCATATCCCGCTGGTCATGAGCAGGAACAGCCATAATGGCTCCTGTACCATAGCCCATCAGGACATAGTTGGCAATCATAATGGGTATATCTTCTCCAGTCATGGGATTAATGGCATAAGCACCGGTAAAAATACCCTTTTTCTCTGATTCTGGTGATGTCCTCTCTATTTCCTTTTCTTTCTTAACTTCTTTTATGAAATCATTGACTGCTTCCTCTTTTTCAGTACCTTTGACCAATTCCCCTACCAGGGGATGTTCTGGAGCCAGGACCATATAGGTAGCACCATAGATAGTATCTGGCCTGGTAGTAAATACCTCCAGGGCCTGGTCTGAACCTTTAACCGGGAATTTAATTCTCAAGCCCTCACTCCGGCCAATCCAGTTTTTCTGCATTAATTTAACCTTTTCTGGCCAGTTCTCCAGTAATTGATAATCATTCAACAACCGTTCTGCATAATCAGTTATCTTGAAAAACCACTGTTCCAGTTCCTTTTCCTCAACTTCAGTATCACAGCGTTCACACCTATTATTTATTACCTGTTCATTGGCCAGGACTGTTCCACAATCTGGACACCAGTTAACAGCCGATTTTTTCTTATAAGCCAGGCCCTTTTTGTACATCTGCACAAAGAACCACTGGGTCCATTTATAATAATCCGGATCAGCAGTACTGACTTCCCGGTCCCAGTCATAGCTTATACCCAGTCTTTTCAATTGTTCCCGCATCTTATCAATATTGGACCAGGTCCATTCAGCGGGATGTATTCCATGTTGAATGGCAGCATTCTCTGCTGGCAGGCCAAAGGCATCCCAGCCCATAGGGTGGAGTACATTAAAGCCCTGCATCTTTTTAAAGCGGGCAATAACATCACCTATGGAATATACCCGGACATGGCCCATATGGAGGCTGCCAGAAGGATAAGGGAACATCTCCAGGACATAGTATTTCTCCTTATCCGAATCTTCATCAGTTTTGAAAACTCCCCCAGCCTCCCATCTTTGCTGCCATTTTTTCTCTACTTCTTTAAAATTATAAAAATCATTCATCGGAAACCCTCCTCACTTCATTTATGTATCTACTGTAATAAAAAAACCAGGTAAGCTTAATTCTACCCTTCATAAAACCTGTCTCTTTCTTAAAAAATTCTGGCTTTATAATTAAAAAAACCCCGTTCCTGAAATAGGGACGAGGTATTACCCGCGGTACCACCCTGTTTGAAAATAACCCAGAGGATTATATTCCCACTCATTGAGGATCTCTAACGCAGACCAGACGTGAGCAATTACTATCCTTCACTGCTCAAGCTCCAGAACGAGTTCGATATTTACCAACTACTGGTTTGCACCAACCACCAGCTCTCTGCCAGTCAGTAGAATATCTACTACTTTCCTTCACTGCCTTTAATAATATTTACAATTAATTATAATAACTATAAGGGCTCTTGTCAAGAATTAAGGAGAATCTTTTCGGCATCTGCCCAGAGACGGTCCAACTCATAATATTCCCTTTCTTCCCGGTGGAAAACATGAACAATTACATCAGCATAATCCATTAATACCCACCGGGCCTCTTCTTTGCCAGCTATTCTTTGGGGGAATATCTCCCTGGCGGCTAAATCTTCTTCAATAGCCTCCACAATAGCTTTGACCTGGATTTCTGAATTACCATTACAGAGGACAAAATAATCTGCTATACTGGTTAATTCACTGACATCCATTATTATTATATCTGTTGCTTTCTTATTATCTGCTGCTTCTGCAGCCAGTACTGCTATTTCTTTGATCTTCCTATCATCCATCAAAAACAACCAACTCCTTGTTATTCAATAATATTATCTGCACCTAAAATAATCTGGATATCTTCACCCCTGCCCTGGGGGTCACCTTCACTTGCCTCAAGATAATAAACTTTACCACCGATTAATTCCTTAATATTCATGGCCAGTTTTTCATTAGCCTGGTCATAATAGAAAATCTCTGTTGTTAGATAATCATAATTGTCGGCATTGGCTAAAGAGTGGATATTAAAGCCGTATTTCTCCATCTTGTTGGCAAATTTAGAAGCCTGTCCTGGCACACCGTTTCCATTGACAATCCGCAGGCTATACTGACCATTTTTAATATATTCCTTGCTACGGATCAGATTATTAACCAGTATTTTGGTCTCCTCTTGATCAGGAACCCAGTAGCTGGCTCCATTGATATATTTAGGTTCACCAGGTAAGGTAACTGTTTCCATCTTGTTTAAATCCAGGTCGGTTATCAAGCGCATAAAGGGAGTAATATCCTGGACAGGGATATTAGTATCAACAGCCTGTTTGGCTTCATTATATATTGCCGGTAATTTGACTATAATATCCGGACTTAAGACCCTTTTCATCATAGCCTTGATGAATTTTTGCTGTCTTTCCACCCGGCCAATATCCCCCATGACCGGCTCCCGGAATCTAACATAATCCAGGGATTCCTTCCCATTTAAGACCCTCCTGCCGGCAGGGAGATCAATATAGGTGCCACCGGCTTTATCCTCATACTTCAGGGGGCTTTTTATATCTACCTCTACACCACCGATAGCATCAATAATTCTGGCAAATCCCTGAAAATCCGTTTGTACATAATAATCAATGGGTACAGCCAGGAAATTTTCCAGGGTCTCCAGGATCAGGTCAATACCACCAAAGGCCAGGGAAGCATTAACCCTATTCATGCCATGGTCAGGGATATCTACTCTGGTATCCCTTGGTATTGAGAGTAAACCAATCTCCTTGGCCTCCAGGTCAATACTGGCCAGAATTATAGTATCTGCCCTTGGGGGGCCATTTATAGAAGAATCATAGCCAATAACCAGGATATTTAATTTAGAACTACCAAATGGATTATTCCTCAAAGCCCAGAAATCACTTTTAAAAAAATAAAAAAGAAGAATAGAAACAAAAATTAATATTATTAGTCCAATAATAAAAAAACGTCTGAATGATTTTCTCTCCATGTCTATTGCCTCCTTAAACAGGCATTCCGCAGGCACAGGATATTGGGATGAATTAAATTTCCTCTGACAATATTGTAATTGATTGTATGATCACAGGCCTTAATAATGGCCCTATCCAGGCCCCTGTCTTTAAATTCCTCCCTGATTTCCTCTGCTGCCTTAAAGGTCCTGTTTGGTTCGATATAATCAGCCACAAATATAATCCGGGCAATTAAGCCCATCTCTGGACTCCCTATAGTATGGTAGCGGATAGCTTCCAGAACTTCCTCATCCTCTATTCCCAGGTCCTTCCTGGCCAGATAAGCAGAAACCGGTGCATGGAGTAGCTGCGCCATCTCCATTTCTTCCCTGTCTATCTGGCAGAAATCCCTTGCTTCCTCTGCTATTATTCTTAACTGATCAAGCCCGATATCCTTGGCATAATCATGCAGTAATCCTGCCTGGCGTACCCTGGCTATAAAGCTTTCTTTGTCTGTAAGCAGTGTTAATTTGTTTTCCTCATAAAGCCTTTTTGCCATCATCTCACCAGTATCTGCAACCCCTATGCTATGGCTGTACCGGTCTCCAGTCAGCCTTCTTTCCAGTAACTCCAAGAGCCTTTCCTCCACAATTATCATCCCCGGTATAACTGATATTTTTCAATATAGGCAATTACCTGATCAGGGGTCTGATATTTAATGGATTTTCCTTCTCCCAAAAGCTCCCTGATCTGGCTGGAAGAATAACCTACCTCGATAGTATTGAGGAAAATGATCTGCTTTAAATAGGGCTTGTATTTATCTGCCAGGCCAGAATCCTGCAAACTATAACCAGGCCGGCTGACTACTACAAAATTTGCATTCTCCAATAGAAATTCAGGATCACGCCAGTGGAAGATTTCCAGTAAGGAGTCTGCCCCAATTAGAAAATACAAATTTTCTGCTATTTTATTTTCTTTAAAATACCTGAGCGTATCAGCAGTATAAGATTTCCCCCTTTTTTTTAATTCATAATCTGATAAAAGGAAATTCTTATTCCCCTCTATAGCTAACTGAACCATTCGATAACGGTGTCTGGCATCTGTTATACTGCGGTTTGTTTTATGGGGTGGATCCCCTGCAGGCATAAATAAAACCTTTTCGACAGAAAGATTATCATAAACCTGTTCTGCAATTAAAAGATGGCCATAATGAATTGGATCAAAAGTGCCGCCAAATATTGCTAAATTTTTATATTGAAACATCTTACTAGCCTCCAGGACAAAGCATACATATATTTTATTATAATCCATTAAGCCTTTATATTCAAGCTTCTTCTTTCTCCATGGCCCGGATTTTACGGGTTATATAGCCACCCATTTTCCCTGTTTCTTCTGCAGTTAAGCCACCCCAACCTACCTTTTTAACCTTTTCCACCAGACCCAGTTCTTCAACAACCTCCAGCTTAAGCTTCAAGAGAGTGAAATCATCAGTTTTCTGCTTTTTTTTCGTCAACTCCTGTAACCTCCCACTTCTTATTTCTTGCCGGAGCCATTTTGCAGCCTTTTTCTATCCTCTCTATCTTTTAGCCCCTATCTATTTTCTCTAAAGCTTCAATTCTATTTACTCCCTTTTACTGGCCCCATGACAATCATTTATAGTAGCACCAGGAAGCAATTCTCTCCTTGCTTCAGCCTCCTGCTTATTTATACACTCACCTTCTGTATTCTTTATGCTTCTGGCCCTGTTATTTAGAATAATCATAATAATATCCTTTAATTCTGTGCTGGATTCCTTCAGTTCGGCAATAATCTCACTCCGCATCCTTTCAATCTCATTATTACTATCATTCAGGACCAGTAAAAGTTTATCCAGTTCCTTAGTATTTAAATCCACTTGATTCATTAATTTTTTGTAAACATCTTCATCAATCTTATCCATCCTACTCCTAATAAGATCAAGATTTTCCTGATGTTTTGCCCATATATCTAAAAACTCATTAAAGCTAGTATTTAACTTCCACAGGAGCCAGCCAATATAGCCAAAGACACTCATAACCAGAGCCGCAAAAACCGTGTCTGAATTACTCATTAAGATCCTGATAATATATTGAAATAAGGTCAAATTTTTTCCCCCTTTCAGGTCCTGTCAATATATATCATTTTATGCAAAAACAATATATATGTTGACTGAAAGGAGGCTTGCTATTACTCCTGGTATAATACCATCATACTGATCGGAGCCAATTCCACATAAGCACTATTAATATAATACAGGGTTTCAGTACCAGCCTTATTGTCATCTACCACTACCTGCCACTGGCCAGGAAAGGGAAGGCTAAAGACCTCTTTCCTCCGCCCGGGATTAAACAAAACCACAATTCCCCGCCAGGGATCATTATTTGCATATTCCCCCAGATAAAAAGCTACTGTGTTTTCAGGACTGGGAAGAAATTTCAAGAATCTCCTGATTTCCCCTGCGTTTTTCAGCCTGAAGGCCGGGTGTTCTTTTCTAAGCCTGATTAGACCCCTGATATAGGCAAAAGTATTGTAATAGATGGTTTTCCTTTCCCATTTAAATTGATTGATTTCATCACCAGCATTATAACTATTAGGATTGCCAGCCTTGCTCCTGAGTAATTCCTCTCCACCATATATAAAAGGGATGCCCTGGGCAGTAAGGATAATACCCTGGGCTAATCTGGCCATCTTGTTTCTCGTTCTTGCACTATCCTCTGGGTTAGACCTGCTCAATTTATCCCAGAGGGTTAAATTATCATGGGAGGTGACATAATTGATTGTTTCCCAGGGTTCAGAGGTAAAATCCCTGATTTCCTCACTATAATTTATTCCCCCTACTATCCCCCTTTTTATATTGAGGGCCTGCCCCCCTCCAGAGACAAACCCCCTGCCCCTGCCATCATTGTCCCCCTTTATGGCATTTCTAAAATGGTCATTAAAGACTGCTATCCGCAGGCCCTGCTGCCTGCCTTTGACCATTTGATTCCAGGGGTCCAATTGAGTTAAACCACCGGTCCAGGGTTCACCATAGATCAAGATAGAGGGGTCCAGTCCATGTAAAACCCTTTCCACTTCAACCATGGTCTTGCAGTCATGCAAGGCCATCAGATCAAACCTGAAGCCATCAATATGATATTCCTCTGCCCAATAGCGGACTGAATCCACAATAAATTTCCTGACCATGGGTTTTTCGGAGGCAATTTCATTGCCTGTCCCGGAACCATCGGAAAAGTTGCCATAGTCATCCCTGCGGTAATAATAATTGGGGACAATTTTATTAAAAGGGGAGCTTGCAGTGTAATAAGTATGGTTATAGACCACATCCATGATTAGTCCTATTCCATTTGTATGTAAGGCCATAACCATCTCTTTGAATTCCCTGATTCTACTCTCATCCACCGGGTCGGTGGAATAAGAACCTTCCGGAACATTAAAGAAATAAGGATCATAGCCCCAATTGTATTCATTTTCTGCCAGGTCATCAACGGAAGCAAAATCAAAAACCGGTAATAGATGAAGGTGGGTAATCCCTAATTCCTGCAAATGGCCTATACCGGTATTTAGGCCACTCTTATTGACAGTACCTATTTCCGTAAAGGCCAGATATTTGTTTTTATAAAAAATACCGGAATCAGCAGCAGAGGTAAAATCCCGGATATGGGTCTCATAGATGACAGCATCCTGGGGCTGGGCCAATTTCACTCTCTGATCCTTTTCCCAGCCAGGGGGATTGGTCCTGGCCAGATCAACAATAAGGCCCAATTTACTATTTGTCCCCACAGCCCTTGTATAAGGGTCCACAACATAATTGACCTTATTCCCGATCTGGATTTGATAAATATGATAACTTCCTGCCAGATCTCCGGAAATTTCAGTATACCAGGTACCCTTTATATCCCTTTGCATTTCTTTTATCAAGTAAGGTTCTGGCTTCCCTTCCCCCTCAAGGTCTTGCCAGTCCTCCTCAAATAGAAGGACCTTAATAGACCTGGCCAAAGGGGCCCAGATTCTGAAACTGCTTTTTTCCCGGGAATATTTGATGCCCAATTCCCCGTCATAATAAGGGTATTCATCTTCCCCTGCTAATTCATCTGCCAATTCCAGATCCATTAATTTGATTAATTGAAAATAGTCTATTCTGGTCATAGAGAAAACATTCCCTGGAGTCTTAAAATATGTATTTATTATTATATAATAAGGAATTCCTTAATAACCCTATCTTTACTCTTATATAAGGAATTACCTATTAATAGTTTTATCTATAATAAAAAAAAGATACACTTCCATAGCGGATAAGTGTATTTATAAAAAGATGCTTATATTTCTATAAAAAAGGGGGCTTAACCAGTATAAATATCGGAAAACTCAATATCCACCTTGTTGGTAAAATTCTCTATCTTGTTTTCAGACAGGTCTTCTATAAAATAAAGTTCTCCCTTTTTAACAGGCAGTTTGACTATAAACTCGGCCCCCTCTCCGTATATACTATTAACAGTAATAGTACCTCCATGTAATTCCACCAGGTATTTTGTGATAGGCAGGCCCAATCCACTGCCTTCACTGCCCCTGCTATAAGATTCATCAACCTGGCGGAACTCCTCAAAGATCAGGTCCAGCTTGTCCTCTTTAATCCCGATCCCTGTGTCTTTAACTGAAATAATTATCTCATCATCAAGTTCACCAAGGCTTAAAGTAATCTGATCCCCTTTCCGGGTAAACTTAATGGCATTTGACAAGAGGTTCAAGATTATACGCTCTATATTCATGGGGTCACAGATCAGCTCTTTTTTCTTTAGTTTACTTTTATAGCTAAATTTTCTGTTGTTTTCCTTCATATAAGGTTTTACTGGTTCAATAATCTCTTTAATAAGACTCACTATATCACATCTTTTCAGGTTCAGGTGATAATCATTAATATCCATTTTAGTAAGATCAATTAGATTATGAACCAATCTCAATAAACGGTAACTGTTTTGTCTAACTGTATTAAGATAGGAGTTCATCTTG
Organism: Halothermothrix sp. DTU029; assembly: GCA_001512435.1. Lineage (GTDB taxonomy): Bacteria > Bacillota > Halanaerobiia > Halanaerobiales > DTU029 > DTU029. Next base: position 21,899 of record LFRS01000127.1, on the reverse strand, counting down.
TTATAGCCAGGATAGTCTTTATTTTTGGCCAGAGTTGATTCCATTAAATGTAGTGTCGCAAAAATAAGGTTTAAGGGTGTCCTAAATTCATGAGATAAATTGGCAAAGAATTTATTTTTTAATTTGCTAAACTCCAATTCTACCAGGCTGTTCTTGATCCTGGCTTGCTGTTCCCTGATCGTTTCCTCTGCATTCTTCATACCCCCAATATCTTCGATACAGGAGATAATATAATCAGTATGCCCATTATTGGCCAGTCTGCTACGTACATTGACCCAGATATAATCACCATTACTAAGCCGTAATCTTTGTTCCATATTAAATCTCTTGATTTCATGAATAAAAAGCATATCCCGCATATATTTCAATTTAGGTAGATCTTCCGGATGAGTTAAATCAAAGAGGTTTATTTTAATCAATTCCTCCATTGGATATTGGAGCATAGTACAGAGAGTCTCATTAAAGAGAATCATCTGGCCTCTTCTGTCAGATAAAAGTATACCATTACTGGTCTCCTGGAAATTTAAACTACTAAATTGCTCACTGGCATAGAGATTATCAATGGTAATATCCAGGGCTTTTTTCAGCCGGTATTTTTCAGTAATATCTATTGCTGTACAGTAAACACTTGCTATCTCTCCGTTTTTCATAATTTGAGGGGTCCTGGTAATGGCCAGTAATTTATCCTGCCCATTACAATCTCTGATCCATTTTTCAGTATAGGTTTTTTTCTTTGTTTTAAAAAGTTCATCAGAATCAGCAAAAATTAATTCTATCTCCTGGGGAGTAAAGAGATTGCTAGTAATACTATTCAGCTGGTAGAATTCCTCTTTCCTACCAAAAAAAGCAGCCAGGGTCCTGTTAGCCATGCCTACTGTGGATTCATCCTTAAGGCTCCAGAATAAAACATTAATATTATCCATTAATGTCCTGTAATTCATAAAATCACCTTATTATTCTCATTTTTACTATTAATTCTTTATTTAATTAACAATTCCTTCCTGTTTTTCTATTTTTTTATCTATTTTTTTATCTTTAAGGTGATATTTTTAGAGAAAACAAAAAAACTGTCTCTTTTTGAGACAGTTTCAGTAAATGGATATTCTTTTAGTGATATTTAAATTCAATTATTTCGGCATCCAGAAATTCAACGCCAACTTCTTTACTTGCTTCTACCCGGTGATGTCCATCAACAATATAGTATTCATTGTCCAGGACATAAACCTTAATTGCAGGTAGAACCTGTAAATTCTGCAGAGCTTTTTTGATATTCTGGTATCTCTGGGAATGTTTATCAATACATTCCTTTTGGCCATTCTGGCACCGGCCTACGCTGCCAACAACTTTGTTGACATCAATAGGTCTGGTACCCTTATAACTTCTGGATATCAGCTTACGACCATTTACTTCTTCAGAGAAACTCTTATACCTTGGTTTCCTGAATAATGATAAGGCACTCAACATCCTATCACCTCTTATTCTTTCTTATATTCTTATAGGTGTCTTATAATAGATCTATCAAGCATTATGCCCAGGTTTTGTATTATTTTCTTCTTATCTTTTTTACTTCCTGGATGGCTTAATAGATCTCTTCTTATACCTACTTAGATTATAAGGTATTTCTGGGAAAAAATCAAGCCCAGTAAAGGAAATAATAAGATTTTTATTTGCTTAACTGATAATAAGGAACCTGAAAATCTCTGGATAGATAGGAAAGATTAATTGTAATATTGGTAAGGTTACTATTATTTCTCAATTCCCCATAATAATCTCCACCATCAATAAGTTTATTATTATTGCTATCAAACCAGGCGATTAGATAGTCTGCATCCTCAGGCACCCTTTCCAGAAGGAAGCTACCATCTTCTGCTGCTCTGGTTATTTCACTCCTGGCCTCAAGGCTATTAGCCCTTTTTACAGCAGCAAAAACATAGGGTTTTTCAATCTTTTTATTTAATAAGGCCCCATAGGCATCCAGGAGGCCATAACCATAGTATTCATCCCGGCCTTCCCTTCCCAGATCCCTGGCATTATTCAGGAGACGGGCTCTAATCTCTTTCGGGTCATTAACACCACTGGCCACCAATAATGCGGCTACTCCACTGACATGGGGCGCAGCCATAGAGGTACCTACCATGCCAGCATAATTTGGGATAGTATAGCCATCCTGATAATAGCCCCAGGTACTCAGGATGCTTTCACCATAATTTCCCCCAGGTGCTGCTATATCTACCTCTGGACCATAATTGGAATAGGCCGTTTTGCTGTTGTTCCTGCCAACAGCAGCTACTGCTATTGTTTCTGGATAGGCAGCAGGATAATAGACTGCTGAGTTTTCATTTCCGGTAGCAGCGATAATGGTAATTCCGCTGGCTACAGCATCCCTGATGGCTTCCCGCTGATAATAACTATCATAATTACCGCCAAAACTCATATTAATAATATCCACACCCTGATCAATGGCATAATAAATACCCTCGGCTATATCCCAGCTGGTACCTCCAAACCGGGTCAGGGCCCTGATAGGTAGTATTTTTACCTGCCAGTTTACCCCTGCTACACCTATTTGATTATTGGTAACTGCCCCAATTATTCCGGCTACATGGGTTCCATGGCTTCCACCCTGGGCCTGAGGGGTTTCATCTGTTGGGTCATTATCTGTAATTATATAGGACCTTGTGGAAGCTGATTTACTTCCCCCCACAAAGTCAACCCCTGGTAAAAGGTTGGCTTTTAAATCCGGATGATTGGGAATAATACCGGTATCCAATACAGCTACTATAACAAACCTGTCTCCTTTAGTAATATCCCAGGCTGCCTCCATATTGATATTGACCATATCCCACTGGTATTGGTTGTAATACTGATCCTGGGGTATTGCAGTTGGATAATAAATATAATTGGGTTCTGCCCAGAGGACTTCTTCCTTTTCTTTATATTCTGCTGCCAATTCCAGGGGGTCTACCCCCTCTGGTATCTGATATTTGACAATCCTGCCTTCCGGGCTATTAACTGAGCTAATGTTCATCAGCTCTTCTTTTTCTTCAAATTCCACCAGGGACTGGCTATTAATTACTGCCTTATATTTTACAATAATTTCGTTTACGATAAATTCTTCTTTCTCTCCATATTCAAAAAGGGGGAAAGTGCTTTTCTCTACTTCTGCTTCCTGGGAGACCAGACTGGAATTCCTTGTTTTGTTACTGATATTAACTTTACCTCTCAAGGCTTTATAGGAATTCTCTTCCCCCTTACCTGAATTATTCTCCCCGGAATAATCACCTGCCAGGGGTATAACTAACTGTTGGCCTACAAAGATTAGATCTGAACTTAAGTTATTGGCTTTTTTAATACTGTCAATACTAATCTTATATCTTAAAGAGATAAAATAAAGGCTGTCTCCCGGCTTTACTGTATAGATAATTCCCTCCCTGGCAGCATAGGGGATCTTGAGGACCTGGCCAGGATAGATTAAAGAGAACTGAATATTGTTCAGACTCATAAGCTGACCAATGGTAGTACCATATTGCAGGGCCAGTTTATAGAGGGTATCCCCTGGCTGAATTGTATAATTGATATATTGAGAGGCATTGATCTGATTTGTATCTTTCCCGGAAAGATCAATTACAAGCCTTTTGCTTTCTGCCTCTACTATTGGATTTAAAAATAAGATAGCCATTAAAAAAGATAAGAAAAAGTAAAGCAGTTTATTTTTCAATTCAATTTCCTCCCTGTATTTAATCCTGTCAGCAGGATTAAGCCTAGTCTGTATACTGAATCCATTTTTGCCTGTAAACTATATCCTGGCTAGATTGCAAAATAGTGTTGACCGATTTTTACAATAACCTGGCGGTAAAAAACCCAACTGGAAGTAGCAGTCCTGGGATTATAATAATAGATAGCACCACCTGTAGGATCCCAGCCGTCCAGGGCATCTCTGGCCGCCTGATAAGCCCTCTGGTTAGGCTGGAGCCAGAACTGGCCATCATGGACTGCCGTAAATTGCCAGGGCTGAAAGATTACTCCCCTGATAGAATCCGGGAAAAGGGGGTGAAAAATCCTGTTGAGAATTACAGCAGCAACAGCCACCTGGCCCTCATAGACCTCTCCCCTGGCTTCTGAATAAACAGCTCTGGCTAAAAGTTCTAATTCCTCTTCAGTAACACTATATCTCTTCCCCTGGTAACCTCCCCTTTGGGTATCAAGGTTAATATGAAGCCTCTGGCCTACATATAGGTAGTCTGAATTAAGATTATTGCTGGCCCTGATACTCTGTACTGTTGTTCCATAACGGCTGGCAATTTTATAAAGAGTATCCCCAGCCTTTACGTAATGAGTAATTTGGCTCTGCACGTTTTTTACAGGAATTGTAAGGGTTTGTCCAACATATAAATAATCAGAATTTAGCTGGTTTAATTCCCTTATTTCTTTTACACTTGTGTTATGTTTTTCTGCCAACTTATAAAGGGTATCTCCTGCCTTTACATAATAGATTACATTACTGGTCCCATTACTGATATATAACTTCTGGCCTACATAAAGATAATCAGATTGCAGGTTATTATCCCTTTTAAGTTGAGCAATTGTTGTATTAAAATTCCTGGCTATCTTATAGAGACTATCCCCGGCCTTTACATAATAAGATGTGGCATTGGCAGGATTAACAAAACCTACAATTTCAATCAGGGGGTTAATTGTAACTGGATCAATATTATCAGGATCATTCCTCCTGCCAAGGAAATCAGCCAGAATCCTGTTGGCTTCTTCCAGGCTTAACTCCCTTGTTTCTGTTTGTCCATGGGCAGTTACTGAAATAAGCATTACTAACATAAGTAATATAAATGAAAACCTCTTCAGCAATTATAATACCTCCTTTAGAATATAAAGATTTATAAACGAGAATATAAAATTATAAAAAATAGAGAATAATAATATAAGGACCCTTTAGGGGATCTATAATTACGAATACAATTATATATAAACTTATTCCTTTCCGCAAAAGAAAGTTTTGTCAATTTATTGCTGTATAGGTTGCTGCTTACTTTTTCTTTATTTTCTTCCATTTAATATAGCCTGTATTCTCCTACCCTTCCTGTACATACTAAAAATAAGCATTTCCGAACTCCCAATGCAAAAACAGGGGCAATACTGTAATAATAAATTTCAATAATAAACTTCATACAATAAAGGTGGTGAAAATAAGGCTAATGACAGTCAAGGTTTGCTTAAATAAAATAGGTTTTCCGGAAATAGCAGAAATACCCTTTCTGGAAGAATTACCGGGTATAGGGGAAAAACTTGTCCTGGAAGAGGATAGTCCAGAAGCTCAAGCCTATGAAGTAACAGAAGTCAAAAAAGATCCTGAAGATGATCTGATCTATATCTATGTTAATACAGTTAACTAAAAAACAGCCTGCCAATGCCAGGATTGAGAAGAGATTCACGGAGACAGTCAACTAAAAGGCCGGGTCAAGGAGGAATTTTGAGGAAAATAGGACAGCTAAAAAATTGAACAATAAGTTATTGAAGAGCTAAATATTTGAACAGATAAAAAAAGTTCAGGGGCATCATAACAAACACCTCCTGAACTCTTTTTATAAGTATTTTAAGTTAGATACTAATACTGTTAAACCTCTTTACACCATGTGAATATAGGTAGGACCGGATTAGAATATATAAAGCCAGAAAAACTATACTGGCCAGGATTATCAGGAATTCGATATTAGCGAAAAGCCCTGGTACTATTTTATAAACTAAATAAACTATTATCCCGATTACAGCCCTGATCAATAAGGAAATAGTTACATTCAGGTTGTTTTTTACTGCTGCCGTAGGATTGGTCCAATTTAATATAGGCCGGTAAATGTCTATCAAAATATCAATATTTGAGAGAAATAGTGTAACTGTAAGACAAAAGACTCCAGCTATTAGTACTGTCTTTAAGTTTAAAGGTAAAATGAATAGTGTTATAAGCAGTAAGATAAAAGAACCAGCCAGACAAAAGATGATAGTAGTCAGGACCCGATATCTGATATTGTCCTTTGCCCTGATAGGCAGGGCTCTTGTCTCCCAGAAGGCCTGCCCTTCCCTGGTGATGGCTGTTGCAGAAATATTACAAATCACCGCCGGGGAAATCAGTAAACCACTGAATATCAGGAGTAGATAGGGCTCCAGCTGGGGTGATTGCAATAAAGCCAGGGAAAATTCTCCTGTAAATAGCATAATCACTACTATTAATATTGGTGCCAGCATTGATAGTACTGTATTGAGGAGAAACATTGGTTCCCTGACAATAATCAGGATATTCCTCCGGAGCAGATGGTAGGCCAGGCTTCTTTCTTTATAATATATTTCTCCCCTGCTACTGGCAGTATCCTCCGAATAAGAAAGGAGGGCTTTCCGGAAAAAGAGGCTGGCCAGGCTTTTTAAGATCAAAAACAAGACCAGGTTTAAAGCAAGAAAGAGGAATAAATCTTTATATGAACCCAGTAAGATTCTGGTAACCCAGATACTGGGTGGAAACCGCATGCCTATCACTTCCAGCAAACCACCACTGACCAATACCTCCTGTATCCTGGCGGGATCTTCCATTAATTTGCCAGTAAATAATTGAATAGCTATAATGGCAAAAAGCATTAAAATATTAAAGACCAGGATTAGGTTCCTTCTCTGCCTGCTGCTGCTAAATATATTGGCCAGAGGCAAGAGCAAAATTGCCACAACAAACATTGGCAGTAATGGGGCCATTAATAAAATGAGTATAGTCATCAAAAGAGCATAGGTACTTATGCCTGTATTCAACAAATAAACTACCAGCCCGGGAGCCATGACTATAGCACTTATCAGGACTAAATAGAGATAAACTGTAGCCATTTTTGCCAGTACCAGGGTATCTTCCCGCACCGGTAAGGCTGCTAAAAATCTGGCATCTCTGGAAAAAAAGAAAACTGATACTATAAAGGGGATACCAAAAAAGAAACTCAATAAAATAGAATTTATATATGCGGTAGTTATCAGCAGATGCCCCTGGCCAATACTTTCCACTGCTTTATATATTAATGCAGAGAGGGAAATATTGGGAAGGGCTATTAAAGCAACTGTCAGCAAGATTAAAAGCCTTCCCAGGATAACATTCTTAACCCCTAAACCTTCACTGGTCCTGCCAATAAAATCTTTCACCTGTATTCTGGTAAGGGCTATAAATTTATTCATTTTCTGTCAACTCCATAAAGATATCCTCCAGGCTGCCTGCTGAATGTTTTTTTAGATTTTCCAGTGAATCACAGGCAATCAAGACACCATTTTTTATTATCCCTACCCGGTCACAGAGATTCTCCACAACTTCCAGGATATGAGAAGAAAATAGGACAGTACCTCCTTTTTGACTGTGTTCTACCATGATCCTTTTCAGAGTCCGGGCAGATTTTGGATCAAGGCCGCTGAGGGGTTCATCCAGGATAAAAACAGCTGGCTCTGGTAATAAGGCTGCTGAAATTAATAATTTCTGCTTCATACCATGGGAATAGGAATTGATGGTTTTAGTTAAGGCATCATATATTTCGAAGTCTTTAGTATATTGCTCAATTTTCTCCTTTCTTTCCCTTAAAGGAACTTCATAGATATCAGCAATAAAATTGAGATAATCAATTCCTGTTATGGCATTGAAGATATCAGGGTGGTCTGGAACATAGGTAAAACTTTTCTTTGCCTCCAGTGGGTTTTCACTGACCTTATAGCCATTAACATAGATCTCTCCCCCGGTAGGAGCCAGAATACCTGTAATCATCCTAAGGGTTGTAGTCTTGCCAGCCCCATTAGGGCCAAGGAAACCAAAGATCTCTCCCTTCTTTATCTCCATATTCAAATTGTCGACAGCCTTTTTTCCACCAGCAAAAATTTTTGTAACTCCCTTAATCTGGATAATTTTTATCACACCCTTAAACTTATTAATACCTTAAACTTATTAATACCCTTTTCTGTAGAAAAGATTCTTTTAGACATTTTTCTAATTGTTTAATATCATTTTAACATTCTTTGCAGGAAATGTCAATTGGCCTGGCTGATTTCTTCTAACTTTTTCTTGATATTTTTAAATTCCTCCCAGGCCTCTTTTTTTCTCGCCGGTACCCGTAAAAGAGCAGAAGGGTGATAGGTTGCAGTAAGGAAAAAACCCTTCCTCTCTACCCATTTACCATGATCTACTGTAATCCGGTAATTTTTATCTATAATTGCCTGGGCTGCTACACTCCCCAGGCAGACAAGAATTCTGGGCCGGATCAGGGCCACCTGTTTCCGCAGAAAAGGTATACAGGCTTCTTTTTCTTCCTCTTTGGGGTTACGATTACCAGGAGGACGGCATTTGACTATATTGGCTATATAGACATCTTCCCTTTTGATCTCCACTGCCTCAAGGATTTTATCCAGCAAACGGCCGGACCTACCTACAAAAGGAAGACCCCTTTCATCCTCGTCTTTTCCCGGCCCTTCTCCTATGAACATCAAGACTGCATCTTTATTGCCACTCCCAAAGACCAGGTTCTTTCTGTTTTTATATAAGGAACAGCGTCGACATTGCTGGCAGAGTCTCTCCAGCTCCTCCAGGGCAGGCATGGGCATTTCCTCCTCCTTTGGAAAATATGATTTATCTTATCTGGAGAATATCCAGAATTTCTTTTTCTATTTGTTCATTGTAAGCTATCCGCTTATGGACCACCTTTTTATCCCCTAAATCCCTCAAGCCAGGATGGATTTCCAGGCCACTTATTTTTTGCAGGTCTTCCAGGTGTTCAGGTTTAGCATTATCAATTTCCCCCTGTCCCAGAGCCTGGAGAACTGTTTCGGCAAATTTAAAGGGACTGGCTGTAGAGGCTATGATAGTGACTGTATCATCATGATTCTTAGCCTTATATTTATTATAAACATCTACAGCAACAGCAGTATGGGGATCAAGGGTATATTGGTACTGCTCATAGGTCTCTTTTATGGTTTTGATGGTTTCTTCCTCTGAAGAATAGTCTCCGCTAAAGATTGCCTGTATTTCATTTAGGGTTTCCCGGTCAATCTCAAATTTGCCTTCTTCTTTTAAATCCTGATACCATTGCTTTATTTTGCCAGCATCACGGCCGGTTATCTCAAAAAGAAAACGTTCCAGGTTGGAAGAGATTAATATATCCATGGAAGGACTGATGGTTTTCTTGAAATCCCTTCTTGTATCGTGGATTCCAGTCTGGAAAAAATCAGTCAAAATATTATTATCATTGGAGGCACAGATGAACCTATTAACCGGCAATCCCATCCTGTAAGCATAATAGGCTGCCAGTATGTTACCAAAATTACCGGTAGGTACTACTATATTTATCTTTTCACCCTGGCCAAGGAGGCCATTTTTAAGGAGCCGGGCATAACTGCTGAAATAATAGACTAGCTGTGGTACCAGTCTTCCCCAGTTGATAGAATTAGCGGAAGAAAACTGATAGCCCTTACTGGCCAGCAGTTTCTTTAAATCCTGGTCAGCAAAGATAGTCTTCACTGCAGTCTGGCAATCATCAAAATTGCCCTTTACCCCTACAACAAAAGTATTATTACCATCAGTAGTGGTCATCTGTAATTCCTGTATTTTACTTACTCCCTCAGCAGGATAAAAGACTATTATTTTTACCCCGGGGAGATCCTTAAAACCTTCCAGGGCAGCTTTGCCTGTATCCCCTGAAGTGGCCACCAGGATTACAATTTCCCTGTCCAGTTCTGCTTTTTTAATTGCCCTGATTAATAGCTGGGGCATTAACTGTAAGGCTATATCCTTGAAGGCTGCTGTAGGGCCATGCCATAACTCCATCAGGTATTGATTCTGGTCTAAAGCATAGAGGGGGACTACTTCAGCTACAGGAAACTTACTCCTGCTATAGGCCAGTCCTATTGCTTCCTTTAATTCTTCGGCAGTAAAATCTGTTAGATACTTTTCCAGGACCTGAAAGGCAATCTCCTGATATTCTTTTCCGGCCATCTCCTGGATCTCCGCCAGAGAAAATACCGGTATCTCCTCTGGAACAAATAAACCACCTGTAGGTACCATTCCTGTCCTGATGGCCTCTGCAGCCTCTACTGCCTGATAATTTCCCCTGGTACTGATATATTTCATCTTCTCAAATCCTCTCCTTCTTTATATTCATCCATCTAATAAAAAAATTCTTTCTATACTATACTTACATATTTACTAAAATACCACCCATCTGGTTTTGGCATAAGCTGGCATATAAACCATTGGCATTTATTAATTCTTCATGCTTGCCGCTTTCAACAATCCGGCCATCTTTTAAGATTATAATCTGGTCTGCCTCCTGGATAGTTGAAAGCCGGTGGGCAATTACTATACTGGTTTTATCCTTCATGAGATTCTTTAAGGCCTCCTGGATTTGCATCTCTGTCTTAGTATCTACAGCTGAAGTTGCCTCATCCAGGATAAGGATGGGGGCATTTTTCAAAATAGCCCTGGCTATAGATATACGCTGTTTCTGGCCTCCTGATAGTTTTACACCCCTTTCCCCTACCTGGGTTTCATAACCCTTTTCCAGCTCCATTATAAACTGGTGGGCATTGGCTGCTTTGGCTGCCTCTATAACCTCTTCCTCACTAGCCTCAGGCCTGCCAAATAGAATGTTTTCTTTAACTGTACCATTAAAGAGGAAGACATCCTGGGAAACAATGCTGATATGTTTTCGCAGGCTATGTAACTTGATATCCTTGATATTCACACCATTAATCAAAATAGCCCCGGCAGAGGGGTCATAAAAACGGGGGATTAGATGGGCTATGGTTGTTTTTCCCACACCTGTTGGTCCCACCAGTGCTGCCATTTCTCCCTTCTTGATTTTAAAGGAGATATCTGACAGGACTGGAATATTTTCAACATAATGGAAATCAACATTCTTAAACTCTATCTCTCCTGAAAAATCCTCCAACTCAATAGGATTTTCAACCTCCACTATATCTGATTCCACATTCAGTAATTCTACCACCCTTTCTCCACTGGCTAAAGCCTGTTGAATCCCTTCACTGATCTGGCCCAGGGAAATAATGGGCTGATAGAACATATTAAGATAAAGAATAAAGGCCACTACATCTTCCATAGGCATCCGGGCTTCCAGGGCCATTTTACCACCAAAGAGAATCACGATAACTGTTCCGATATTTGAAAAAAACTGGATAGAGGGAAAATAGGCATTACTGATTCTTAAAGCCCTTAATATAGCTATGGTCTGTCTGGTAATCCTTTCCAGGGTCATTTTGCTGGCCTTTTCTTCCCTGGTAAAGGCCTTAATTTCTTTTATTCCGGAAAAATGATCCTGTAAGATGGAATTTACATTGGCTACCTCTTCCTGGTTTTTCTTGAATAAAGGCCGGGATAGTTTATTGAATTTCATAACCAGGAATAACAAAAAAGGGATAGGAATCAGGGTATATAAGGTTAAACTGATATTCATGGCCAGTAATATGATGAAAACACCGGCTAACATACAGGCATTAACAATTATGGTTGGGATAGCATGGGCAATCAGTATTTCAAAATCCCGGGTATCATTAATAACCCTGGACATCAATTCCCCGGTCTGTTTATCCTGAAAAAATTTCAGGGAAAGGCTCTGGATATAGTCATAGATATATTGTCTTATATCTTTCAGGGCCATCCAGGCTGCATGATGGGAAAGATAATTCTGGCCATATTGGGCAAGGGCCAGGAGGACATAAACAATAATAGCAAATAAGGCCAGTTGATAAATCCTGCCTATATCTCCTCCACTGGTGATTGTAGCCATAAAGGAACGGATTATCCAGGGCCCGGCGAGGCCCATGGCAGTAGCCAGAAGCATACTGATTGTTGCCAGGATTAAAAAAGTCCGGTAAGGCTTGATAAAAGAAAGTAATTTTTTATATTGTTTCATCCTGCTCACCTCATCTATTAGTCCATTTTTTTCTCTTTCTTTTCTCCATATGATTTCTGCAAATATTTCCTGACTCCTGCAATAATTTCTCTAAATTTATCAGTAAAAACTTATTATATAATAATTTGTTTCGTCACAAAAATAGAGAAACTGACATATATATACACTGAATTACCCATTTAGTAACGCCCCGGAAAAACGGAAGCAGAATCAAATGCTTCCGTTTTTCTTTTGGCGGTTTTACTCCAGATGATTAATTTTACTTAAATCATAAGGGGTAGATTGGTAGACATAGTAGTTAAGCCAATTAATGTACAGGAGACTGGCATGGCTTCTCCAGTTAAGGACTGGTTCCTTGTCCGGGTTATCACCCGGGAAGTAATTAAAGGGCAAGTCTATTTCCAGGCCTTTCTTGATATCCCGCTGGTATTCCTTCTGTAATGTCAAACGATCATATTCAGGATGGCCGGTAATAAAGACCTGGCGTTCATTTTTGCTGGTGATAATAAAGACACCGGCTTCTTTTGATTCAGCCAGGATTTCCAGGGCAGGATTTTTTTCTATATCTTCCCTGGCTACCCCTGTATAACGGGAGTGGGGGGCATAAAAAACATCATCAAAGCCTCGAAGGAGGCTGGCTTCTTTTCTCCTTACATAATGCTTATAAACTCCGGAAAGCTTTTTGTCCAGGACAACTTTGTCAATACCATAGTGGTAGTATAAACCTGCCTGGGCTCCCCAGCAAATGTGTAAGGTAGAAAAAACATTTCTCTTACTCCATTCCATGATTTCCTTTAATTCTTCCCAATAATCTACTTCTGCAAAATCCAGCAATTCCACCGGTGCTCCAGTAATAATCAAGCCATCAAACTTCTCATTTTTTACTTCAGAGAAAGTATTGTAAAAGGTTGCCAGATATTCGGCAGGTGTATTTTTGGATTTGTGGCTTTCAGGATGTAAAAGAACTATATCGATCTGCAAGGGGTTATTACTTAAGAGCCTTAAAAGCTGTGTCTCTGTCTCTATCTTGGTAGGCATTAGATTTAAAATAGCAATCCTCAAAGGACGTATATCCTGGTGTATAGCCCGTTCTTCTTCCATTACAAATATATTCTCTTTCCGCAGGATTTCAGCAGCAGGTAATTTATCTGGTATTTTAATGGGCATGGTTACTTCTCCTTTCTTCTTTTAGATCTTTTACCTTAGCTTTCAGCTGAAAGGGTTCTCTTCATCCCTTGCTGGCAAGGGTCAGTGCCTGATCAAGCTCTTTTATCAAGTCTTCTACATCTTCCAGTCCAATAGATAATCTGATTAAGTCCGGACTGATTCCGGCTTTCTTTTGTTCTTCTTCACTTAACTGCTGGTGGGTAGTACTGGCTGGATGAATGGCCAGGGTCCTGACGTCACCAACATTGGCCAGATGGGAGATAAGCTGGAGATTTTCAATAAAGGACTTGCCAGCTTCCTTGCCTCCCTTAATTCCAAAAGTAATTATGCCTCCTACACCCCGGGGCAGGTATTTCTTTCCCCTCTGGTAAGATTCATGGGATTCCAGACCAGGGTAATTAACCCAGGTGACCTCAGGATGACTGGCCAGGTACTGGGCAATTTGTTTAGCATTTTCACAGTGCCTTTCCATTCTAAGGCTTAAGGTTTCAACACCCTGGAGTAATAAAAATGAATTAAAGGGACTGATACAGCTGCCCAGATCCCGGAGTAGGCTGATCCTGGCCTTAATAATATAGGCTGCCTTACCCAGGTCTATATAGCGTAAACCATGATAAGCGGGATCTGCTTCTGTAAATTCAGGGAATTTCCCATTAGCCCAGTCAAAATTACCACTGTCTACAATAATCCCTCCAATGGAGTTTCCATGGCCCCCGATGTATTTGGTAGTGGAATGGACAACTATATCTGCCCCATATTTAATGGGCTGGCATAAATAGGGTGAGGCAAAGGTATTATCTACTATTAGAGGGACTCCAGCCTCATGGGCTACCCTGGCCAGTTCTTCAAAATCCGGTATTCCCAATTCAGGGTTGCCTACAGTTTCTACATAGAGGGCCTTGGTCCTCTCAGTTATCCTGGCAGCAAATTCCCGGGGATCCAGGGAATCAGTAAACTGGACTTTTATTCCCAGGCGGGCTAAATTGTATTTGAAGAGGGTATAGGTGCCACCATAAATGGAACTACTACTGACTATTTCATCTCCCTGTTTAGCTATATTTAAGATAGCATAAGTAATAGCTGCCTGGCCCGATGATACTGCCAGGGCACCAACACCACCTTCCAGGGCCGCTATCCTCTTTTCCAGCACATCTGTGGTCGGATTCATGATCCTGGTATAGATATTACCTTCTTCCTCCAGATTGAATAATTTGGCAGCATGTTCAGAGTCCCTAAATACATAGGATGTAGTCTGATAAATAGGTACTATTACTGCTCCAGTATGGGGATCTGGCTCATGGCCGCCATGGATAGATAGGGTATTAAAACCATAATTCTTTTCCTGCATTTTTATCAACCTCCTATTTTAATTTGGCAAACTGGCTTTCTTATAAACTGATTATTTTTTTCATTGATTACCATTTCATGGTAATAAAAAACCCCTTCCTGTACGAGAAAGAGGTTAATACTTACTCTTATCTTCCAGGAAATATCCTGCTGGATGTAGCACCATACTTTCCGTAGAAAGCTGGTTGCCGGGTTTCATAGGTCCAGTTCCCTCCACCACTCTTGATAAGGGTATTATATTCAATTTTTTAATTTCAGATTAATAGGCCAGTTTGCTATTTTCCTAAGGATAACACAATATAAAATTCCTGTCAAGAGAAATTTTGAATATTTATAAATAATTTTTGATTATTTATTTGCTGTCCTCCTGGTATAATTTCTTCCCTCTCTGGTTTTTTTATCTATAATACTGGCTGACCACTTACCACAACGGTCCCCGGTTATAGCTATTAATTCTTCCCCGGCCATAACCCTGATTACTTCACATTCATTGGCACAACCAGTACAATTAAAACTATCAGTAAAAAAATCATCCTGGGTAAAGTCTAAACCCCGGAAAGCACTTTTTCGGCCACTCCTCTCCATCTCTTCTTTTGCCAGAAGGGCAATCCCTATAGCCCCCATCACATCATAGTGTTCTGGTACTATAACCTCTTCCTGCAACTCTTCCTCAAAGGCAGCTTTAATGCCTACATTGGCCGCTACACCACCCTGAAAGATAAATTGACCTTCCAGTTGCTTGCCCCTGACCAGGTTATTCATATAATTTCTGACCAGGGCCCGGGAAAGACCTTTAATAATCTCTGCTTTGGTATAACCATATTGCTGTTTAGAGATCATGTCTGATTCTGCAAAAACAGTACACCTGCCGGCAATACGTACATCTCTTTTAGCCTGTAAAGCCAGCCTGCCAAATTCTTCTATCTTTACCCCCAGGCGAATAGCCTGGTGATCCAGAAAAGAACCGGTCCCTGCAGCACAAACAGTATTCATGGCAAAATCTACCGGGATTCCATTTTTAATAATTATTAATTTAGAATCCTGGCCGCCAATCTCAAAGATAGTGCCTACATCCGGGTAGTAGAAAGTGGTGGCAGCAGCATGGGCAGTTATTTCATTTTTAACCAGATCTGCCCCCAATACATAAGCTGTTAACTGCCTGCCACTGCCTGTTACACCAATACCTCCTATTTCTCTCCTGTCTCCTAATTCCTCTTTCAGTTCCTGAAAACCTTCTTTTACCAGGTCTACCGGTTGTCCAGTATTCCTTTTGTATAACCTGAAGACCAGGTCAGAGTCTTTATTAATAGCAACTATATTAATACTAACAGAACCAATATCAACACCAATATAAACCTTATCCACTTAACGACATCCTTTCTTCACAATTAGCTTTCCTGTATTTGATAAAATCCACAAAAGCATCCAGCCTTGTCAGCAGATTTGCTTCAGCTGTCTGTTCATCAATAGACAGGGATAAAATAGGCAGGTCCAGGTCTGCAGATAATTTCTCCAACATGGATTCACTAATTAGTTCCGGTAAACAGGCAAAGGGTTTAAGGTGGATAACCCCATCAAAGCCCCGGTCCTTGAAATCAACTATCTGGCCTACTGATAATCTGGCATGGCCGCCGATATTAAGGTTAATATAGCCCCTGGCCTTCTGGCAGAGTTTTTCCTTTTCTTTTCTGCCAATCCAGGGAAAGATGGTTTCATCAATATAGGTTGATAAGTAAAGGGACCTTTCTACCTCTGCACCAAAGGAATTTAAGATTTCTTCAATATTACCGTTGATAGAAGCCTCCATGACCACATAAATCTCTCCAACTATACCGATTCTGATTCTTTTTTCTACCGGTGCCAATTGGAGATTATATTTTTTGATCTCCTCTAAGGCTTCTTTTTCTACCCGGGCTACATCCCTGGCAGTTTCTATCCGGGAATAGGCCCTAAGGATATCCTGCCAGCTTTTATTCAGTCCTGCCCACTCCTGGCCAGCATAGGCCCTGATTGTTGTGATTGTTTTCTCAATTTTGTCCAGGGATTTGCACATCTGATAGACTGTGTGGATTACCCTCAAGACCTCAGGCCAGGAATTGTCTTTTTTTAAAGTCAGGATCTGCTTATAAAATTTTTCAAAACCCCTCCAGGGTGGGTCAAAGATAATAAAATCCACCTCATAACCCAGATTCTCAAGGATCTTTTTGTGTAATTCCCCATAAAAACCTGCCCGGCAGGGCCCCTGGCCTCCAGTAGTTACAAAGAGATCTACCCCCTTATCCAGGCATTCCAGATAGGTACCCAGGAGGACCTTAAAGGGAAAACAGGCAAATTCAGGGCTATATTTTACCCCCAGTTCTATTGTTTTCCGGGTTGGCCTTGGTGGCATTATTACCTCATGGCCCAGTAATTCAAGCAACTTGCCATAAATAATAGTTGCACCCATATAGGGAAAAGATACTCTCATGTCTGATCACTTCTTTTCTTTAAGCTGAGTAAATCAACAAAGGCTTCGATTCTGGTTAGAAAATGACTTTCACCAGTCTGTTCATCGATTCTCAAGGTCATAAAGGGTTTGTTTTTCCCCTGGGCTTCTAAATCCAGAAAAGGACCCAGGATGGCATCAGGACCACAGGCAAAAGCAGTGAGATGGATAATCCCATCTATTTCTGCTGAATTAATAAAATAATGACCTGCTGCCATTAATTTATTTGTAAACTCCCAGAAAAAAGGTTTCCTTAATTTAGCAATAAATTTGTTGATTAAATCTTCATCCAACATCTCAAAGCTAACCAGTTTTACCCCTTTTTCCTCCAGTCGTTCTAAAAAATCCATATTGATATAACGATCATAGAGGTTATATACATAAGCCAGGACACCAATCTTTAAAGAACCCTCTGCCCTCTTTTCTTTTTCACCCTGGAGGAGTTTTTCTGTTTTATAACCCTCCTGTTGTAATTTCCTAAATTCAAGCCAATCTCTTCTGGCTGCCTTTAAAGCTCTGGATAATTTACTTTTACTGACCTGAAAAAGCTCTCTAAAAAGGGCATAATTCCTGTAAGCTGAAATATCATCCGTCCTGGACCTGATCTCATGAGTTAATATTTTCCCATCAAGTCCAGATAAGGAATTCATAAGCATATCCGGAAGGCCCAGAAATTTGGGACAGAAAGTGATACCCTTCCTTATACTGACAAAACGGGGTATATAAATCAGTTCAACTCCTTTTTCCAGTAGGTTAAGGACCTGGCCTACATAGACCTTCATGGGAACACAGATCTCCGGAACTGCTTCTTTAGCCCCTTGATTCAATAAATCCCCGGAATTGGCTTCAGACAAGATAAGCTCCATACCTAGTTCCTTAAAGAGAGTCTGCCAGAATGGATAGTAGTAATAATACAACAATGATCTGGGTATTCCTATCTTCATGTTATTCATCCCTCTTTGTCTTCTTCACTAAGATCTTTTCTTCACTAATATCTTTTGGTTAGTAATAATATATTCACTTAATTAACCATATTATTAAAGATTTCTGCACAAATCTGTAAAATCCTGCAAAAAATGAATACAAAAAAAGCACCTCCAGGAGGTGCTTTTTAAAATATCTTTCTTAAAATACTGGAACTACTGCTCCCTTATATTCTTCCAGGATAAAGTCTCTTACGGAATCAGAGGTCAAAACTTCAACTAAAACCTTAATTTCTTCCTTTTCCACATTCTCTTTCTTGACAACCAGAACATTGGCATAAGGTGATTCACTACCTTCAATTATTAAGGCATCATTCAGGGGATTTAAACCAGCTTCCAGGGCATAATTGGTATTGATAAAGGCTGCAGTAACATCAGGTAAGACCCTGGGTAACTGGGCTGCTTCCAATTCCCTGAATTGAAGGTTTTTGGGGTTCTCACTTATATCATAAGGAGTAGCCTCCAATTCATTTTCTGCTTCCAAGCTTATGTAACCCTTATTGGCCAATAAGAGGAGAGCACGGCCTTCATTGGTTGGATCATTGGGAACAGCAATCAGGGCCCCGTCTTCTAATTCATCAATAGAACTAATCTTTTCGGAATATAGGCCAAAAGGCTCCACATGGATTTTGGCCACTGTAACCAGGTCAAGGTTATGATCCCGGTTAAAGCTATCCAGATATGGTTGGTGTTGAAAGAAATTGGCATCTATACTGCCATCATTAAGGGCCAGATTTGGGGTTACATAATCAGTAAACTCTACAATCTCCAGAACAATGCCTCGTTCAGCCAGAAGTGGCTTTACAAAGTCCAGGATTTCAGCATGGGGGACAGGGGTTGCCCCAACTTTGAGAACTGTCTCCTCTGGCTCTTTATTCAGATTAAGAATAAAGACAGCCGCTACTATTAATACTACAATTAACAGGACAAATAAAAGATTTTTACTTCTCATTACTATCATCTCCCTACTCTTTTTTTTATAATAAATTACCGATGATCAAAATAACCGGCTATTTTATTGCCTGCCCATTGGATTAACTGAACCAGCAGTATCAAAATAACTACTGTCTGTACCATGACTTCAACGCGAAAACGTTGATATCCATAACGAACAGCTATATCTCCCAGACCACCTCCTCCTATAGCACCAGCCATAGCAGAATAGCCAATTAAATTTATAGCTGTTAAGGTAATTCCCAAAATTAGTCCTGGCAAAGCTTCAGGTAATAGAACTTTTAAGATTATCTGTAAAGGGGTAGCCCCCATAGACCGGGCTGCCTCTATTATCCCCGGATCAATCTCCAGCAAGGCATTATCAACAACCCTGGCCACAAAGGGTATTGCCGCTACGGCCAGCGGCACTATGGCCGCAGTGGTCCCGATGGAAGTGCCCACTATGGCCCTGGTAAGGGGAATAATAGCTACCATCAGGATAATAAAGGGTATAGAACGGCCTATATTAATAATCCCATCAAGGGCCTTATTCAGGGTATTATTAGATAAGATATGTCCCTTTCTTGTGATGGTAGTAAGGACTCCTAAAGGTATACCAAAAACAACAGCAATTAAGAGGGAAGCACTTACCATATATAAGGTTTCCATTGTTCCATCCAGGAGCAACTGACTATATTTTCCTAAGTTTGCAAATATCTCAGCCATTTTTCAACACCTCTATTGCTAATCCTTTTTCTCTTAAAAAATCCAATGCCTTATCTATTGAACCACCATTTGGCCTTAATTCAAGTATTAAAGTACCAAAGGGTATACCCTGGATATCATCTATCCTGCCATAAAGGATATTGGCATCTATCTGAAATTTCTTCACCAGAAGGGACATTAATGGTTGATGGGTGGATTCACCCTTAAATGTTACCCTGACCAGATCTCCTTTAATCACCATATCCTCCAGGCCCTCTGGAAGGGAATAATCAATGACTGTTTTTATAAAACGCCTGGTCAATTCCTGCCGGGGATTCACAAAAATATCTATAACCTCCCCTTCCTCAATAATCTTGCCATTTTCCAGCACTGCCACCCGGTCACATACCTTTTTTATGACATCCATCTCATGGGTAATCAGTACAATAGTCAGGTTCAGTTCATCCCGGATTTTTCTTAATAGCTCCAAGGTTGCTTCTGTACTTTCCGGATCCAGGGAGGAAGTTGCTTCATCTGATAATAACAATGCCGGTTCATTGGCCAGGGCCCTGGCAATCCCCACCCTTTGTTTCTGGCCACCACTTAACTCCGAAGGATAATGATCTGCATGAGCACTCAGGCCAACCAATTCCATTAACCGGTCTACTCTCTTCTCCCTTTCCTGCACAGGAATGCCGGCAATTTCCAGAGGAAAGGCTATGTTATCTCTAACAGTACGGGAAGAAAGGAGGTTAAAATGTTGAAAAATCATCCCTATCTTCCTGCGAAAATCCCTTAGCTCTTTTCCCCGTAATGTACTTATTTCTTTCCCATTAATTTTTATACTGCCTGCATCAGGTGTCTCCAATAGGTTCAGGGTCCTGATCAGGGTACTCTTCCCAGCACCACTGGGGCCAATAATCCCAAAAATCTCTCCTTCTCTGACCTTTAAATCTACACCATTGACAGCATGTAAAAGACCCTGTCCTGTACTGTAATTTTTGACCAATCCTTTTATTTCTATCACCGCTTTAAAACCACCTTTCCTCCTCTACTTCCTATAAAATAAACTATTACTACAATAGGATAGCTTTATTAAGCTATAATTCATAGATATGAAAAAAACCCTCGGAGAGGGTTAACCAGGTCCTCTCATCTCTCACTCCCCTCTTTACGGAGAATGCAGGATTTAGCACCTTACCCCTCGGGGTAGGTTGCCGGGTTTCACAGGGCCAGTCCCTCCACCACTCTTGATGATTTTATTAATTTATATAACAGTATGAGAAAGATTATGCTAGATATTTTAAATTAGAATATCATCAAATAAGGTTTTTGTCAAGGAATTTTTCAGCCCTTTTAAGCATGAAATTAAAAATTTTTCTTATCTCATCATTTAAATACCGGCAACCAATCACCATGGGCCTCAATTAAGTCATCACATAAGGATACTATATCATCTATGGATAATTCTGCAGAGGTATGGGGATCCAGTAAAGCAGCCTGATAGATATATTCTTTCTTTCCTGTAAGGGCTGCCTCCAGGGTAAGCAAATGTACATTAATATTGGTCCTGTTTAAGGCAGCTAATTGTTCAGGCAGGTCCCCAACATAACAGGGGCTAATTCCACTACTATCCACGAGACAGGGCACTTCAACTATAGCCTTTTCCGGTAAATTGGTAATTAAACCTGTATTTAATACATTGGCCACTATTTTAAAGGGCTGGTCGGTTTCCATGGCTTCCATAATATAAGAAGCATATTCAATGGTCCTCTCATGGATCAAGTCCTTATTGTTTACCAGTTCCTCCCTCATCCTTTCCCAGCCTCTAATTTGGGCTACACACCGGCGGGGATATTCGTCAAGAGGTATGTTAAACCTTTCTATTAATTCAGGATACCTGTTTTTGATGAAATATGGTAAGTATTCTGCAAGATGCTCACTGGATTCAGTAATATAATAACCAAAATGTTTCATTATCTCATATCTTACCATGTCATTATGAGGTGTCTCTCTTTCCCTAGCCCGCTGTTTAATTTCTGGATAGAGATCTTTGCCATCCCGGGTAATCTCCAGAAGCCAGGCCATATGATTTATCCCGGCTATTTTCCACTGTATATTCTCCGTACTCATACCCAGGCCTTCCAGCAGGCCTGAAGCACATACCTGGACACTGTGACAGAGGCCAACGGTCTTAATATTGGTTGCCCTCAGCATAGCACCCGTTACTATAGACATGGGATTGGTATAATTTAAAAACCATGCATCTGGACAAACCTTTTCCATGTCTCTGGCAAATTCCAGCATCACCGGTATTGTCCTTAAAGCCCGGAAAATACC
>LFRS01000174.1 GCA_001512435.1 Halothermothrix sp. DTU029 | reverse complement strand
TGTTTGACACTGGTTTCTGCATCAACAACCGGATTTATATCCCTTTCTGCAATTATATCTTTTACCCTTGTCAAAAGCTTTCTTCCCAGGCTGCCCCCGGGGTGAAACAAGGCAAAATCCTCTGCTGTAAAGCCCCGTAAGCTGGATAAGCTTATAGCCAGGGCATCACCTAAAGCCATAATGGCAGTGGTACTGGCAGTGGGTGCCAGATCATAGGGGCTGGCCTCTTTTTCCACACTGGCAATTATGGCCAGATCTGCATATTGAGCCAGAGAAGATTCTTTCTTTCCTGTAAAGGCAACCAGCCTGGCCCCTATCCTCCTGAGGGAAGGAATCAGGGCCAATACCTCCTCTGTCTCCCCACTATTGGAAATAGCAATCAGGATATCAGCTCCAGTTATCATCCCCAGATCCCCGTGTAAGGCCTCTCCGGCATGGACAAAAAAGGCCGGTGTACCAGTACTGGATAAGGTAGCAGCAATCTTTTTACCAACCAGGCCGGATTTGCCTACTCCTGAGACTATCACCCTGCCTTTACTTTCCATGATTAATTCAATCAGTTTTACAAAGTCTTCCTTAATAATATTCTTCAAATTCAGTATGGATCTGGCTTCTATATCCAGTACTTTATGGGCTTCTTCTATACACCTTTGAGCAAATTCTTTTTTAGAAGATAAGCTTTGCTTCATCTTAACCCATCCTCCGGTAGATACTTTTAAGCTCCCCTCTTCTTGACGAGAGCATCAATGGCCAGAACTTCCTGGAGAAGTTCCTCCAGTTCATTCAGGTAAAGCATATTGGGCCCATCACTTAAGGCCTCTTCTGGATTATCATGGACCTCCATAAAGAGGGCATCAATACCAACAGCAGCAGCTGCCCGGCTGAGATAGGGCACAAACTCCCTGTCACCACCGGAGGTCTCACCTCTGGCCCCTGGCCTCTGCACACTATGGGTAGCATCAAAGACCACTGGATAACCAAGACCCCTCATTATAGGCAGAGAACTCATATCAACTACCAGATTATTATAACCGAAACTGACCCCCCGCTCAGTCAGGAGAAGCCGCTCATTACCTGCACTGACCAGTTTATTAATCACCTTCTCCATATCCCAGGGAGCCAGGAATTGTCCCTTTTTTACGTTTATTATCTTACCGGTCTCTGCAGCTGCCAGCAAAAGGTCTGTCTGCCGGCACAAAAAGGCAGGAATCTGCAGGATATCTACAATCTCTGCCACAGGTCCCGCCTGCTCTGGTTCATGAAAATCAGTTAAAACCGGTACCCCCAGCTCTTCCTTAATGCCCTTTAATAAGTCCAGGCCTTCCTCCAGCCCTGGTCCCCTGTAAGACTTAATGGAAGAGCGATTAGCTTTATCAAAGGAAGCCTTATATATATAAGGAATCCCCAGCCGATCTGTTATTTCTTTAATCTTTCTACCGATCAGCAGGGATCTTTCAGGCCCTTCCAGGACACAGGGCCCGGCAATAAGCACAAAGGGCCTATTATTATCACCAAAAACTATCTTGTCATTCAAAAC
>LFRS01000087.1:369-1106 GCA_001512435.1 Halothermothrix sp. DTU029 | reverse complement strand
CTTATTGCCGGGCCTTGTGTCCTGGAAAGCCCGGAAAGGGCCCTGATGATTGGTAAAAGAGTTAAAGAGATAACAAACAGGCTGGGTATCCCCTATGTCTTTAAGTCATCCTTTGATAAGGCCAACCGTTCTTCCATTAAATCATTCAGGGGACCGGGACTGGAGGAAGGGCTGGAGATATTGCAGGCTATCAAAAAAGAGCTGGCTGTACCTGTTTTGACTGATATCCATGAGCCGGAACAGGCAGAACCCGTTGCTGAAGTAGTGGATATTTTACAGATACCCGCCTTTCTTTGCCGGCAGACCGACCTTTTGCTGGCAGCGGCAGAGACCGGTAAGATAGTCAATGTCAAGAAAGGCCAGTTCCTGGCTCCCTGGGATATGGGTAAGGTTATTGATAAATTGCTCAGTACAGGTAATGAAAAGATCCTCCTGACGGAGAGGGGTGTCAGCTTTGGTTATAATAACCTTGTCGTAGACATGACCTCTTTACCGGTAATGAGGGATTTCGGTTATCCGGTGGTCTTTGATGCCACCCACAGTGTGCAGAGGCCGGGGGCCAGAGGGGAGAGTTCCGGCGGCGATAGAGGGTTTGTGCCCTATCTTAGCCGGGCGGCTGCAGCTGTTGGTATAGATGCCCTCTTCATGGAGGTACATGATAACCCTGAAGAGGCTTTAAGTGATGGGCCCAATATGCTTTACCTGAATGAACTGGAGGAACTTCTCCAGGAAGTTCT
>LFRS01000087.1:0-233 GCA_001512435.1 Halothermothrix sp. DTU029 | reverse complement strand
AAGATTGCTGCTACCTTATCCAGTACTGGTACACCGGCCTTTTTTGTCCATGCCGGAGAGGCTTTGCATGGGGATCTGGGCATGATTACGGCAGAGGATATTCTGATCGCTATTTCCAACAGTGGCGAGACAGAGGAGGTACTGGCCCTGATCCCCTCACTAAGGAGGATTGGGGCTAAACTGGTTGCTTTTACGGGAAGCAGGGAGTCTTCTCTGGCCCGTTATGCCGATTT
>LFRS01000152.1:18449-19797 GCA_001512435.1 Halothermothrix sp. DTU029 | reverse complement strand
CCTGAGCCTGGTTAAGGTTTACCATTGAGCCAGGGAATAATATTATTTCATTCTTTACCGCAAGAAATCCATCAAGGTGGGCTGAATAATTCTGGCTCCGGTCGCAAGGGCTATTCTATAAACATTCTCCTCATTCTTTAATTTCATAATGGTTTCAGCAATATCAGTACCCTTAGTTTTATTTAGTATATCAGCATAGGCTATTTCCTGGGAGGTAAACCTGTCCACAGTTAATTCAAGCCTGGTCTGTCGGGAACCAACCTGTGCCCTGGCTCCCAGTACTGATTCAATATGCTTATCTATTGTCCCCATCATGGTCTCTAAAGTATCAGTATCATTATTCTCCAGGGCATTACTGAAACCTTGTAAATCTGCAAAAATCTGGCCAAAACCTATTTCAGCACCTGTTACATTGACTTCAATAGTTATACCTGCTCCTAGCTCCCGAAGCAGTTTTTCATTGGACAGCCCACCCTCTCCCACGTAAGCTGAGGGGTCTGTACTGTCGACATTTTTATAGGGCTGTATCCTGGTCTTGGCTCCATTAAAAATATAGGCATTACCATATCTGCTATTAGCCACATCAATCAGGTGTTCCTTTAATTGATCGACCTCCTGCTTGATCTTCAGGCGATCATCAGGCGTCATAGTACCATTGGCTGCCTTAACAGCACTATCCCTAAGCTTCCTTAAGGTTTTAACTACATCATCCAGGGCCTTATCAGTAACATTAAGCCAGTTAATCCCCTCTTCAGCATTTTCCACATACTTATCATTAAATTTAAGCATAGTTTCCAGTTTCATGGCTTTTACGGCATTAATGGGCTCATCAGAGATACGGCTGAATCTCTCGCCAGTTGTTAACTGTTCCATATACTTATTAAGATTTTTCTGGCTTCTGGTAAAATTAGATAAAAAACTGCTTATGATCATGTTATTAGTAATACGTGACATCTCTCATGCCCCCTTCCTATCTTGTACCATTAATTAAGGTATCCAGCATTTGGTCAATTACTGTTATAACCCGGGCTGCAGCATTATAACCATGTTGGAACTTAATCATTTCTGTCATCTCTTCATCAAGATTGACGCCCGAAACTTCCTGCCTTTTATCCTTTAGAGACTCCAGAAGGATATTCTGATTTGTCTCCATAGCCTCTGCCCGGCTGATTTCTATACCCAACTCACTAACCTGAGTCTGCCAGAAATCATTAAAGGAAGTACTTCCCAGGGCAGCTATAGATTTATCTCTTAATTGTGCTATTTCCAGAGCAATAGACTGATCACCTATTAAATCATTCTCCCCATCATTATTTATATCCTCAGTCCGGGGAGCTGCAGCAATATT
>LFRS01000152.1:1971-18419 GCA_001512435.1 Halothermothrix sp. DTU029 | reverse complement strand
TCCCCAAAAAGAAATCTCTGCCTACTCCACCTTCTTCGTAATCATTACCTGGACCAGGTAAATCCTTTTTACCATAACCCCTCCGGTGGACAGCATTAACTTCTTCAATAAGGGTCCTGGCCAATAAATCCAGCTTGTTCATCTTCTGGTCAACAATATCTTCCCTGACTGCTATCAAGCCATAAATCTCGCCGCTGTCTATCCTGGCCTGATTACCATTAACGGAAAAAACATATTTATCAAATACATTTTCATATAAAACCCCATCAATTGAAGTCCTGTCTTCTGCAATAAGACTATATTCCAGCTCATTGGCAGTTATTCCATTGACTATGCCAAGTCCATTCAGGCTAATATTGGCCTGATTGTAGCTATCAAACCTCACCTGTATATCAACAATTTTTGCCAACTCATCTATCAGGGCATCCCTCTCATCAGCCAGGTCATTGGCTTTTTTGGTGGGATCTGATTCTATAATCTTGATTTGCTTATTCAGGGCAGCAATCCTTTTGGCCAGGTCATTTACCTCAGCAACCTTATACTCAATCTCACTCCCCAGATGGTCCCTGAATTCCATCAGTGATCTATCAATATGATTCAGCTGGGTGGTCAGGGTAATAGCATTCTGGATAACTGACTCCCGGACCGAGTTACTGCTTTCCGCATCCCTCACCAGATCGTGAAAACTCTGGAAAAAACGGTCCAGATTATTTTTTACCCCTCCATTATCCAGTTCATTATAAATACTCTCAATCTGCCGTAAGTTTTCCTTCCGGACAGACCATTCCCCATAACCCTGATTCTCATATCTAATACGGGTATCAATAAACTGGTCTCTCATTCTCATAATAGATTTTATATAAACACCGGTACCTACCTGTCCTGCCCCGGCAGGATTGTATAATGAAGCCAGGGTATAAGGATCCGTAGCACTTTGCACTGCCCGCTGCCTTGAATATTTTTCATTATTGGCATTGGCAATATTGTGACCGGTAATATTTAGAGACTTTTGCTGTGTCTGCAAGGCTCTTTTGCCTAATTCAATTCCTCCAAATGTAGACATAATTGCTACCTCCTTCGAGATCAGGCCTTTTTATTGACAAAAGCATTGGCCTGTTGAGCTACTAAGCCCTTTTTATCATAAATCTTTTTCCCTCCATGGTTCTTGATTAGATTCAGGTTAAGATTAATCAGGCTGAGGGAATTCTCAATAAGCTTTCTGTTTAAATAATTTCTTTCTTTTATTCTTTCAGCCAGGTTTACCAGTTCTTTTTTCAATTCAATAACTTCATCCTTTAAATCTGTTAAACCCTCTTCCAGAACCAGACGTTCCTCTTCCAGTTTCCTGATCTCCAGTAAAAAGCCCTCTTCTTCCAAAACAATTTCTGCCAATTGATCTATTTCTTCAGCCAGGAGAACATCCTTCTTCTTCCCGGCTATACTATACAATTTATCATAAAGCTCATGTTCTTTTTTCAATATCTCCATTAAGCTATCCTGGTTATTAGGCATAAGATATTCCCCTTTTATCATATCTTTTCATCAATAATAAGTCCGACCATTTCCCTGATCCGTCCAAGCATATCCAGTAGCTGCCGGGGAGGAATTTCCTTGATTACCTCATTTTTTATTACATCTATAACTTCTACCATTAATCTGTCTGACTTTTCATGAACCTGAAATCTTAAGTCCTTATGTAGTGCCTCTACAGTTTTATTGATTTCTTCAATACTCTCTTCCAACTCTTCTTTAAAATAGGTCCGATCTAGATTCTCCTTATTGTTATTATTTTTATAACCAGGATTTAATTGCTGATATTTATCCCTTCCCTGTATCATCAAAGTTTTTTCGGTATCAATGATGCTGAGCCTCATCTCCCATCCCCCTTTCCTATTTAGCAAATTATATTTATCCCTTTCTATCTATATAGGTTGAATAAATCCGGCTATCCTGCTTATAACCCTTATTTGCTTTCCGGCCACTCTGTATCTCCAGCATCCTTTGAGCCAGTTCTTCTCTCTTTTCATTCATTTTGCTTAAATTTTCCTGATCTATCTTCTGTAATTCCTGGAGAATTTCTCCTAAGGACTTTAATTTACTGATAGTCTTTGCCGGCAATTTACCCCTTTTTTCTATTTTAGCAAGGCTTTCATTATTCTTTAATCCAACAAAAGTCCTGACTTTATCCAGTATGGGATTTAAACTCTCATCAAGCCTATCAACAGTCTTCATAATCTCCATCTTTTTATCAATTAAAACCTGCAATTCTTCCAATTGCTCCCCTTCAATAACAGAACTTTGCTTTCTGGTCAACTCTGCCAGTTGTTTCAATAATTCAATCTTTTCACTTAGCAGAGTATCCAGTACCTGAAATTGATTATCCTTCAAGGTTAAGTCCCCCTGCATTCTGTATAACCTGGGATCTTACCCTGCCTATAACCTCTTCCCAGGATTCCTTAAGGCTAGTCAAGAGAGTGATAACCTCATCTACCAGGCCAGGGTCTTTTCTGATATTGGCCTGAATTAAACGGCGGCTCATGTAATCATAGAGATTATAGAGGTTCCGGGCAATCTCCCCCCCCTGTTCCATATCCAGGGAAACCATTAATTCACTGATAATATCTCCCGTCTTTTTTAATTTATTATTGGCTCCTTCAATATTTTTTTCTCTCATCTCTTCCTGGGCCTGGCGGGCATATTTTATAGCTCCTTCATATAACATCAAGAGAAGTTGTTCCGGACTTGCTGTACTATATTGGGCATCCTTGTATCTCTGATATGCATTAACAGACATCTTCTAACACCTCTTCTATTTTTTAATCCTGTCAACGGACGTCATTTACTACTTTTTCCACTAAACCCTTTTGTCTATTATATGATCTGTTTGAACATTAGTCTCGTCATTCTTATAATTATATAGGTTAGTCCTTCCGGTAGCTTCTCTAATAAATTCCAGGGAAGACTCAGTAATTTTCAGGGAATGCTCTATCAGCTCTCTATTCTCCTGATTAAGCTCCTGCAATTTGTCCAGCAGCTGCAAAAACTTCTCTTTTATTTGCTCCAATTCAACCCTTTCTGCCGGCATTAGCTCCATCAGTTCAGTAAAAGTAATTGTTTCTTTACTATCTATATCTTTTTCCAGGGCCAATTGATTTAATATCTTCTCCCTGGCTTCTTCCATTTCTTCAATCTTTTCTATAATAGCCTGTTCTTCCTTTAATATCTCTGCCAATTCTTGAATATCATTATTTATAATAGCCTCTTGTTTGTTTTTAACTATTTCATAGAGCCGGGTATACTCCTCATACTCCTCTACAAATAATTTTTGAAACTCTTTAGAAGACAAAACCCTCACTCCAACCCGTAATTTAATATTTTACTGGCAATTGCCCTGGCAGGAACACGGTAAGTCCCCTTCTGAACCTGTTCCTTTAATTCCTTCACCCTATCTTCCCTTATTTCAGGTATTCTGGCCATTTCCTGCTGGATGTCCTTGATATTTAAAGCCTTGTGGGAAATTGTAACCTTGTCTTTATCTGCTGTTTTATTGACATTCTGCTCCTGGAATCTGTTCCTTTTATAATTCTCCAGATATTGTACTTTATGGTTATCGGTTTTATAAATCCGCATAAAGAGATCACCTCTTAAATAAATATATCTGTCACTCCTGTTCTTTTTATCGGAAAATAGGCAAATAAATTAAATCTAAATATCATTCATTATAGCCGGTTATCCTGGTTTACATTAATTTTAATCCCTGTATCTCCATATTTCTTAAAAATATAAATACAAATAAAAATGGATCAATAAAGATTGATCCATTTTTCCCTTATTCTCCTCTTTTATGAATTCTGTCATACAAATGCATACGGCTCTTTTCATCCCGCTTATTAGAAACTTGCTGACTTCTGTCCTTATCAGGACTGAGTCCCTTAACCAGTTCATCCTGGCATTTTTTACAAAAACGCCCCGAGGGAATTAGAGTTCCACAGCGCTCACATTCTATGGTATAATCCAGGGTCAAGCCTTCTGCTATTAAACGGTCATCCCGGATAAATTTTATAATCCTTTCCCTGCTAACACCTGTCTTTTCATGAACCACTTCAATGGTGGAATTAGGATAATCCCACAAAAAACTTTTAACCTTCTGGAAATCCTCCTCTTCAATATCCAGACAAACAGGGCAGAGATCAACTCCCGGTTTTTTGGCAAAAAGCCTACCACAGTTTGGACAATTCCGGAGATCTAAACTCATTTCAAAGCCTCCTTATATAAAAATCAAGCAATGAATCAATAGTAAAATGAAAAAGATTTAACCTATCCTATATTCCTGGATTATATTATATCATTTTTTTCCATTATTAGCAAAAGCCCTTTATTGCCTATAAGGCTTCCTTCTCCTGCTTATTGCTCCTTATTATTTTATAAGCCAACAGCAATCTTGCTGCCATTCTCTCAATGGAAAGCTCCTCCGCCTTTTTGAAGGCATTTATCCTCATTTTATTATAAAGCATATCATCTGTCATGATTTTATAGATAGCCCTGGCAAATTCATCCGGATCCTCTTGAACCAGAAAACCATCTACCCCATCTTCCACCATGGTGCTGGACCCGGCAGCATTAACAGCTACCACCGGCAAACCTCCGGCCATAGCCTCCAGGGTAACCAGGCCCTGGGTTTCTGTTTTTGATGGAAAAACAAAGAGTGTACTCATCTTGTATAATTGAACTACCTCAGCATATCTTTTTTTACCGGTAAAAATCACCTGTTCCGTCAAAGCCTTTTTCTGACAATATCTCTCCATTTTTTCTCTTTCCGGCCCATCGCCGACAATAAACAAGGGTGGGTTAATTCCGTATTTATCGATTAGTCTATGATAGGCTTCCAGAAGGAAAAAAGGATTCTTCTCTTCTCCCAGCCGGCTGACAAAGAGTAATATCTTTTCTTTTTCATGAATATTATAGGCTTTTCTTAATTTATTTAACTCTTCCTCATCATTACTCTTAAAAGGAGCCAGGTCTATCCCGGTAGAAACTGCTACTACTGGAGTGCTTATCCTTTTTCTTTTAAGATCTGCTTCTACATATTTAGAAGGTGCAACAATCAGATCACAGCTATTACAAAAGCTCTGTAGATAATAGTTTAGAATATTACCACACATTCCACCTAGCAGAGGAAGATAATGAAGGTATTGGTCATACAAAGTATGAAAGGTGAAAACAAGAGGCAGCCTTAATTTGTGGGCTGCGTGTCTGGCCAGAAAGCCCATCAGGAAAGGGGTGTGAGTATGAATAATATCCAGTTCCAGGCTTTTTAAGACAGGAATAAGTTTCCGGGAATAAGGAATAGCCAGCCGGAAATCCTTCTGGACTACTGCCGGAATGGAGATATAACGGAAAACCCCTTCCTCTTTCTCTGTATCCGGATAAGCTGGGGCAAAGATATAGACCTTGTGTCCCTCTTTCTCCAATTCTTTTTTGAATCTTTCTATAGAATTGACAACCCCACTAACATAAGGATGATAACTATCCGTAAAAAAGGCTATATTCATGGAAATTCCTCCTGCTCCACTTCTTCTTTCTATCTCAAAAGACGCAATTTTAAAAATAACCTGTTTTTTCCATAAATTGTTTCATGGGAAACAATTTCCTTTTAGATACTACAAATTATCATTTCCTTTAGAGAGGGATTGTTTTTTTATCTTTTATTTCTTGAAAATATTGCCGATAATGGTTTTAGCACTCTTCATAGTCATACTGAAGATACTGCGATTTTCACTAAATATTTTCTCCAGAGCATCAATGAGGTAATCTATCTCTTCCCTGGTGATTATCAAAGGCGGCTCAAAACGGATTACATTGGGATTATTCAAGGTATAGGCAGTTATTATCTTATGGTCATTTAGGAGGGCACCTGCAACCATGGCACCCAGGTATTCTTTCGACAATTTACTGGCCCTTCCACCGGAGATTTTGTCTAAAATACCCGATTCTGGTTCTTTAAATTCAAGACCAATCAGTAATCCTCTACCTCTGACCTCTTTAATCATATCATATTTGTCAGCCAATTCCTTTAATTTACCCAATAGGTATTCTCCCTGTTCTGCTGCGTTAGCTGCCAGATCCTTTTCAACCAATTCATTCATAACAGCTATGGCTGCCGAAGTAGCCAGGGTATTACCTCCAAAAGTAGATGTATGTAATAAGGCTTTATCCATTCCTCCATAGGCCTTATTCCAGATTTCAGCAGTAGTGACAAAGGCTCCAATAGGCATTACTCCCCCACCAAGGGATTTGGCCACACAGAGAATATCCGGCACAATATTTTCATGTTCTGCTGCAAAAATCTTCCCGGTCCGNNCCATATTTGTCACAGAGCTCCCGCACACCCTGGAAATAATCCTTGGGCGGTACGTTTATTCCGCCCTCTCCCTGTATCGGCTCAACGATGAAAGCGGCAAAATTTCCTTCCTTCAAACGCTCCTCCAGGGCTTCCAGGTCTCCGAAAAGGACCTTCTCATTACCTGGAATTAGTGGTTCAAAGGGATATTGGTATTTCTCCCTGCCGGTTACTGAGAGGGAGCCCATGGTCTTACCATGGAAGGAGTTCTGGCAATAGAGGATACGCTGTTTTCCGGAGGCAATCCGGGCAGTTTTGATTGCCCCTTCCACCGCTTCTGTACCACTATTACAAAAAAAAGTATGGCTGAGATTACCAGGAGTAAGCCTGCTCAGGTTCCTGGCCGCAACAGCAGTCATCACATTCAGTGAAGCCTGTAAAATATTGGGCAGTTCCATCACCCTTTTTACAGCTTCCAGAACTACATCTGGATTATGGCCCAGGTTCAAAGAACCATAGCCACCGAGAAAATCTATGTACTCATTGCCATCTGCATCCCAGACCTTTGTTCCCTTTGCCCTGACAAATTTTCTATCGAAATTGAGTATCGATAACATATTGGCCAGGCCTGGATTAACATGTTCTTTATAGAGCTGTCTTATTTCAGCCTGGCTTAAGGAAAGAGCCTCCTCTATATTCAGCAAATCATTTTTCATGGCAACCACCATCCTTAATATATAAATATATAGGTATGCTTTATATTATTTACTATGCTATATATTATTAGCCTTATTACTTGAAAATCCTGCATAAAATAATATTTTATGATATGATATAGCTAATTTTATGGTATCATATAACTATTATAAAAAGCAGGTAAAGATAAAACCAGAAGGATAAAAGATAAAAATGATTGTCCAGAGAAAGGTAGGCTGTACTAATGAAGTATTCAAATCTGGAAAAAGGAATATTTATCAAAAGGCCCAACCGTTTCATAGCCCATGTATTATTAAAAGGCAAAGAAGAAATAGTCCATGTAAAAAATACGGGAAGGTGTAGGGAAATACTCCAGGAAGGTACAAGTGTTATACTGGAAAAGGCTCAAAACCCCAGGCGGCGGACCAAATACTCCCTGATAGCCGCCTATAAAGGTGAACTCTTGATAAATATCGACTCCCAGGTGCCAAACCAGGTAGTCTTCAACAGCTTAAAGGAAGGAATTTTACCGGGTTTTAACTATCCCCTGGAAGTAAAAAGGGAGGTAAGCTACAAAAACTCCCGTTTTGACCTCTATTTCAAAGAAGGAGATAAGGAAGGCTTTATTGAAGTCAAGGGAGTAACCCTGGAAAAGCAGGGAAAAGCCATGTTTCCTGATGCCCCAACAGAAAGGGGAAGAAAACATATTCTGGATATGATACAGGCAGTAGAAGATGGCTATCAGGCTTATATCTTCTTTCTGATCCAGTTCCAGGGGGCAAATTATTTTAGCCCAAATATTGCAACAGACCCGGAATTCGCTCAGGCGTTACAAAGGGCCAAAGAAAAAGGAGTCAAGATCCTGGCCTATGACTCCCTTGTCACTGAAAACAGTATTAATTTAAATAAAGAAATACCGGTCATTCTTTGATAAGACTCCTCATAATAAACTATTTGCCATTTAATTTTTTCCTACCCGTGGCCTCAAGGATCATGCCCTAATATCCAAATATACTCTATTCTACAATCCTTAAAGTTACTTCCTCCAGTTTGATTCTTTCCGGGATTGTAGCCAATTCTCCACCCAGGATATATTCACCAGGTTCAAGACTGATATCCAGGTCAAGATCATAGGCCAGGCTTTCCCCTGCTTTTATTTCTTTAAAAATTAAAGCCATGGTAAAAAACTTGCCCTCAGACCAACGCCAGACCTCTTGCTGATCCTGCCATAAATAAAGATCATATCTCTGGCCAGAAGGAAAATCTAACCTTATATCCTCATCTGTATAATTGTAGAGGCGCAGATGGGCAGTGATATTATCTCCTTTTTTATACAAATCCTGCCCTGTATATAAACCAGTAAGGACCAGTTCCTCTCCCAGGTGTTCTAAAAGTTTCCTTACCCCCTCCAGGCTAAGATAAGTCCTTCCCTCTTTGATTAGTAAAACCCTATCCCCTCCTCCAGGTAAAAAATGATCTTCATTGGTACTCAAAGAGTATGAGATAGGCCCCTTCCTGACTCTGATCTCCCTTTTTGCTGGCTCATAGATAAGGGTCCAGTCCAGCTCATCAGCCAGCTCCCTCAACTGTATCATCTCTAATCCCTCATAATTAAAGATTTTCATCTCTTTATATTCCACTCCACCTTCTTGCTTTTTTCCAAAATACTCCTCTATATATAAGCCCCCTGCCCCCAGAAGAGGATTATCCTCCAGGCCCTTAACAGCAAAAGCAGGAAATAGGGCCATAAAAAGCATGACCATTATAACTACAAACCTTTCTGATTTTAAAGTTTCCACTGTCTTCCACCTTTCTAAAAGAGTCTTTCTTTAACAGCCATCTGCCTTTCTTTAAACAGAACTCCTTTTCTAATATATTTCTGGCTTTACTAGAAAATACCTCCTGGTACTATCTGGGAAGCTGATAGACTTATTTCTGGAGATAAGATATAATTAAAATGAAATTTTGCTATAGTCAAGATACATCCTGTTTCAAAAATATAGAAGGTGAAATAAGAATGAAACTGAGAAAGATTAAAACCGCCCTGATAGATGGCTATCTGGACGAACCCTCTGCTCTGGGGGTTCCCCCTTATATCTCTCCCCATATCCGCTACACCTACGGTGCCCTGCTCTGTAGCGGTATCCCGGAAGATATGATCTCCTATTATACCATAGATCAGGTCCGGGAAAACTGGGAGGAAGCCCTGAAAGACCTGGAAGGATTTGACCTGGTAATAATCATTGCCGGTACTACTGTGCCTGGCCATTATCTCGGTGGTACACCCATTTCCTTCAAGGAAATAAAAGAAATCGGTAATAGGCTCTTTTATCCCCAGAAGGTTCTGGGTGGGCCCTTTACCCTGGTCATCAAGGAAGTACCTGGCTATGATCTGATCTGTGATGAAGTGGCAGCAGTAACCCTCTATGAAAGATTAGAGGATAAAAGAATAGATAGAAAAGACATAGGGCAATACCTGGCAGAATGGGCTGTTGCCGGAGCCAGATTAACCAGAAAACATCCTTCCTATCCCTATCTGGTCTGTGAGCTAGAAACCTTCCGGGGCTGCCCCCGGTTGGATCACTGTGCCTTCTGTAGTGAAAGGTTTAAAAAAACCCTTTACCAGAGAAGGCCAGAAGATATTATCAGAGAAGTTAAAGCCCTGGGAGAGGCTGGCAACCATTTCTTCCGGCTGGGAGGACAGACAGACCTCCTCCTTTATCAGGCCAGAAGGCTGGCTGATGGCAGCTTTGTCTTAAATCCAGGAGCCATAGAAGAACTCTATAGTGGTATCAGGGCAGCTGACCCCGATTTAAAGGTCCTCCATCTGGATAATATTAATCCCGCCAATATAACAAAATACCGGGAAAGCCAGCAGATCCTGGAAACAATAGTAAAATACAATACCCCTGGGGATATAGCGGCCTTTGGCCTGGAATCAGCTGACCCGGTAGTTCTAAAAAAGAATAATATTGAATCTGATCCGGAAAATACCCTGGAAGCCATCAGGATTCTCAACTCCATCGGTGGAAAGAGAGTAGATGGAATACCAAAACTCCTTCCAGGATTAAACTTACTCCATGGTTTAATCGGTGAAAGGCCGGAAACTATGGAATATAATTATCAATACTTAAAAAAAATCTATGCTGAAGGTTTAATGTTGCGGAGAATCAATATCCGGCAGGTAGTCCGAACCGGTAACTATCCGGCAGAGAAGGTTAGACAAAAGAACTTTAATGCCTATAAAGAAAAGGTAAACCGGGAAATTAATAAACCCATGCTGCAAAGGGTCTTCCCCACAGGTACTATCATCAAAGATGTCTTAATTGAAAGTAGAAAGGGGAATATAAGCTTTGGCCGCCAACTGGGTTCTTACCCCATCCTCATCGGTATACCGGGAGAAATAGAGCCAGGGCATTTTATGGACCTCAGGGTAATCGATCATGGTTACCGCTCCATCACTGCCCTTCCCTGGCCCTTCAGGATCGAAAAAGCCAGCCTGGCCCAACTACAGGCTATTCCAGGGATTGGCGAAAAGCGGGCCAGGGCCATACTCCGGGAAAAACCTGGTAACCTGGAGGAACTCCAGGAAGTCCTGGGTAAGGATTTCCCCCTCCGGGAATGGGCAGACTGGTTTGTCTTTAACTAATAACCTCTATTATAATCAACAAGATTCCTGATTTCTTTTTTCTCCAGATAATTCTTTAGGTTATCGATAAATAGCCTGGTAGCTTTCAGGTTGTAATCTGGATGGGCAGCAGAGATATGGGGAGTTATATAGACATTTTCCAGCCCATAAAAGGGTGAAGTAGGGCTTAAGGGTTCTTCTGTAAAAACATCCAGGGCTGCCCCTGCTATCCTTCCTTCTTTTAGGGCCTTAATTAAAGCCCCCTCATCAACCACCTCTCCCCTGGCAATATTGATAAAAAAGGCACTCTCTTTCATCAGGGCAAATTCCCTCTCCCCAAAAAAGCCCTTACTCTCTTCTGTCAGGGGAAGGGCAGCCACAATATAATCCCCTTCTTTTAAGGCAGCTTCCACCTGGGAATTACTATAGACTTCATCAAAGTAATCCACCTTGCCCTCTACCTTCCTCTTTACACCAATTGTTTTCATCTTAAAGGCCCTGGCTCTTCTGGCTATTTCCTGGCCAATACTGCCAGTCCCCACTATAACCATGTTTTTACCTGCCAATTGGTCTACCTTCAACCACTGCCACTTCCTCTCTTTCTGGGCTTCATATAAATCATATAATCTTCTGGTATAGTTTATTATTAAACCCAGAACATGTTCGGCAATAGGGTCACCATGGATCCCGCTCATGCTGATTAACATAATCTTCTTTTCTGCCAAATGTTCTACTATTTCCTTTTTCAAATACCTGTCTACACCGGCACTCCAGGTCTGAATTAATTTCAGCTTTTCTCCCTTTTTTATTAGCTCAAGGTCAGGGGTAGAACCAGCAACCAGAAAATCCGCATCAATTATCTCTCTTGCCTGCTGGACTGGTTCCAGAGACTTTATAATGGTAAGGTCCGGAAAAGCTTCTCCTATCATTTCCAGGTATTTATCCTTCAGATCGATTATAAGCAATAGTTTCATGATTTTATCTACCTCTTTTCCCTTATTATTTACTAAAACTAAATATATAAGCCTCCCTGCCCGGGAGGCTTTAATTACTATTGTATTACTTTCAGCATTTATACTTTATTTTAATTTTAAAAAACCAGAGATAAGTTTAAACCGGCATTGAAACCTTTGGACCTGTAAAATAAGCCTGTCAGGTCAGAAACCCCCAGATCCAGGTGTAGGGGGCCTAGATGTATGCCCAGGCCGGCAGATAAGGCCAGATTGCTCTCCAGGGTCGAATAACTTAAACCAGCCCGTAATGGCAGAAACTGCAGCCGGTCAAATTCAGCAGCCAGGGTCCAGCGATGTTCAGTCAGGCCTTTTTTATAGATAGAGTCCCTATAGGAACTGATTGTATAATTGGCCAATAGATCCAGGCCATCAATTACCTCCATCTTGCCTCCCATTTTTACTATTAGAGGTAATTGCATGATATTCTCTTTCTCCAGATAAAACTCTTGATCCGAAGTATCATTCAATTCCCATTCTTCTTTTTCCTCATTATAAACAAAGTCCAGTCTCTCTTCCCTGACCCTGTCCACTTTCATGCTTCCACCTATATTTAAAATACTGAAACCCAGGGAATAGCGCTCATTTAGATCTGCATAAACCCCAATATCAAAGGCATGACCCCTGGCCAGGTCAGCAAATTCCTCTATCTCTGTATAATATAAAGCCACTGCCCCATCACTACCGGTAATTTCTCCTAC
This sequence comes from Halothermothrix sp. DTU029, assembly GCA_001512435.1. GTDB lineage: Bacteria > Bacillota > Halanaerobiia > Halanaerobiales > DTU029 > DTU029. Next base: position 6,044 of record LFRS01000152.1, on the reverse strand, counting down.
TCCCTCTTCATCAAAGCCAAGGCCAAACTCTCCACTGGCTTCATATTTGAAGAAAGCACCCTGGAGATAATGATAACTTATACCAACATAACAGTTGTCTAATTGCAGGGCATCATTATTCATAGCTTCATTTAAAGACTCTACCTGTTTATCACTTAATCTATGGGAGTAATTGATACCAGAATCAAGATAAAAAGCCATTACCCCATTAGACCCTTCCAGCTTATAAGTTCTTTCCAGCTCATTACCCTTCAGCAATAATTCAGCATAATCTTCCGATACCCTAAGCAGACCCTGCCCTCTCCCTTCGGTAAACAAAAGGACCGGGCCTATAGCCATCTTTAAACCAGGATTAGCTTCAGCTCCCAGTAAAAGGCCGTTTTTTTCTGCAATATCCAGTAATTTATCCTTATCACCCTCACTGATATAATCATTACGGAAAAGGTTGTTCCAGAAGCCTCCTGTGGCACTGAACTCCAACAAAAACTTCTTACCCTCCAGGTTTACAAGGGCTGGATTACCATAAAGGGCCTCCGCTCCCCCCACAACAACAAAATCATCACCTAACCCTATGCTTCTGGCACTCATACTGGCATTGACAGCTACTGACAGAAGCAGAAAAAACATAAGTGGCATAATTACTAATCTTCTTGTTCTTCTCATTTTTCTTCACCACCATTTATTTTCCCGGTCAGACTGATATAGATCAGGTTAAAGGTAAACTCATCCTCTTCATTAAACTTATAGGTTTCCCCTGTTGCATTCCTGGGTATAATTATTTTAACACCAGCATAGAGGTCCTCTTGTGCAAAAGGTTCCAGCTCTTTAGAAGCAAGTTTTACTGGAAAGCTTTTATAGCCAGTCCTTTGCTCAATAGAAATACTTTTAATCTTATTGGCTTCTGTATACAGATTCTCTTCAATAAATTCCTCTGTTGGATTTCCACTTATAGAGGCAAGATATACCCCTATCTCCACAGAAAAGGGGAAATTATTATACAGATCTTCTATGACCAATGCAGCTTCCAGCCTGTTCTGTAAAAGTTCTCTTGTATCCTGATCAAGGCTGCCCACTTCCTGGCCATTTACTTGATATACAATATCTTCTTTTACAGAAAATTCATAGGGAATCTGTATCCTGATTGCCTCTATACCGACCTTACTGGTCCTGTTTACAGTTACTTCCTCTCCAGTAATACTATAATTAGCACTGACATTAAAACCTGTTATACCAGGGTCCCGTAACAGGTCCAGTAAACTTTTCCCAATTAATTCTACAGTCTTCTTTGAACCTGTACCCTCTATTTCTGTATTGATTACCTCTGGTTTTGCTCCCCTGGTTGTAAAAACAAGATCCTTAATATTAATTTCCAGTCCCTCCAGGGTAGCCAGATTAAGAACCAGTTCAGGCCAGAACTCTACCTTCTCCAGTTCTTCTCTTATCTTTTCATCCAGATCCAGATCTAGCTCAAAATTGATTGTTGTATCCTTATCAGCAAGGGACTCACCAACATCACAGGTAATACTCTCAACAAGCAGTTTATCTGGTAAATCTATACTTACTGTTACCTCTCTTGTGTTAGCACTATCTGCCACAGCAGCTATCAAAATATCGTTTGAAGAAAATACCAGCCCATCCATCTGCCACTGCCCTTTACCATCTGCCCCGATAGGAATTTCATAAGGATCCTGTCTTTGTCCATCATCAAAAATATAGAGTTTTATATCTTGAAAATCAACCTTATCTAAAGGTTCTATTGTCACTGTTGCCAGGTTTTCTCCCAAAACCAACCTGCTAAATTGGGTATCAATTTTGATTTCTCCTAAATCATCCGCAACCGTAATATCTGGAGGTACAGGTAAAAGAGAAAGTTCAAGAGTTCCGCCTCCAATATCAAGACTTACTGTGCTTAATTCCCCTCCCAGATCATAAAGGGTATCCTCTCCATCTGCCAGGCTTATACTGATTCCTTCCTCCAGGTTAACATCTTCACCTAGTAAATCATAGACAGTTATCTTGTTCTCTTCACTTCCCTTAATAAGGGGAATTTTGGCTGTAATATCCCAGGAAGGACCAAATCCTCCTTCAGGATTACTACAGGCTGTCAAAAGCAAAGAGAGGATCAGGAATAAAACAAGTAAGGCTTTTTTCTTCATCTTCTCACTNNTCACTTCTATTTTCAAGGATAAATCTACCCCTTAAAACAAACCCTACTAATATAAACCAAAGAAAGGATGCCTGATACTATTGGCTGATTTAATGACAAGGGAAAAATATAAAGATGCCTGCCGTTACCGGATGAGAGAAACCTTCGAAAACCTTCTGGAAATCTGGGATCCCTTTTATGACGAAGAATTAATAACCCTGAACAATATCGAAGAAACTCTGGATATTTTACAGAATACCATTGATGAATTAGAATATTTCAAAGAGAAAATATCCACTACTGCGAAAGAAAAACTTTAATACAGCTAATTTTAAGCAACTAATCCATAAGGTAATTACTAAAATAAATTATAAAAAATATGCCCCGGAAAACGGGGCCCAATTTACCTCAAAAATCAATACTTGCTGAGATAAGTCCTGTTAACTCATTATTTCCCACCTTGTTTTTAGCCACTGCCAGGTCCAGATTCAAGGCAGTAAGATTAAGACCCAAACCAAAGGTATTCAGATCCAGTTCTTCTCCCTGGACTTTTCCAAGGCGGAGACTGAGGGCATTAAGAAATAGGTTTTTCTCCAATCCCAAATGTAAAACCTGTTTTTCCTTGGCAGCCAGGAAATTATCCAGGTCTGCTGCCAGGGTCAGATTAAGCAGGGGAATACTAACGGCTGCTCCAAGGCGGACCTTGCTATCCAGTTCTTTTTTATAATTATAGGCCTGGCCTAAAGTTTGCCAGCTCCATTCATTATTTACATACTCATACCTTCTTAATTCTCCCTCTAATTCAGGGGCATGAGCCAAGGCATTTTCCATTACACAGGCAATACGCAGATTATCAGTTACTTTGGCCAGAGCCCCCAGGTCAAGACTGAAGGTATTTCCCCTGGCAGTTCCATGAAGGTTTTGGGAAAAATCATACATATTCCTCTCTATATTAATATATTTAAGATTAATTCCATAATAAAGGGCAGCTATTTCAAAGGGTGGTTTCAGGAGCTGCTTCCCATAGCTTAGGATATATTCACTCTGTTTTTCAGTAAAATTATCATTAAGAGCTGGATTTATGAAAAGGTCCTCTTTCACATTATAAGCCAGGCCAATGGAGCTTACCCTGGCTCCTAGGAAAAACTGGCCCCTGGCCCCGGCTTTATCTTTAAGTCCTCCGGCAAAATCCTTCAGTTCCTCAAATTTATTACTTTTATAAAGCTTCCTTAACTCTTCCAGATACTCTGTGTTATGTATACTCATTCCTGTATTAACATTTAGGCCAAGAACGCCCGCATTAGCTATACTGGCTGGATTATATAAGATTGCCTCTATATCATCAGCAATAGCTGAATATGCAGCACCCATTCCCAGGGAACGGGCTGTTAATTCATAAGCCCCCACACTTCCATTAAACAAAAGCAAGCAAGAAATAAGTACTATAAATATGCTCAAAAATATTCTCTTATTATAATATAATTCCTTCTTCATAAATGCCTCCTTAAGCTTCTTCCTATTGAAGAATACCTTTCTCAATTAATTTCAAAGCAGTGTCTACAATCTCCGGGTCAAACTGTTTCCCCCGATTATCTATTAACTCCTGAATGGCAATCTCCCGGGAAAGTTTCTTCCGATAAACCCGGTCACTGCGCATGGTATCCCAGGAATCTGCCAGAGCAATAATCCTGGCTACCTCCGGTATTTGCTGCCCTTGCAAGGAATCAGGATAGCCCTTACCATCCTACCTTTCATGGTGGTGGCGGACATATAAGGCAACCTCTTTTAATTCCTCCGAATTTACCAGGACCTCATAACCCCAGATACTATGTTTCTTGATCTCTTCATATTCTTCTGCTGTTAAAACCCCTTTTTTATTCAGTATCCTTTTACTGATCAATATTTTCCCTATATCATGTACCAGGCC
>LFRS01000152.1:0-1936 GCA_001512435.1 Halothermothrix sp. DTU029 | reverse complement strand
ATCCGGGCTACATTCTCCGAGTGGCCCCTGGTATAACTATCATGGATCTCCAGGATATTAATTATGGCCAATATAATCTCTAATTGAAATTTCTCGTGAATATTATTATAACTTTGCATAGTCAAAAAGGCTGAAGCCAAATTGCCAAAGGCTTTAATGGTTTCGATAGACTGCCTGCTAAAATCCTTTTTACTGTCAAGAGCAATATCATAATTGATAGCCCCTGCCAGTTCCGGGCCATTAAACAGTTTTACTGTAAGACAGGAGCCAACAGGCCTTTTCCTTTCAGTAGAGCCCTGCACCAGCTTCTCATATACCTCCCTATCCTCTTCTTTGCCTTGCATCTTTATATAAGCTACTTCATCCAGGCTTCGATAATAATCCAGGTCAAATAATATTTGCCTGATTTCTTCTATATCATGGCCAATTGCATCAAGCCACTTAATGCCATCATTCTCCACAACAAATACTGTTCCATAATCAGCTTCAGGAATTAATTTTTTGGCTACACGGAATAGTTCAGTCAAAAAGCTCTCTTTATTATAAAAAACATTATCTGTCAACCTGGTTACTACATTAATCAGGTTATTAAGGTTTTCTGCCAAAACAGATGTTTCCTGGTAGGACTTCTCCAGTTCTTCATTAACTTTCTTTAATTGTTGAAAAGAATCACCCAGCTCAGCAGTCATCTCCTGATAACTGGCCAGTAACATGTCAATTTCTCTAATATCAGTCCTTTCCAGTTTTTCATCAATGGTGCTTAAATCCTCATTCCGACTTACCAGATTACTCATATTTTCCGCCAGAACAACAAAGGGAGTTATCAGATTCCTGGATAAACTCTTATTGACCAGGAAAATGGCCACAAAAGCCAGGATTATGATTAGAGAGATAACCAGATTTACAGTATTTCTTAATGTTGATAAAGTATCGGTAAAATCTATGAGCACTTTAAAATAATATACAGGCTCCCCGCTTCCTCCCTGATTGTCCCACCGTAAATAATAAGCAAAAGAATAACTGTCCAGCTTCATCCGATAACTACTATCCAGTTCAGTGAGGGTCCGAAAATATCCCTGTCTCTTCCTGCAGGCAGATTGAAAAGAGTGTTGCCAGTTAGTTCAGGACTGGAGTATACAGAAATCTGTCTAATAAAAGGAAAGTTCTCCTGGATACTGGCCAATTCCCGGAAAATATCGTCACTATTGCTGATCTGTTTCAGGGAAGAAAAGATAATATTAAAGGTTACATCATGAACATGATTATCTACAACCCTTTCCAGAAAAGCATCTGTCAGAAAATAAACTATTGACAGAACCACTAGTACCATAATTATAAATAAACTAAACATTTTTCTATTAATAAATGCATTTAAAGATTGTTCCCTCACTATCCTGCACCCCATCTCCGGCAAAACAATCTGGCAAATATCCAGGATTTACTCTTCTGCCAATAATTTTTTCAAATAGTTCCTGAACTCTCCCCCCAAATCATCTCTGCTCAAAGCAAATTCAACAGTTGCCTCCAGAAAACCCAGCTTATTACCAACATCATACCGCTTGCCAACAAACTCATAAGCATACATAGGAGCAAGCCTGGCCAATTCTTTCAAAGCATCTGTTAACTGGATTTCATTATTTCTACCAGGTTTTGTTTTTTCAAGAATAGGAAAAATCTCTGGAGTAATTATATACCTCCCCAATATAGCCAGGTTGGAAGGAGCATCAGCCAGATCAGGTTTTTCTACCAAATCTTCTACCCTATATAATCCTGCCTCCTGGCTACTATATTTAACTATCCCATAGCTGGAAACACTACTTTCAGGTACCTTCTGTACACCAAGAATTGGAGCCTCTTTTTCCCTGAATATATCCAGCATCTGCTTAATCACCGGTACCTCTGCAGTCATCAAATCATCACCCAGTAAAACAGCAAA
>LFRS01000037.1 GCA_001512435.1 Halothermothrix sp. DTU029 | reverse complement strand
CGGTTTGACCCCCCGTTATTGGATATTATCTACGTAGAACTCTTTCTATTATAGAAATTCATTATTTTTGTACTTAACTCAACTCTTTAAGGAGTCTAGCTGTCTTCCTCATGTTGTCAAGGGCAAGGGTTAAAACCTGCTTCGCACCCCTGACACCATTCGTCAGCCAGGCTAAGTTATTCTTAGGGTTGGTTAAGAAATTTATGCAACTATTTCTAAAGAAGTTTTTGTATCTTTACTTAACCATAGTTTGTAAAATTTGTTAGGTGCCATATTTTTGATACTACCATGCCTGCGCCTATTATTATAATAATCCATATAATCAGTTATTACTTCATACACATGGGCAAAACTCTTAAATAAATATCGGCTATAGCATTCATCCTCTAGGATAGAGTGGAATGATTCTATATAAGCATTTAAATTCGGTGATTTTACAGGTATTCGTTCATGATATATTTCCCATTTATTGCAGGTCTTTTCGAAGTCTTTAGCTATAAACTGTGGGCCATTATCAGTTCTTATTACAGGTAGTTTATCACCAGGCTTGAAACCTCGCTTCTTTAAGGCAGTTTCTAGAACTCTACTGGCATCTTTCGC
>LFRS01000097.1:1074-1469 GCA_001512435.1 Halothermothrix sp. DTU029 | reverse complement strand
TCTTTCAGAACTCTCTTGTTGATGTAGAATCCAAGAGCTGGATATCTTCTGTCATTGGCACCAAATGGAATAGCCTGCTGGGGCAGGAAGTAAATATGTCCATCTGGAGCGGTGATCATGTCTAAATACTTAGCATAGTATTTCTTGATATTTGGAGCATGTTCTTCGATCAGGTCTTCCAGTGGAATGTAAGCGCCCGCATCAATTAATCTCTGGGTATAGTGGGCTGCATACATCATGTCAGGATAATCGCCACTGGCGATCATAAGACCTAATCTGGTCTCCAGGTCACCAACAAGGAATTCTCTCTTTAATTTAACGCCAGTTTCCTTGTCGATGATGTCGCCCAAGATTGTAGAACCAGGATAATCTGGTAATGGGTCACTGCTGAAAAG
>LFRS01000097.1:0-1040 GCA_001512435.1 Halothermothrix sp. DTU029 | reverse complement strand
CTAAGTGTACAACCTAAAAAATTATAGTAGTTATCTTAATAATTATATATTTTCAGACAACTCCCTTTATGACTGCCTATAATATAAGGAAAGTAATTAATAATTTTAGAAGAAAGAAGATTTACTTGCTAAAAAAAGTCCTATCAGCTATAATGATTTAAGTCCTTATAAAGACTATCATATCAAGAAGGAGGCAGGATTACCATACCATTTAAAAGCTTTTATTTTATCTATTATATTTATGTTGCAGCAGTATCTTATCTCTATATTTACTTTACTGATATCGGCATCTCCGCTACCCAGCTGGGTATCATGAACTCTATCGCCAAATCCCTGGCGATTATAACCATACCTGTCTGGGGAATGCTGGCCGACTATTATTCAGCCACTAAAAGGGTTTTACAGATTGCCCTCTTCGGTGTCTTACTGGCCCAACTGGCCTTTTTAACAACAGAACTATTCTGGCTGGTATTCTTTATATATATCTTCCATGCCTTATGTGAGGGCCCTATTGCTTCCCTGAATGATTCTCTTCTCATAAGCAACCTGGGAGAAAGGGCCAGTGAATATGGTAAGTACCGGGCCCTGGGTTCTTTGAGTTATTTGCTCTTTGTTACCCCCTTTGGCTTTATTATTGAAAGGACCAGTACCAGGACCCTATTTTTCATTACTGGCTTTGCCCTCTTAATAGCAGTGCTGAATACAACAAAATTACCAGAGGCCCGCAAGAATGTCCGGGTTTCCAGGTTTGCAGACTTTAAGGTTTTAATTCATAATAAAGAATTACTTCATTTTTTAATCTTTACTTTCTTTACACAGTTAACCTTGATGGGCCACTTTACTTATTTCCCTATCCTCTTTAAAGAAATCGGTGGTGGCGAAACCCTTTATGGAGTAGCTTCATTTCTGGGGGCTGCCAGTGAGCTTTTAATCTTCCAGAAATCAGATCTTATCTTTAAAAGGTTTAAGCAGAAAACTATCTTTCTGGTTTCTTCACTGGCCTTTACTTTACGCTGGTTCCTGGTAGCCACCTTTCAGGT
>LFRS01000147.1:14876-20588 GCA_001512435.1 Halothermothrix sp. DTU029 | reverse complement strand
GCAGCAGGGTCAATGCCAAATAAGCGCACAATAAAATTAGTTGATACTGTTAGCAACTTTACAAAAGGTGATGTAATGGTAGATAAAGCTCTCAAAGGGGTAACAACAAAAAAGGAAATACTCTCTGCCTTTTTCATGGCCAGGCGTTTGGGTACCAATTCACCAAAAACAAGGGTGAAATAGGAAAGTATTATGGTTATAAGTATTACTGAAACATTTTTTAAGACCGTTTCTGAAATTGGTAGATTAGTCTTTTTGATAAGTTCTACTAAAGGCCCGGCAAAAGTATCAGCAGCAAAGGCACTGGCCAGAAAACCAGCAAGGGTTATACCTATTTGAATAGTAGCCAGAAATTTACTGGGTTCTCCTAATATTTTTATCAATAGGCTGGCCTTTTTATTACCTTCTTCGGCCATATACCTGATTTTATTATCATTCAAAGAGATCAAAGCAATTTCTGTGGCTGCAAAAAAAGCATTCAAAGCTACAAGTAGCATTAAAAGCAAAAGTTCGCTTATCAAATCTATTCAACTCCCAATTAATGTTTTAGCCTTTATATATTACCGAAACCATCCTGAAATGCTTTGATCCATTAAGGCCGGAGATAATAAAAAGGCTTTAAAAAAACTTTTGCTTTTAAGAGTAATAATAACAATACCCTACTACTGTCCTCCTCCCCAGAATTACCGTCCATTAACATTCCTCCATTTTTTACAATAATCTTTTTTTTATTCTACCATAATCACATCTATACTGTCAAACAAGCCAGGGTATCGGGTTTGTATCAAGTTTTTTATAAGTTTTTGAATATTCAGTATTGCATAATCCATTTCTTCATGTTATAATGAAGATAAAGAATCGGATACTCAAGGAGCATTAGCCAGTAGCTGCCGATTCTAGTTTTCACCCAGTGGAACAAAGTAGTGGTGAAGCGAGAAATGTTCCCTTTTAAATTATTACAAAAAGGGGGGACATTTATGAATTTATTTAATTACATGTTTACTACAGAAAAAAACAGAATAAAGGACATTGAAAAGTTGAGGTTTTATCCAACAAAAAGAAAAGATGAACTAAATAAAGAACTAAATCGAAGCCTGATATTCAGTTACTACCTGAACAACAGAATAATGTAAAAGAATAATGAATGAATTAATTAAGCCAGGTTTAACCTGGCTTTAATTTTTGTATAGATTTTGACACCTGGCCTATTAAAATGATAAAATTGTAAAACATAAAACAGTAAAGAATAATAATTGGCTGTAAAATAGAATTATCCAAGATAAGAACATAAGGAGTGAAAAGAAAAATAATGGATTTCGCTGTATTAATAAATCAAATCTTAGTCCTGTTTACAATCATCATCCTGGGCTATATCCTGCGCAAAAGGGAAATCATCACTGAAGAGATATCCAATGGTTTTTCCCTGATCCTGATTCAGGTAACCATGCCCATCTTGATTATAGATTCCATTTTAAGAATAGAGCTTAACCGTAATGTAATTAGAAACCTGGCTATAGTAACTGTTTTAACCTTTTTGAGCTACCTATTCGCTATCTTGATCAGCCTTGTTTTTACCAAAAAAATGAAGCTGGCCCGGGACAAAAAAGATGTCTTTAAGTTTCTGCTCATCTTTCCCAATGTGGGCTATATGGGGATTCCTATTGTCAGGGCAATCTTTCCAGCCGAGGCAGTAATTTATACAATCATAAATAATATAGTCTATAATATCTATGTCTGGACTTATGGAATTCAACTCTTCCAAAATAACAGAACAGAAAAAGGCCTCCATTGGAAGAAGCTAATTAATCAAGGGACCATTGCCCTCTTTGCCGGTTTTTTACTCTTATTATTACACCTACCCCTTGGGCCTATAAGGGGTGCCATAACCATTGTTGGAGAAATGACCTTTCCCCTCTCCATGCTGATTACAGGCAGCTCCCTGGTACATATCAAGGGTTTCAGCTTTCTAAAGGATAAATACTTACATTACCAGATGATATTAAAACTTTTCATCATCCCCTTGCTTGCTTTATTGATTCTATATCCCCTACACCTACCCAAAATGATCAGGGATATTCTTGTTATTATGCTGGCCATGCCCTGTGGAGCCAATACCGTTATCTTTGCAGAAAAATATAATAGTGATAAATTATTTGCTTCCAAGGCAGTATTTTTCTCCACTTTATTATCAGTATTTACAATACCCCTGATAATTTACTTGTTAAATCTATTGTAAAAAACAATACAGAGGACAGGTAAAAACCTCTAATTTCAAAGAAATTAGAGGTTTTATTATAATTATAAGGAGGCCATTATTTAAAGAGCTTGATATCTCCGTTTATATTATTAAGGCTAACTGCCTTTTCCCCATCTCCTCCTGTTAAAATCTGGCGGCTTTTTTCCTTCTCAACTGTAAAGGGTAAATTACTACTGATATCCCCATACTGGGTCTCACAATAGATCCTATAATCATCAAAACTATCCTTGAAATGAATTGCCATATCCAGATAAGAGCCATCCAGCTCCAGTTCATTGGCCACCTGGAGGAGGATCAGGTTACCATAATTCATCCTTCCTTTAATCCTACCTTCTACTTCTCTACCCTCCAGGTCTGTAAAAGATGTTCTTAACCTTACATCTCCTCTTACCCTGGTAAATTCAAGAGAGCCAAACTCACTATCCAGATCCAGGCTGCCGTCGATATCAGCAAGCATTATTTTACTACTATACCTATCATCCAGGATTAGGTCTCCACCAATATCGCCAATATACACCTGGGAATTATAGGCTGATTTAATTTTTGTATTACCCTTTATATTCCGGACAAAAACTTTTCCATAATTCACATTAATTTCTGCCTGGCCATCTATATCTAACACCTGACACTCTTCATAACTATTACGCAGTACCATATCACCTGCCATCTTTTCCACCCTTAATACTCCATTTTTATTCTGGATATTAAGGAAGAGAGCCTCGGGAACACTTAGATTATAATCTACTTTAACCATGTTTACCCCTCTGGGCATTTCCCCCTTATCCAGTTTCAGGCTTAATCTTCCCCCTCTGGTATCTTCCCGGACAGACAGGTCTCTGATATAAGACTCTGCCAACTCCTCACTATCTGCATAGACTGTCAGCTTATAATAAAGAAAAATATCCTCCCTATCTTCTCCCCTGATCACGATGGACCCTGCTTCATTATTTAGATATAATTCTTTTATATCATCACTGATACTAAATACCTGGCCGGAAACCTCCAGTTCTGCTGAAGAAGCCTGCTGGGAAAGGACTATATTGCCTTCAGTCAAGTCCCTTAAAGAATCAGTCATAAATTCCCTGAAAAAATTCTCAAAGATCCTGATACCATTATACCTGAAATCGAGAAACATGATCAGGATTACTGCTATGATTATTAAACTTACCAGCAATTTCTTTTTCACATTCTCACCCCTATACATCCAACTGTTTTTCCAGTATCCATGAACCCAATAAAAACAGGCCACTAAGCATCAGTAAAAAGGCTACAAAGGGCCCGCTGCCAATGGTAATATCATAACTCCGGGCTACACCCTCTTCCAATGAATAAATATAATTGTAGACTGGTATATCCGGGACCCATCTAAAGAGAGGTGCCAGTAAGGTGGTTCCCCGAAAGATTACATAATGGCTGAAAATAAAAACTACAATGGTAATAAAACCCCGGAAACGGTCAAAGAAGAGGCTGACCAGTTGGGAAAATTGAGCCATTATATAGAGAGTCAAACCATATAGGAGGTAAAGCAGTGAGAGTCTAAAAACTACACCCCTAAAAAAACCAGGTTCATACATTCCCATATAATTAAATTCCATGAACTCTCTTGCAAAATAACTATGATGAAAGACAACTATTAACAATATTGTCAAGAGGCAGATGGCTATATAAAAGGTCATGGCAGCAGCTGTTTTAGCCAGGCCAATCTCCCAGCCCCGCCGGGGAAGGAACAGGAGGAAGTACTGGGTATCCTCTTTCCACTCCTGGCGGTAGGAATTATAACCTAACAATAAGGCCAGTAAGGGATAAAGGAAAAAGGGTAAAAAACTCAAGCCAACAGCAATATCCCCCATCCAGGAATCAGCCTTATACAAAAGAAATACTTCCCAGGCCAGGACCAATAAGACTATAACTACAGAAAAGAAAGCAAGGTTATAAAGCTCTTTTTTATATAAATTCCACCAGGCTCTCATTCAAATACCTCCTTTACCAGATCCTGAATTGACATACCATGTTCAGCCCGCAAATCATCTGCATTACCCTGTAATTTTATCTCTCCCTTTTCCAGAAAGACCACATAATCAAAGAATTTCTCTGCCTCCAGGACCTCATGGGTGGAAAGGATGATCGTCTGCTTTTCCGCATCATATTCACTGATCAAGCCTTCCAGGATCTGCGCACGGGATTTAGGATCAATTCCTGACAGTGGTTCATCCATGATTATCAAGGGAACCTCCCTGGCCATTGTCAAGGTAAGCTTTACCCTTCCCACCATACCCTTGGAAAGGTTCTTTATCCTGGCCTCTGGTTTTAAATTCATAAATTCCAGTATCTCCATAGCCCTTTCCCTGTTAAAATTACTGAATTGGCTTTCATAGAGATTAATAACCTGTTTGATGGACATCCCCTTATAAAAATGATTTATTTCCGGCAAAAAGGCTGTCTCATTTTTAGTTTTCCTGCCAGGCCTTTCTCCAAAAATTAAAACTTCCCCCGAGGATGGTTGGACAAGCCCTGCTATAGATTTCAACATGGTAGATTTACCACTACCATTAGGACCAATTAAACCAGTTATCTTGCCAGCCGGAAAATTAACATTAATGGACTTCAAAGCCTCAACACCGGGATAATTTTTTACTAAGTTTCTTATCTCAACAGCCTGCATCTTAGACATCATGGCCCTCCTCTTCCTCCTTTTTGTTACTCAACTCATTGCTGATAAATACCAGGATCTCCTCCCCTGTATAGCCGAGGGACACCATTTCCTGCAGGAAATTTGTCACTGCATCTCTGGCCATATCATTCCTGATTGTAATCACCATATTCTCATCCTCCTTTAAATAAGTTCCCATCCCTCTTCTGGTCTCTACCAGTTCCAGCAGTTCCATCTCCCGGTAAGCCCGTTGAATGGTATTGGGGTTGACATTTATATCCTTAGCCAGCTCCCTCTGTGATGGCAACTTATCTCCTGGTTGCAGCTCTCCCCTGACAATCATCTTTTTTATATGGTCTATTATCTGTTCATAGATAGGTTTTGTAGCATCAAAGTTTAATCCCATGCATATTCTTCCTCCTTCCCCCGTCAATTTATATTAATGCACTATTTGACTAGTGCACCCCTATTATATGTATTTTTTCCAGCCTTGTCAAGAAGATTTATACAAAAAAAGAGCCTTTTCTAAAGACTCTTTTGCAGGCCTGGTCTTACAGAAACTCTATTTGGTTTAATAATACCTAACCCGGACGTCAATAAAGCCACCCTTATCTATCTCCAACTGGCCATCTTCCTCCAGCTTATTATCTTCCGGTACCAATATAACAATATCTCCACCCACAGCATTAGCAGAGATATGCCTGGTACCTGTCCAGCCATCCAGATATTTTAAGTATATATCGAGCCCGGCTCCATTAATGCTGATTTTCTCAAGACCGATCACATCCAGTTCAATATCAATCCC
>LFRS01000147.1:0-14843 GCA_001512435.1 Halothermothrix sp. DTU029 | reverse complement strand
ATATCAATTCCACCTGCGTTAATCCTGATATCATCGACATGGAGGACCCCTGAAAGGGCAAGGCCCCCTGCATCAATATTAATCAGACTGAACTTGTTTTTTGTACCTAAAACAATTTTGTGGTTGCGGTTACCAAAGAAATTAAAAATACGTTTCTTTGGAGTATAAACCCTGATCCTGCCTCCCCTTATATCAAATTCCAGTTCATCTGATATATAGATATTTTCCAGGTCCTCCTCAAAAAAGATTTCAGCACCTTCAATATCAAAATAAAGCCGTTCTACACCATCAAGTTCTATTTCATAGAGTTCTTCCAGGAACCAATCCTCAGCAGCTGCTCTACCATCCATGAGAACAAGCCCGGATACTGTTAATAAGAGGGTCAACAGGAAGCCAGTAATAAAGTTTTGCAGAGTTTTATTCATGATAATTATTCCACCCCTTTATTCTTAAAATCCAAAACTCAATCTCAGGCTGGCCTGTGGTGAAGAAAAATTATCCAGTGCCAGGTCAACCTTTTTATTATAGAATTTCCAATCAGCTCCACTAAAATCCAGGAGATAAGCCAGGCTCAGATCCAGGCCAAGAAAGGCCGCCAGCTGATAATGAAAATCCAGTCCTGGCATAACAAATACAAAGTCCCTCTGGAAGGAATTGCTCCTGGGCTCATTCCAGTCCTGATAATGGCCATAGATCAGATCCAGGTTTGCCTTGCCAGCACCAAAAACAGCACCCAGGGCGAGGTCAGCCTTTTCTGTGCTATAAATTCCCTTCTCATATAAAAAACCACCATAGCTCATTTTCAGCCTGATCTTTTTCCCATCACTGCCGATAGCACTGGTCTCCCCCTCATAGCCATAACCACCAATTCTACTGCCATTCCTGCTGCCGATGAGGCCTCCACCACCAGAAAGCAGGATATCTTCAGGCAGGCCAGCAAACCCTTCAGGCAGCCTGGAATTGAATTCTTCCAGGTCCAGCTTCATATATGCCAGTAATGGACCCCCGTTTAATTTAAAACTACTGGCAACCTCTTTCTGTACTTCATATATATAGGCCTCTAAATCTTCCAGGTCCTCAATAACAGGTTCATCAATCTCTGTTCCTTCACTGGTAACATCAGGTTCTACTTCCATATTCAGATTTACCTCAATCCTCCCTGCCTGGGCCAGGCTGCTAAAAACAAAAACTAAAGCAAGCAGGATAATAAGAAACTTTTTCTTCATAAAAGCTCCCCTTTCAATTATAGTGCACTATTTTGCTAGTACACTGTTATTATATGTAAATTTTCTCTAACTGTCAAGCTGAAAAATGTTATTTTTCAATTAAGTATTTCCAGTATCTCCTGGGCATATTTTGGACCTGCAGGCGGGGATTTTTCCTGGCTTCTATGGCTATATGTTGATAAAAAGACTGCCAGAGGCGCTGATAATGTTTTTCCTCTTCTGTAAGCCGCAGGTCTGGCAAGTTTACCATATCTGTCAAAAGCCACTCTTCCCTGTTATAGACAGCAGCCAGTCCTCTTCTTTTATCATGAATAAGCCAGTCCTGGTCAGCAAGCCTCCTGGCAAAATGGGCTGCCAAAAGTGTAATAATATTATAATCAGGTTCAAAGGGGGCATAAAAAACCCCTCCCTCTATCTTCCGGAAACGCAATAAACCCTTGAGTAAATGAGCCTCTCTGCTGACCTTACCGCTGAGCTGGTTAAGCCGGGCAACAAGCTCATGGTTAAGATAGCTATCAATTTTCCTCCCTATTTTAAAACCCAGCCGTAAATAGTGATAGATCAAAAGACCAGTCTCCTTCTTTTCCGACAGGAAAACATAATAGATTTTTCTCAATGATTGGGGAGATATCTTGTTCTTAATAGCCAGGTACAACTGATCTGATTTCTGCAGATCTGCCTCTACTGGAATTTTATTGGCAAAGAAGGCCGGCTGATATTCATCCTCCCTTAGAATACCCCCGACCTGATTTTTGCTGTAAAAGGCCTCATAAATTGCTGTCAGTAATCCCTGGAAACTGCCATCATAAATAAAGTAATCCATCTTCATCCCTTCCTGAACTCATTGATTTCCACCAGCACAAAAGACTGACAAAAAACTATCCCTCCTGGGCAGGCCTTACTCCTGGGAAAACAAAGAAAGCTGCTGCCTGTCCCCGGCAGAAAGCAACCTGCTTTTAACTAAATCTTCCCTGATGGGAATCCCCCCATAATATTTACCCTGGCAGGTGATAAAATAACGGGCCCTTTTTAATACTGTCCCGAATTTCTCCAGGTCATAATAACTGAGGGAACCATTTCTCCTGGCAGTAACAATTCTTCTGGCAGATTTTACACCAATGCCCGGGACCCGCAGTAAGAGCTCATAATCTGCCTTATTAATCTCCACAGGGAAATATTCCAGATGCCTTAAGGCCCAGTTTGCCTTGGGATCCAGTTCCAGATCAAAATCAGGTTTTTCTTCTGATAAAAGTTCATCTGCCCTGAATTTATAAAAACGGAGCAACCAGTCTGCCTGGTAAAGCCGGTGTTCCCTTAAAAGGGGCGGACTTTTCAAGGCAGGCAAAATACTATCCTTATTTACAGGAACATAGGCAGAATAATAAATCCGGCGCATATTAAATTGGCCATATAGGTTTTCTGATACTTTCAAAACCTGATAATCTGTTTCCGGACTGGCACCTACTATCAGCTGGGTACTCTGGCCGGCAGGAACAAAGGGCCCCGCCTTCCTGTACTTCTTTTTTTCCTCTTGATTTTGCCTGATAGCCTGGCCAATATTTTTCATGGGAGTCAATATAGCAGTAAAGTCTTTTTCTGGAGCCAGCATTTTCAGGCTTTGCCTGGTAGGCAATTCTATGTTAACACTCATCCGGTCTGCATATTTTCCTGCCTCAAATATTAAGGATAGATCTGCTCCCGGTATAGCCTTCAGATGTATATAACCATTGAATTTATATTCTTTCCGTAAGATCCTGACTGTCTTTAAAAGCTGCTCCATAGTATAGTCCGGGTTTCTCAGTACTGCTGAACTCAAGAATAGACCCTCAATATAATTTCTTCTATAAAAATTAATCGTTAGATCTGCCAGCTCCCTGGGAGTAAAGGCAGCCCGGGGCCGCTCATTACCTGCTCTATTGATACAGTATGTACAATTATAGATACAGTAGTTAGTAAAAAGAATCTTCAAAAGGGAAATACAACGCCCATCATCAGACCAACTATGACAGATTCCTGTCCTTGCACCATTGCCTATCCCTCCCGGGGTATTCTTCCGGCTGCTGCCACTGGAAGAACAGGAAACATCATATTTTGCTGCATCTGCCAGAATAGATAGTTTGTCCAGCAAATCCATAAAATCACCTCAGGTTCAGGGAAATCCTTTCTACAAAAATTATACCATACATTTGTTCAGTAGGCAATTAAAAATAATATCTCAGCTGCCTGGTCCAGGCTGGCTGCCCCTTTTCTGGTAATAACAAGGGCTGCTGATTAAAATAAAGCAAAAAAATGCAGGAATTTTGTAAAAAATGTACAATTATAGGAACTAGTATTATCTGACTTATTTTAGTCTCTAATAAAAAAGGAGGATATGTTTATGAATTCAAAAAACACGTCATTTTTCAAGGAAGGGACCTGTCTTTTCTGGAAAAACATAGGGAAGTTATCTCTTTATAACCTTTACCTCTTCCTGATTGCCCTGGCTGTATTCCTGCTTTTTGCCATAATCACCGGCCTGGCTGTTGCCAATACAGATATGGTTGGGTCTCAAATCAGTACATCTGGAATAGTCTTTATACTTCTATTTTTTGCTTTCCTGATCCTGGCTGCTCCGGTCCTGGGTACTGGCTACCAGTATATCTATGTCAAGCTGGCCCGTAAGGAAAGCACCAGCTTTAAAAATATCTTTGCTGGTTTCAGGCATTTCTGGCCAGTCTGGTTAAGCCATTTCTTTACCCAGGTGATAGGCTTTGGCGGTGTTATGCTGGTTTTAATACCCTTACTAATAATTAGTATCGCCCTAGTCATTAACCAAATAGCTATACCAGTCTTTCTGCTTGGCAGTTATTACTGGTTAGATTACCTGCCTGTGGGATTTGTAGTTCTCATCGTAATTCAAATTATCGTTGTTCTAGTTTTCTCTATCTACTGGGCCTGCAAATTACTCTTTGCCCATATTGCTGCCCTTGACAAGAAAGTTCAGCCCTCTGATGCCATCTATTATGCCAATAACCTTAGCAAGGGCAATAAAATGAAGATCTTCCTAAATTTCTTTCTACCCTACATAATTTTAATCATAATCCTTAATATTATAACCTATTTTATCGGAGACACTGGACTCCTGGCCAAAATCTCTGCTTTTGTAATCAGCCTCCTAAATGTATTTATCTTTACACCCTGGGCTTGTTCAATTATTGCTGTTGCCTATGTCAGGATATCTGATGGCTTTGACCAGAATTTATCATCAATTTTCCTGGAAAAATTTATTAGACCAAAAACCAGCCTTGCTGAGCCTGTAAATGAGGCTGAAGAAAGTGACAAAGAAGTAGATGTGAATGAAATAGAGGCAGAAAAAACAGATGAAGAAACAGAAGTTGAAGATTAGAGCCGGTAATAAATAGCTCTTATTATATACCCTTTAATATATACCGATTGATAAAAAAATGCTCCCCGGAGGAAACATTCTTTTGTATTCCCGGGGAGCATCTTCTTTATGTCCATTATTTTTTTATCAGTTTTTATTATGCTTTCATCATCTTTTCCTGTATTTTTCTGCTTCTAATACTTTTCTATAGCAAACCAATTATAGACTATTGATTTTATCCTTCAAGATCTGGTTCACCATTCCCGGATTGGCTTTACCCCTGGTCTCTTTCATTACCTGGCCAACCAGAAAACCGATAGCCCTGTCCTTACCATTTTTAACATCCTCAACTGCAGAAGGATTAGCTTCTATTACCTTCAGGACAATCTCTTCCAGTTGACTGGCATCACTGATCTGGACCAGGCCTTTTTCCTCTACAATCTTCTCCGGATCCTTGCCGGTTTTAAACATCTCTTCAAAGACTGTCTTGGCAATCTTACTACTGATAACACCTTTATCCATCAGCTGCAACATCCTGGCAAGATTGGCAGGAGCCATCTTAACTTCCTCAATCTCCAGGTTTTCCTCCCGGAGTAATCTGAGGAAATCCCCCATGATCCAGTTACTGACAGCCTTGGCATCACTATATTCTGCCACACAGGCTTCAAAATAATCAGCTAATGGCCTGGAATCAGTCAGGACACCGGCATCATATTCCGGCAGGGCATATTCCCTGACAAAACGCTCCTGTTTTTCCCGGGGGAGTTCTGGTAAGGAGGCCAGAATCCTTTCCACCCATTCCTTATCAACCTGTAATGGAGGAAGATCAGGATCCGGGAAATAGCGGTAATCAGCAGCCTCTTCCTTACTCCGCATGGAAATTGTTTTATTGAGGCTGTCATCCCAGGTCCGGGTCTCCTGAATAACCTCTCCCCCCTCTTCCAGTACCTTTTTCTGTCTTTCTACTTCATATTCCAGGGCCCTTTCTACCGCCCGGAAGGAGTTCATATTCTTCAACTCTGTTTTGGTACCAAACTCTTTCTGGCCAAGAGGCCTGATGGATACATTGGCATCACAACGGAGGGAGCCTTCTTCCATATTACAATCAGAAACACCGATATATTCCAGGATCTGTTTCAACTGGGTCAGATAGGCCCTGGCTTCAGCCGGTGTCCTTATATCAGGTTCACTGACAATCTCGATTAAGGGTATACCGGTCCGGTTATAATCCACCAGGCTGGCTGTAGCCTGATCTATACTACCTTCATGGACCAGCTTGCCGGCATCCTCTTCCATATGAATCCGGTTAATACCGATCCTTTTGACTCCCTCTTCTGTATCGATTTCAATAAATCCATCAGAGCAGATAGGGAAATCATTCTGGGAGATTTGATAAGCCTTGGGTAGGTCTGGATAGAAATAATTTTTCCGGTCAAATTTGCTATAACCATTGATGGTACAGTTTAAAGCCAGACCAGCCATAATGGCATAATCCACAACCTTTTTATTTAAAACCGGTAAGGTCCCTGGTAAGCCCAGGCAAATCGGGCAGGTATGCTGATTTGGTTCAGCACCAAATTGGGTACTACAGTTGCAGAAAATCTTGGATTCTGTAGCCAGCTGGGCATGGACCTCCAGTCCGATTACAATTTCATATTCCCTGCTCATTGTGCCACCTCCAATTCTGGCCTTTTATTGCCAAGCTTCAAGATCTTTTCCAGAGAATAAGCGGCCTGAATTATCTTGCCATCTCCAAATTGGGGCCCCATGATCTGAATTCCAATTGGGAGATTTTTGCTGCTAAAACCACATGGGAGGGAGATTGCCGGGATCCCGGTCAGGTTCACCGGTACTGTAAAGGTATCCATCTTATAGCTTTCCAGTGGTTCAGTTACAGTGCCTACTTTAAAGGCAGTATCTCCTGTTGTGGGAGTGATAATCAAATCATAATTCTTAAAGATATCCTCAAATTCCTTGATAAGCAGGGTCCTGACCTTCTGGGCCTTTACATAATAAGCCTCATAGGAATTAGCACTCAAAACATAGGTACCAAAAAGAATCCGCCTTTTAACTTCTTCGCCAAATCCTTCACTACGGGTATTCCCGAACATTTCTGCCACATTGGCAGCCTCTTTACTGCGGAAACCATATCGTACCCCGTCATAACAGGCCATATTTGAGCTGGCTTCTCCAGTAGCCAATATGTAATAAACTGCAGCAGCATATTTAAGATGGGGAAGACTTACTTCTTCAACTTTTGCTCCCTCTGCCTCCATCTTTTTAAATGCTGCCAGAACACTTTCCTTTATTTCCGGATTACTTACCAGGTCCAGGTATTCCCTGGGCAGGGCTACCTTCATACCAGCAAGGTCTTCCTGCAGAAAGGCAGTATAATCTAATTCCTCCCTCTTTACTGAAGTAGAATCTTTTGGATCATAGCCACTGATTACATTCAGGAGTAAGGCAGCATCCTCTACATCCCTGGTAATAGGGCCAATCTGGTCCATGGAACCAGCATAGGCCATCAGGCCATATCTGGAAACTGTACCATAGGTGGGTTTCAGGCCTACCAGGCCACAGAAGGCGGCTGGTTGCCGGATAGAACCACCTGTATCTGTCCCCAGGGCTGCAGCAGCCTCTCCGGCAGCTACAGCAGCTGCAGAACCACCACTGGAACCACCAGGAACATATTCCAGATTCCAGGGATTGCGAGTTTCATGGAAATAGGAAGATTCACTGCTTCCCCCCATAGCAAATTCATCCAGATTGGTTTTACCCAAGAGGACTGCTCCTGCCTCATTTAATTTATCTACAACAGTGGCATTATAGGGGGGGATATAATTCTCCAGCATTTTTGAGGAACAGGTTGTCCTGATCCCTTCAGTGGAAATATTATCTTTAACAGCCAGTGGTATACCGGCCAGGCTTCCCTCTAATTCAGCCCTGATCCTTTCCCTGGCTTCAGTTCCTGTAACTGTCACATAGGCTTTAACCTTATCTTCCACAGCATCAATCCGCTGCAGAAAACTGTCCAGTACTTCTTCGACAGTGATTTCTTCTTTTTCTAATTGAGCCTTTAATTCATGAATACTTAAATCACATAAGTCCAAAACTATTTACCCCCTTCACTTTTTTCACTCTTAACCCATAATCTTTGGTACCCTGAACTGGCCATCCCTTTCCTCCGGAGCATTGGCCAGGGCTCTATCCCTTTCCAGAGAAGGCTCTACCTTATCTTCCCGGAAGACATTTTCCAGAGAAACAGGATAAAGGGTAGGCTTGACCCCCTCTGTATCCACTTCATTGATCTTCTCCACATATTCCAGCAGCTCATTGATCTGTCCGGCAAATTTCCCGGCTTCACTTTCACTCAGCTTAATACTGGCTGCATTGGCAAGTTTCTCAACATCCTTCCTGGCAAGCATTCTTTCACCCCTTTTCTACTTTTAGTATGATTATACTAGACATTTAGTCCCAAATTGGCATATAAGACTTTAAGCATAAAGTCTTTAGCAGCTTTTTGTGATAGTATACTTAAGATTTAGTTTAAAAAAAATCACCTGAAAAGTTCCAAAAACTCTTCTTCCGTAAGTACTGTAACCCCCAGGTCCCTGGCTTTGGCCAGCTTGGAACCACCGCCTTCGCCAGCCACAAGATAATCTGTATTTTTACTTACCGAAGAGCTAACTTTGCCGCCAGCGGCCAGAACCTTTTCCCTGGCCTCTGTCCGGCTGAAATTATTCAAAGTACCGGTAAAGACAAACCTCTTCCCGGCTATCCCTTCCACCAGGGAAGCCTCTTCCTCTTCAGGATCAGTAGACATTTTAACACCATATTGCCTTAGTTTCTCAACAACCTGCAGGTTCTTGTCCTCCCGGAAGAAGTTGACTATACTGCCTGCTATGGCAGGGCCTATCTCTTCAATGGCCTCCAGCTCTTCCCGGCTGGCCCCGGCCAGTTCCTTGATGGATTTATAAGCCCCGGCCAGGACCCGGGCTACACCGGCTCCAACATGCCTGATCCCCAGGGCAAAGATCAGATTATGCAATTCCCTCTCTTTGCTCCTCCCAATGGCCTGTATTACATTACTGGCCGACTTCTTACCCATCCTTTCCAGGGGCAGGAGGTCCTCTTCCCTCAGGGCATATAAATCAGCATAATCCTTCAATAAACCCTTTTCCAGCAATTGGTCCACCAGGGCCGGGCCAACCCCCTCTATATTCATGGCATCCCGGGAGATAAAGTGGAGGATACCTTCCCGCAATTGGGCCGGACAGCCTGTCACATTACTACATCTAAGAACAGCCTCCCCTTCTTCCCGGACAGCTTCTGCACCACAGACCGGGCATTTATCCGGCATCTGGAAGACCCTTTCACTGCCATCCCTCTTCTCCTTAATCACCTTCACCACTTCAGGAATCACATCACCGGCTTTCTGTACCAGGACATGGTCACCGATCCGGATATCCTTTCTCCGGATCTCATCTTCATTATGTAAAGTGGCCCGGCTTATAGTTGAACCGGCAATATGCACAGGCTCCAGGATGGCTGTTGGGGTTAAGGCCCCGGTCCTTCCAACAGTAATTACTATATCCTTAACCAGACTGGTCTTTTGCTGGCCGGGGAATTTATAGGCAATAGCCCAGCGGGGGCTCCTGGCAGTAGCTCCCATCTCTTGCCGTAAGGCCAGATCATTCACCTTGATAACCAGGCCATCTATCTCATAGGGCAAGTCCTCCCGTTTAATAGTCCATTCCTTACAGATTTCAACCAGCTCATCCAGATTCCGGCAGCTTTGGTACCAGTTTACCTTAAAACCCAGGTCCTGTAATAAGGCCAGGGCTTCTGTATCTGTCCTTAATTCCAGATCCTCTACATTAACCAGGTCATAAACCTGCATGGTCAGGGAACGGGCAGCTGCTATCCTGGGATCCAGTTGGCGGACTGATCCGGCTGCGGCATTACGGGGATTAGCAAAGGGCTCCTCACCCTGTTCCAGCCTCTCGGCATTGATTCTCTGGAAATCATCTTTACTGATATAAACCTCTCCCCTTACTTCCAGATTTAAAGGTTGGGCTAATTTCAGGGGCACAGAATGTATGGTCCTGATATTCTCGGTAACCACTTCCCCCACTATCCCATTACCCCGGGTAGCACCCAGAGTCAAAACACCGGCTTCATATCTCAAAACAGCTGTCAACCCATCCAACTTATGCTCCACCAGGAACTCCAGGTCCCTCCTGCCAGCCAGTCTATAAACCCTTTCGGCAAAATCCCTCAATTCACCCTCATTAAAGGCATTGCCCAGGCTTAACATGGGGACACTATGCTCTATCTTTTCAAAGGCTGATAAGGGCTCTCCCCCTACCCGCTGGGTAGGAGAATCTCCACTGATAAGTTCAGGATACTCTGCCTCCAGTTTTTCCAGTTCCCTCATCAATTGGTCAAACTCAGCATCGGAAATCTCCGGTGCATCCAGCACATAATAACGGTATTCATGATAGCGGATCTCTTCCCGTAACTTTTCAACTCTCTCTCTGATTGCTTTCTCCGGCAATCTGACAACCCCCTTCTCCAGAAGGCCTTTTCCTGGATTTATCCTATTAATACTCTTTTTTTCTGCTTATATCAAGAATAATTATATGTTTTCTCAAGGCTAAAGTCAAACAGAAAAGGGCAGGCCACCCTGGCTCTAGACCCTTTTGATGGGGGCATACTCGGCCATCAACCTTCTCACCTTTTTATCACTGAACTCAATCTTTAATACTAAGCCATGGTCATCTTCCACACTGACAATAGTCCCAATCCCCCACTTGGGATGATAAACCTTCTCACCCACCTGATAGTCCTTGCCCACTATACTGTTATTTTTACCTTTATCTACAGCCTTTTCCCCTTCATTACCTTTCCCCCATCTTCCCCCCTCATTCCCGCTGGTAAAGCCACTATTATCTTCCTTTTCATTCAGCCCACTGAGCAATTCAGCAGGAATTTCCGCCAGAAAACGGGATGGGGCATTGGCCTGGTATTTACCAAAACGCATTCTTTCCCTGGCCGAGCTGAGAAAGAGCTCTTCCATGGCCCTGGTTATCCCCACATAACAGAGCCTTCTCTCTTCCTCCAATTCCTCTTCATCAATCATAGAATTAGCATGAGGAAAAATCCCTTCTTCCATCCCCACCATAAAAACAACGGGAAACTCCAGGCCCTTGGCAGAATGGATAGTCATCAAGGTAACATGGTTCCCACCCTCATCCAGTGTATCCACATCACTGACCAGGGAGACCTCTTCCAGGAAAGCAGCCAGGGAATTCTCCCCTTCCTCATTTTGAAAACTATTCATAACAGAAAAAAGCTCCTGGATATTCTCCAGCCTGGTCTGAGCCTCTATAGTTCCTTCCTTTACTAATTCTGCCTCATAACCGGTCTCCTGGATAACCTTGTGCAACAAGGCATCAACAGGCATTTCCTGGCTGGCAGCCCTGAATTCCTCCATCATATCTATAAAAGCCTTGACCTTCTTCCGGTAGGCTGCCCCCAGGCTGGAGTTCTCCTCTACCCTGAAACAGGCCTCGTAAAGGCTCAGGCCCTTTGCCCCGGCAAAGACAATCAGTTTATTTACTGTACCTGCCCCTATCCCCCGGGCTGGTTTATTGATTATCCTTAACAAACTAATATCATCAGCAGGGTTATAGATAAGCCGCAAATAGGCTATAAGATCCTTGATCTCCATCCGGTCATAGAAACGGAGGCCACCAATGATCTGATAGGGGATACCATAACGGAGGA
Organism: Halothermothrix sp. DTU029; assembly: GCA_001512435.1. Lineage (GTDB taxonomy): Bacteria > Bacillota > Halanaerobiia > Halanaerobiales > DTU029 > DTU029. The sequence goes on along the minus strand of LFRS01000147.1, from coordinate 3,464 downwards.
GGTAATCCTCTATCACCCGGGACTGGGAATTGGTCCTGTATAAAACAGCAATATCCTTATAGGAATAGCCTTTCTCCAGGAGTTCCTTTATATTCCTGCTGACAAAATTGGCCTCATCTTTTTCATCAAAGGCCAGGAAATATTTCAGGTCATTTCCTTCCCCTTTATCAGTCCAGAGCCTTTTTTCCCTGCGGGACAAATTATTGGCAATAACACTATCAGCAGCCCTTAAAATCTTCTCCATGGAGCGGTAATTCTGCTCCAGCTTGATAATCTTGGCCTCCGGGTAATCCACTTCAAAATTCAGGATATTCCTGATATCTGCTCCCCTGAAACCATAAATCCCCTGGTCCGGGTCTCCCACCACACAGATATTCCTGTATTTACTGGCCAGTAATTGGACCAAATGATACTGGGCTGTATTCACATCCTGGTATTCATCTATGGAGATATACTTAAATCGTTCCTGGTAATGTTCCAGGACCAGCGGGTATTGTTTAAACAATTCTACTGTTTTCATAATCAGGTCATCAAAATCCAGGGCATTATTCTCCTGTAATCTCTTCTGATACTGGGCATAGGCCTCACCGGTAATCTTCTGAAAAATATCTCCAACCCTATCCAGGTAGCCTTCCGGGTCAATCAGTTCATTCTTGGCCCTGCTGATTTCTGCCAGGATAGCCCGGGGGTTATACTTTTCACTATCTATATTCAAATCCTTCATTACATTTTTCAAAAGGGTTAACTGGTCTGCAGTATCATAGATAACAAAATTATTATCATAATCCAGCTTCCTGCTTTCTTTCCTCAAAACACGGACACAGAAAGAATGGAAGGTACTGACCTGAAGGCCGTCCCTGATACCACCCAGTAAAGCGGTTATCCTCTCCTTCATTTCATTGGCTGCCTTATTGGTAAAGGTAACAGCCATTATATTAGCCGAAGAAATGCCATAATGCTCTATTAAATAAGCAATCCTCCTGGTCAAAACCCTGGTCTTACCACTTCCTGCCCCGGCAAGAATCAATAAGGGGCCATCGAAGTGCTCCACTGCCTTCCTCTGTTCTGGATTTAATCCTGCTAAAATTCTATCTTCTGGCACATAATCACTCCTTACTTCCCCAAAGTGAGCTAACTCTTTCTCCAGGCCTGTCCTTTTTACTGGATAAACATTTGGGGACTTCATAACATTTATTCTATAATTAAAATTGTTTTCCTGCAATGAATTCCAGAGAAGATTTTTGTATATTCTCCCCCGGGCAGGAAATAATATAAATAAAAATTATCCCAACAAAATATAATCTGGAAAACTAAAAGATTTCTTGACCTTCCCTGACCTTATAGGCTAAAGAAATAAAGAGCTAATTTAATATAAGAGGCAATTTTAGCCAAAATCAATTAATTATAGGTATTTCTTGACTTTGACTATCTTTTACTATTCTTTTATAATTAAATTACAGAAAAAATTTATCGGAGGTGGATAATATGTTTAATCTAGTTCCTTTTCAGCGGAGAAATAGGGGTCTGGTAGATCTGGATGATTTCTTTGATGACTTTTTCAATAACTTTGGCAGGTTTGGCCTTACTAATACTGGCATAAATACCTTCAGGACTGATATTAAGGAAACAGAAAATGAATATATAGTACTGGCTGAACTCCCCGGTGTTAATAAAGAAAATATTAATATAGAAGTTGATGAAAATTACATGACCATCACAGCAGTAAATGATGAAATCATAGAAGAGGAAAAGAATAACTACATCCGGAAAGAAAGGAGAAGCGGTCGCTTCCAACGTTCCTTTAATATCAGTGATGTCAAGGCTGATGAGATTAAGGCCAAATATGAAAATGGCATCCTGGAGATTGTACTGCCAAAGGCAGAAAAGGGTAAAAAGAGCAGACATATTGACATTAATTAAAAATCACTTGAATTAAAAGGACAAAATTTAGAAAGAGACCCTTTGAAGGTCTCTTTTTTTCTCTTCTACTATTCTTCTCTTATTCTTCCAGCTCTACAAGAATTTTTTTAATAAGTTTCTCCTCCAGTAAGGCCTCACCCTTGACAGGATACTTATCTTTAACAGCAAGACCACTCTGAGCATAGGCCAGTGCCTTTTCCCGGTCCTTATTTATATAATATTCATAATAGGCTTTTACCCGGAAACCATTTATATCTCTGTCCTTTTCCAGTGTTTTTCCGGCTTTTTGATAATATTCCCTGGCCTTGTCTTCTTCACCGGAAATACAGGCTACATAACATAACTCATAGTATAGAGCAGGTAAAGCGTAGGAGGGGTAAAAAGCCAGATTTTCTTCCATTATCCTGGCGGCTTCCCGATAAGTATCTTCATCATCTTCATAAAGAGCTTTCATGTAAACCTGATTGACAAACAGCAAATCATAAAAATCTGAATAATTTAACTCCTCAATTAGGGGTATATTTAATTCAGTAGGTGGAATTCCGGCACTAAGTTGTGCAGCCAATTTCTTTAACCTGATAAGTTTAATTGCCTGAGGTCTATTAAAAATTAAATCCCAGATAAATTTGCCATCTGTGGGTATAATGTCAGAAGTAAAGGGTAGCAGATTTTTTATTGCCACAAGAAAACCTATCAGAGCTGTAAAGAAAAAAAATCCTGCCAGGAAACCCTCCACATAAAAGAAAGCTATCAATAAAACAATTGAAATAAAGAAATTGAAGACTATTCCTCCGGCATAAAATAATAAATCTGCTTTTCTTGCCCCTTCATTTTCAGAAGGTATCATGATACATGAACCACTATCAAATTCTCTAAAATTGAGGGCAAAATTCATTTTTTCATTTTCATAATTCCAGCTAAAGATGGAAAATCGATAAGAAATCAATCTATAGCCAGCAAGCTTGCCAAATGCCAGATGGCCAAATTCATGAATATTGATTTGTAAAATAATAGCCAGCAGGATATATAAAAGAACCAATAAATGATTTAAATCAGTTTTAACCAATTTGGAAAGATAGTCATAATTATTCTCTAAAAACTTCATTGCAATTACTACCATAAAACTTATTACTATAATACTGGCTAACCACTTTAAAAATCCAGAAAGATAGTTTTTGCTCTGTTCTAATAGGCTTTTTTCCTCCTTTTCTCTTTTCTCCCTCATCAATACTCCCCTCTCCTATATACAATTAATTTACTTCAGCGGTCTCTTATTTAGTATGTTTTTATTGCAATCTATCTTCTTCAACAGCACTTTATTCCACTTCCAGCTTTGCAAGCAATTTTTTGATCAGTTTCTCCTCCAATATAGCCTGGCCCTTCAAAGGATACTTATCTTTAACAGCCAGACCACTCTGAGCACAGGCCAGGACCTTTTCCCTGTCCTTATTTATATAATATTCATAATAGGCTTTTACCCGGAAACCATTTATATCTCTGTCCTTTTCCAGTGTTTTTCTGACTTTTTGATAATATTCCCTGGC
>LFRS01000070.1:10336-11130 GCA_001512435.1 Halothermothrix sp. DTU029 | reverse complement strand
CAGCGGCTGGAACAGAGGACCAGATATGACCTGGAGATGTTGAGCCAGATGGGCTTCTGTACCGGGATTGAGAATTATTCCCGCCATCTGGATGGCAGGCCGCCTGGTTCCAGGCCTTTGACCTTACTGGATTATTTCCCGGAAAATGATTTTCTGGTGATGATTGATGAGTCCCATATAACCATTCCCCAGATCGGTGGCATGTATGCCGGTGACCGGTCCCGGAAGGAAAAGTTAGTGGAATATGGTTTCCGTTTACCTTCTGCCCTGGATAACAGGCCCCTTAATTTTCAGGAATTTGAGGCCCTGGTTCCCCAGGCTATCTATGTTTCGGCTACACCGGGGGATTATGAGTTAAAACATAGTCAACAGATTGTGGAACAGATTATCCGGCCAACAGGTTTGCTGGATCCGGAGGTGGAGGTCAGGCCTGTCAAGGGCCAGATTGATGATTTATTACAGGAACTTAGAAAGGTTATTGAGAGAAAAGAACGGGTTTTGATAACTACCTTGACCAAGCGGATGGCAGAAGACCTGACAGATTTTCTGGCAGAAGCCGGGATTAAGGTCCGTTATCTCCATTCTGATATAGATACTATTGAACGGTCAGAGATAATCAGGGACCTGCGGCTGGGGGAATTCGATGTCCTGGTGGGAATTAACCTTTTAAGGGAAGGGTTGGATTTGCCGGAGGTTTCACTGGTAGCTATACTTGATGCAGATAAAGAAGGTTTTCTCCGTTCTGAACGTTCATTGATTCAGACAATTGGACGGGCTGCCCGTAATGTCAATGG
>LFRS01000070.1:7400-10221 GCA_001512435.1 Halothermothrix sp. DTU029 | reverse complement strand
GTAGTAAAAGAAGAAAAAGTCCAATACCAGGATAAGGAGAAGGAGAAAAGACAGCTTTCCCGTATTGAGTTGGAGGATTTGATACTGGATTTAGAAGAAGAGATGAAAGAGGCAGCAAATAATCTGGCCTTTGAGCTGGCTGCCCAGATCAGGGATGAGATTCGGGAACTGGAAGAAGAATTAAGGAATATGAGGTGAAATTAAAGATGGCAAAAGACAGGATAGTAATTAAGGGTGCCCAGGAACATAATCTTAAGAATATAGATTTAGAGATTCCCAGGGATAAGTTTGTTGTTATTACTGGCTTGAGCGGCTCCGGGAAATCCTCTCTGGCCTTTGATACCATTTATGCTGAAGGGCAAAGGCGTTATGTGGAATCCCTTTCTGCTTACGCCAGGCAATTCCTGGGCCAGATGGAAAAACCAAAAGTAGATTATATAGAGGGTTTGTCTCCAGCTATTTCTATTGACCAGAAGACAACCAGTAAAAACCCCCGGTCAACTGTCGGGACTGTGACAGAGATCTATGACTATCTCCGTTTATTATATGCCCGGATAGGTATTCCCCACTGCCCTTCCTGCGGCAGGGAGATCCATTCCCAGACTATTGATGAGATTGTTGACCAGATTCTGGACCTGCCTGAAGGTACCAGGATTCAGGTCCTGGCCCCACTGGTCTGGGGAAAGAAAGGTGAACACCAGCGTCTCCTGGCCACAGCCAGGAGGGAAGGTTTTTTACGGGTGCGGGTTGATGGAGAGATTTATATGCTGGATGAAGATGAGATCAAGCTGGATAAGAATATAAAACACTATATAGAGATAATTGTGGACCGGCTGGTTATCAAGGATGGAATCAGAGAAAGACTTTCCGATTCAGTAGAAACAGCCCTGGAACAGGGAGATGGTATTGTAGTCGCAGCTGTTATAGATGGTGATGAATATATCTTCAGTGAGAAATTTGCCTGTCCTGACTGTGGAATCAATTTACCAGAACTTTCACCCCGGGTCTTTTCTTTTAATAGTCCTTATGGAGCCTGTCCAGCCTGTGATGGCCTGGGTATTAAAAAGGAATTTAATCCGGATTTAATCCTGGATTGGGATAAGTCTCTTGCAGATGGGGGGATAATCCCCTGGAAGGATTCTTCCAGCAATTATTATCCCCAGGTATTACAGTCCCTGGCCCAGGCTTATGGTTTCGATATTTCTACTCCCATCAAGGACCTGGGAGAGGAGATAATTGATATTATTCTTTATGGTTCGGATAAGCTATTAACCTTTCCCTATACAAACCGTTATGGCCGGACCAGGCAACATGATACCTATTGGGAAGGTATTATTAATCATCTCAAGAGGAGATTAAGTGAAACAGATTCGGAATATATTCAGAAAAAGATGGACTCCTATATGAGTGAGCATTATTGTAATGAATGTAAAGGAGAAAGACTTAAACCAGAAGTACTGGCGGTAACTGTAGGGGGACTATCAATAATGGAATTTACCAAATTGAATATCAAGGAAGCCAGTAAATTTCTGGACAACTTGGAGCTGGATGAACGTTCTGCCTTTATTGCTGCTGAAATCTTAAAGGAAATAAAAGCCCGTTTAAGTTTTTTAATTAATGTTGGCCTCAATTACCTGACCCTGGATCGGTCAGCCGGTACCCTTTCCGGTGGAGAAGCCCAGAGGATCAGGCTGGCTACCCAAATTGGCTCCGGCCTGGTAGGAGTCCTCTATATCCTGGACGAACCCAGCATAGGGCTTCACCAGCGGGATAATGACAAATTAATCAGGACCCTGGAGCATATCCGGGATCTTGGTAATACAGTTATTGTGGTAGAGCATGATGAAGATACCATGCGGGCTGCTGACCATATAATTGATATTGGCCCTGGTGCTGGTAATAATGGTGGTTATATAGTTGCTCAGGGTTCGCCGGCAGAGGTAATGGAGAATGAGAATTCTATTACTGGCCGGTATCTTGCCGGCAAAGAAAGGATACCGGTACCAGAAGAACGGTATAAACCAAATGGTAAATACCTGGAGATAATTGGAGCCAGACAACACAACTTAAAAAATATTGATGTGAAGATTCCCCTGGGCACCTTTACCTGTATAACCGGGGTATCTGGTTCCGGGAAGAGTACTTTAATTAATAATATTTTATATCGGAGATTAATGGCCCAATTCTATGATTCCACTCTTAGACCTGGTGAACATGATGAAATAAGAGGACTGGAGTATCTGGATAAGGTGATTAATATCGATCAGTCACCTATTGGCCGGACTCCCCGTTCCAATCCGGCAACCTATACCAAGGTCTTTGACCAGATCAGGGACGTTTTTGCCAGTACCCAGGAGGCCAGGAGAAGGGGCTATAATAAGGGCCGTTTTTCTTTTAATGTGAAAGGTGGCCGTTGTGAAGCCTGTAAGGGTGATGGAATTATAAAGATTGAAATGCATTTTCTGGCTGATGTTTATGTACCCTGTGAGGTCTGTCATGGCCAGCGCTATAACCGGGAGACCCTGGAGATAAAATTCAAGGGTAAGACCATTTCTGATGTTCTGAATATGACTGTTGAAGAAGCTCTGGAGTTTTTTGATGCTTTTGAGCCCATCAGGAGGAAACTCCAGACCATTTATGATGTTGGCCTGGGTTATATCAAGTTAGGCCAGCCAGCAACTACCCTATCCGGAGGTGAAGCCCAGAGGATCAAGATTGCTACTGAATTAGGAAAGGTAAGTACTGGCCGGACCGTCTATATCCTTGATGAACCTACTACTGGTCTTCATTTTGCTGATGTAAAGAAATTACTGCAGGTATT
>LFRS01000070.1:0-7344 GCA_001512435.1 Halothermothrix sp. DTU029 | reverse complement strand
GGTGGAGGCCTCCTATACGGGATATTATTTAAGGAAGGTCCTGGAGGCCGGCCAGATGAGTAAGAGGGCTATAATATAATAGATAGATTTTTATAACCTGACTTCATGTCAGGTTTTTTTGTGAAAAGGCAGTAAATGTTCAGATATTTTTCATGTTTTAGTACTTATTGTTGGTTTATAAAAGGATATTTTAGTTTGTAGCCGAATTATTTAAATAGCTTTTCTTCTAATCTAAAAATATAGTATTAATAAGGTACGATATATACAGAAGTATGAAATAATAAAGAGGAGGTTAATCTAATGTTTGAGTGGTGCCATGAAAATCCTGAAAAGCTACATGTAAATACAGAAGAAAATCGGGCTTATTATATACCCTATCCTGTAGAAGATTTTAACAGCGCAATGAAAGAGGATCCCTCAAAAGCAAAGATACTGTTAAACGGGGAATGGGGGTTTCGTTTTTATAACGGTATTTATGAACTCCCGGAGAACTTTTATCTGGAAGCAGATGGATTATGTAAAGATCGTATCACTGTTCCTTCCTGTTGGCAGATGTATGGTTATGACAATCATCAATATATTAATGTAAGTTATCCTATTCCATTTGATTTTCCCTATGTTCCTGATCAAAATCCCTGTGGTCTCTATTATCGGAAGTTTAACCTGATGGATTTTCAGGGCAAGCAGGTTTATATAAATTTTGAAGGTGTAGATTCCTGCTTTTATCTTTTTGTTAATGGAAATTATGCCGGATATAGCCAGGTATCCCATTCTACCAGTGAATTTGATATTACTAAATATCTGCATAATGGGGAAAATAGTTTAACGGTTCTGGTATTAAAATGGTGTGACGGAACTTATTTTGAGGATCAGGATAAGTTAAGGATGTCAGGAATATTCAGAGACGTATATCTGTTGGTACGGCCTGAAAATCATTTAAGAGACTTTAAAGTAATCACAGATTGCTCCAATGATTACAAAAAAGCGCTGGTACGTATAAATCTGGAGTATAAGGGAGAAGAAGATATTGCAGAATTGTCTCTCTTTGCACCTGATGGGAAATGTGTTTGTGAAGTACAGACAGAAGAGAATGAAGTAGAGTTGTTGGTAGATAATCCGTTGTTGTGGAATGCTGAAGAACCGAACCTATACAGGTTGGCAATCAAGACAGCTGGTGAGGTAATTGTACAGGATGTGGGTATCCGCAAATGTTATATCGAGAATGGCAGGTTAATGTTAAATGGGAAGAAGATCAAGTTAAAGGGTGTAAATCGGCATGACAGTGATCCTATAACTGGTTATACCATCAGCAAGGAACAGGCTATCCAGGATTTGAAATTGATGAAGGAGCATAACATAAATGCCATCCGTACTGCACATTATCCAAATGCGCCCTGGTTTCTGGAATTGTGTAACAGACATGGCTTTTACGTGATAGATGAAGCCGATCTGGAGTGCCATGGTGTTGTGGACCTGTATGGTGGCGGGTACAATATTAATTTCGGTATGCTGGCAATGGATGAAAGATGTTATGTTCCTATACTGGACAGAATTCAACGGCTTTATGAAAGGGATAAGAATCAGTCCAGTGTCCTATTCTGGTCTATGGGAAATGAAGCAGGGTATGGTGTGAATTTTGAACGTGCTGCCCGCTGGCTTGTAAATGAGGATCCCACAAGAATACTGCATTATGAAGGCGAATCTCATGAAAGTTGTGGGCATAAAAATGATATATCTATGTTCGAGATTGCCAGCCGCATGTATACGTCATTAAAAGACGTGGAGGATTTTGTAACAAATCCTGATGAACATAGGGGTTTTTTACTTTGCGAGTGCTGCCATTCCATGGGTAATGGTGCCGGTGATTATGAGGATTACATCCAGTTGCTTTATAAATATGACAAGTTTATCGGAATGTTTGTATGGGAATGGTGCGATCATGCCATATATCTGGGTGAAGAAAAGGGTCGGAAAAAGTATGCTTATGGCGGGGATTTTGGAGAACTGATGCATGATGGAAATTTCTGTGTGGATGGACTTGTATATCCGGATAGAACACCCCATACAGGCCTTCTGGAGTATAAGAATGTTCTCCGGCCTGTCCGTAGCAGTCGTCTTGACGAAAACAGATATGTATTTCGCAATTTATATGATTTTCTGGATATCACTGACCTGGTTGGTCTTCGTGTAATATGGCTGGTAAATGGTGTTGAACAGGAAACGGAAACTTATTCTCTCCCGATAGCTGCAGGGGAGGAGTTGATACTGGAGATTACCGCAAAGGAACAGAAAAGGGCGGATAACTCACTGGTGTTTGAATATTTCCTGCTCAAGGATAAAGGCATGCTAAGAGCAGGGCATATTTTTGGAAGAGAGCAATATCTGAACAGCTATAAAGCTGATTGGAAAAAGGAGTTGGGATTTGGTTCTGCGACAAGGAGTGCTTTGTCTATTAATTTTACAGCAACTGAACTGATCGTTACAGGAGATTATTTTGCCTACCATTTTAACAGGTTAAACGGATGTATTAAACAGGTTTGTAAGAATGGCAAGGAATACTTTAACCGGCCTGCTGAATGGAATATCTGGAGAGCGCCTATAGATAATGATAACGCAATTAAATGGGATTGGTATAAGGCTGGTTACCATATGTTGAGGACAAAAGTCCTTTCTGAAAAAGTGAATAGGGAGGAAGGCTATATTTCAGTAATCTATGAACTATCGCTGACACCCCTGGCAAGAGCAAGGGTACTTAAGCTTACGGTGGAATGGAGAATAGATATATATGGGGAACTCACCTGCCAAATTGGAGCAGAGAAAACAAAAGGACTTCCTTACCTGCCTCGCTTTGGGGTAAGATTTTTCCTGAAAAAGGATATGGAGAATGTAGATTATTTTGGATATGGTCCTTATGAGAGCTATATTGATAAACACAGGGCATCTATTCAAAGGCGTTTCCAGACTGATGTGCGTTCGCTTCATGAAGATTATATCCGGCCACAGGAAAATGGAAGTCATTATGGAACCAGATTTGTAAAACTTTCATCAGAGGATAAAGTATTTGCAGTTTTTATGGGAAAAGAAGAATTTAGCTTTAATGCTTCTGTTTATACTCAGGAGGAACTGGAAAGTAAAAGACACAATTATGAATTGGAGGAAGCCGATAGTGTGATACTCTGTATTGACTACAAGCAGAGTGGAAGTGGTTCTGGTTCCTGTGGTCCTAGACTGGAGGCCAGGTATCAGCTTTGTGAAGAGGAGTTTGAGTTTGGATTTTCTGTTAGAGCATAAAAAGTTTCACCCTTACAGAAAGGATCATTTTTCAAAATAAAGAAAACTTGACATTAGCACATTGTTCTAATTAAGTGAAAAAACCTTTATTATATAATATTCTATTATAAATTTATATAAAACATTATAAGGGGGTGGAGCAGGATTTGTTTAATCACGATAACGAGTTACAAGGGAAAGGATTTAAAACTATAAACAGGAAGATACTTTTTAACGATGGTTGGGAATTTGCCAAGAGTGGACTTGAGACAAAAGATCCCGCAAATTTGCAATATGAAAAAGTGGATATACCTCATGACTGGTTAATCTATAATACTTTGAATCTCTATGAAAACAGTATTGGCTGGTACCGAAAGAGGTTTAACTATAACAGGGAATCAATAGGAGAAGAGGTTTCACTCTATTTTGAAGGTGTCTATATGGATTCTTTCCTTTACATAAACGGTCAATTTGTTGGTGAATGGAAATATGGTTATTCTTCCTTTGAACATTATATTACTACTTTCCTGAAAGAAGGAGAGAATGAAATACTGCTCAAGGTAGTTTACCAGAGTCCAAATAGCAGATGGTATTCCGGGGCTGGAATATACCGTAATGTCTGGTTAAATAGACGGAGTAGAAATTATATTTTAACAGACGGTATTTATGTTTCAACAGCAGATAAAGGGACAGGCTGGCAGGTAGAAATAGATACTGAAATGAATCTTCACGAAGAAGTAGAGCTTACCCATCAAATCATTTACAAAGATCAGCTTTTAGTTTCTGGTTCAGACAGGGTTATTCCTGATCCTGCTGTTTCTATTCAAGTTAATCAACAAAGACTCTTTGTTGAAAACCCTTTACTATGGAGTCCTGAGGAACCTGTTCTCTATCAATTAAAAACCCAACTAAAAACTGTACCAAAAGATGGTAATGGCGATATAGAAATAATTGAAACTATAGTTCAAAATATTGGTTTCCGTATAGTTGAACTGGATCCACAGGAAGGATTTATTTTAAACGGTAAGAGGATGAAATTAAACGGGGTCTGCGAACACCATGATCTGGGGGCACTGGGAGCGGCCTTTAACAAAAATGCCCTAAAAAGAAGATTTCAGATTTTGAAGGAGATGGGGGTTAATGCCCTCAGGACAGCCCATAATATGCCAGCTGTAGAGTTTATGGATCTGGCTGATGAGATGGGCTTTCTGGTGGTATCAGAGGCTTTCGATATGTGGGAAAGGCCAAAAACCACCTACGATTATGCCCGGTTTTTTAAAGATTGGTATAAGAAAGATGTAAAGAGCTGGGTAAGACGGGATAGAAATCACCCCAGTCTAATCATGTGGAGTATTGGCAATGAAGTTTATGATACTCACGCTAATGAAAGAGGCCTGGAATTGACCAGGATGCTGAAGGAAGAAGTAGAAAAACATGACCCAAAAGGAAATGGAAAGATTACTTTTGGCTCCAATTATCTGGGCTGGGAAAATACACAAAAGTGTGCCGATATCCTGAAAGTTGTTGGCTATAATTATGGTGAGAAATTATACCAGGACCATCACCAAATATATCCGGACTGGGTTATCTATGGCAGTGAGACCGGTTCTGTTGTGCAGAGCAGGGGAGTCTATCATTTCCCCTATGAGCAATCAGTGCTTGCTGATGATGATGAACAGTGTTCCTCCCTGGGCAATAGTAGTACCAGTTGGGGAGCAAAGTCTACAGAGGCCTGTATTATATCTGATCGGGATGTACCATTCTCTTTGGGCCAATTTATCTGGACTGGTTTTGATTATATCGGTGAGCCTACACCTTATCACACCAAAAACTCTTATTTTGGCCAGGTGGATACTGCTACCTTCAAGAAGGATTCTTACTATATCTATCAGGCAGCCTGGACAGATTACCGGGAAAATCCCATGGTCCATATCTTCCCTTATTGGGACTTTAATCCAGGACAAATAATTGATATCCTGGTTTGTTCTAATGCCCCTGTAGTGGAATTACAGGTAAATGGCAGAACTATTGGTACCTATAATATTGACCAGAAAAAAGGGGAAAAATTGGTGGGCTGGTGGAAAGTACCTTATGAGGAAGGTGAAATTAAGGCTATTGCCTATGATGAAAAGGGTAATATTATAGCAACAGCCAGCAGGAGATCCTTTGGTGATCCAGCAAAGATTTGTCTAAAAGCTGATAAGACAAAACTACTGGCAGATGGTAGAGATCTGATCTTTGTTGAAATTAGTATGGAAGATAAAGAGGGCAATCCAGTGGAAAATGCCAGTAATCGGGTCCATATTGAAGTAGAAGGAGCCGGTCGTCTAGTGGGTCTGGATAATGGAGATAGCACAGATTTTGATCAGTACAAAGGGAAAAGCAGAAGGTTATTCAGTGGAAAATTAATGGCTATTATAGCAGCAACACTGGAGCCAGGAGAGATTAAGCTTAGAGTATCCTCTAAAGGCCTGGAAGATGCAGAGGCAGTATTTGAATCATTACCTGTAAAGGATAGAAACTTTATAGAAGGTATTACAGCCATTATAGAGAACCAGGATATGCCAATTGTAATGGGCAGGGAAGAAGAAATACCTGTTAGAAAAATCGAACTTATCACTGAAGATGGCCAGACTTTTACTGAGAATAAAAAGGAGATCTATGTCCAGGCCCGTATTTTTCCGGAAAACTGCTCTTATCGGGATCTGGAATGGAAAATAGTAAATGATGCTGGTATAGAGCTAAATATTGCTCAAATAGAAAAGCTTGAATCTGGAGGAGAAGGCTTTGACCACCGGGTGAAGATAACAGCCCTGGCTGATGGAGAGTTTCGTCTCCGGGCCATGAGTAGGAATGGTACTGAAAAAGTCAAATTGATTTCAGAATTGGAATTTAAGGCAACTGGCCTAGGTACACTTTATAAAGATCCCTATGTTTTTATATCTGCCGGGCTTTACGACTATAGCAAGGGTGAACTGACCAATGGTAATGAAAAGGGGGTTGCAACAGCCCGGGATGGAGAGACCCAGGTAGGATTTTATAATATTGATTTTGGCCCTTATGGTTCAGATACAATTACTATTCCTATCTTTGCTCTGTCTAGTGAAAAGTATCCTTTTCAGATCTGGCAGGGGATTCCTGGGGAAGAGGGTAGTGAACTACTGGCAGAACTTATTTATCAGAAAGAATCCCGCTGGAATGTTTATCAGCCAGAAACCTATAGGTTACCCAGGAGACTTAAGGGTATTACTACCATTACTTTTGTCTTCAATCAGAAGGTTCATATTAAAGGTTTTTCCTTTGAAAGGAAGAATCGGGCCTTTGAAAAAAATCTGGCAACAGAATGTGACCATATCTATGGAGATAGTTATACTTTGAAAGATGATCGTGTTGAAGGGATTGGCAACAATGTTTCCCTGGTTTTTGAGGAAATGGATTTTACCGAAAAAGGTGCCACCAAAATCTCCATTTATGGAAGATCACCTATTGATAAAAATACTATTCATATTCGTTTTTCCGGAGAAGAAGGAGAAAGTACCCAGATTGTGGAGTTTAGCCAGACTGATGGCTATGAAGAGCGGGAGTTTGTAATAGAGAAAGTAACCGGAAAACAGAAGGTCACTTTTGTATTCCTCCCTGGTTCTAACTTTGATTTTGGCTGGTTTGTTTTTAAAAATTAGCAGAAACAGAAAATAACCAGAGAAATACAAAACAACCATATAAATAAATATAACAATATTTGCTGAACAATGAAACTAATCAAAGGGAGAAAAAGAGGGAAATTCACTGGTGACATAGAAAATTTAATGTGAGGCTATAATTATAATAGCAATAAAGGAGGAGGAATAAAATGACTGTTTATTATGTGGCGAAAAGTGGTTCTGATCTGGGAAAAGGTACAAAAGATGATCCCTTTTTAACCATTAATAAGGCTGCCTCTGTTGCTGTTGCCGGAGATACTGTTATTGTCCGGGAAGGAGTATACCGGGAATGGGTAAAGCCGGTTAATTCAGGTTTAAGCAACAGACGGAGGATTACATTTCAGGCAGCAGAAGGAGAAAAAGTAGTTATCAA
>LFRS01000105.1:8300-11941 GCA_001512435.1 Halothermothrix sp. DTU029 | reverse complement strand
TTTGATATATGCGAATACTCTTTTTGCTAAGGACAAATCTTTCACTCCTGTATTTTTTACTGTTTAGATTAATCATCCCCACCTACTAAACCGTAATAATGTATACCCATTCCGGAAATTTCATGATCTATATCCAGACCTGGAATACCCAGTTTACCATATAAAGCTACAGATAGGTGTTTTCCTTTGCTTACAATCCCGATCTTGATACCTGCTCCTGAAATACTGGTCATGGGGCTGTTGAAGTCTACCATAGCCCTCTCTACACACCGGGCCAGTACCCGCTGATCCTGGGCATTATCTGTGATTACATTACCTTTAATGGCAGCTCCCAGGCAATTTCTCAAAATTTTATTTTTGAAATCCTCCCCCTTGCCACCTGCCCTGGTAATTACCGGTTTATAACCTTCCTTTTTCAAAGTCTCAATTATCTGATCATCATACTTATCATCGACAATTGATAATATTGTGGCAACTTTGCCCAGGGACTGTTCACCCTCAATATTAATAAAATCACTGATCTTAAATTCAGATAAATCCATTTTTTTGCCTCCTTATACCTTAATGAATTTAAGTCCTTATATTTATTTCTCAGTATTTAATATAGTTATATTCAACAAAAACGGTGATTTTCCTGCAATAAATAAAAATTCAATCCCTTTTCTGGCAGAAAGCCTGGTCTGACAGGAGCTTTAAACCTATATCTCCTGTATATATGTACCCCTGTATATAAGTATCATTCCTATTTTCTGCCCTAGCTATACCCCTTCACCAGGGCCTATTCCAGCTCCTCCCTTGCCAGTACAGGAACAGGCTGCAGCTTATGGGCATTCTTCCTGGCCAGGCCCTCTATACGCTCTTTATCTTCAGGACTGGCTTCACCGGTCAGGATATAATGGTCCAGGACTGGATAGCTGATGCCCATTTCCTCCTCATCACTCTGTCCCTGCCAGAGACCAGCAGAAGGGGTCTTTGTAATAATCTTTTCTGGTATTCCCAGGTGCCTGGCCAGTTCATAGACTTCAGCCTTAACCAGCCTGCCCAGGGGATTTATATCAACTCCGCCGTCACCATATTTAGTAAAATAGCCTACCTTCAATTCACTCCAGTTATCAGTACCCACTACCAGGTAATTGTACTTTGCTGCATAATAATAGAGGGCAATCATCCTTAAACGGGGCTTCATATTGGCTAAGGCCAGATCTCCAGGCTCTCTTTGCCCTCCTTCTGCCAGTATCTCCAGATACTGATCCAGGACCGGACCCAGATCCCTATTAAGGTAATTCAAACCAAAGGCCTCTGCTAAAAGCACCCCATCTTCTACATCTTCTTTATTACTATAACAGGGCATAATCACTCCCAGAGCATTATCGCCAAAGGCTTTCTGGCATAAAACAGCAACAACTGCGGAATCAATTCCTCCACTTAAGCCAAAAACAGCCCCTCTGGCTCCTGCTGCTGCAACCTTTTCCTGCAACCACTTGACAATAACCTTCTCTACTCTGGAATAATCCAGTTTCTCCATTACATCAACCTCTCTTTACTTTAATCTTGACATTATTCTAATTCCTCAGGAATAACTCCTTATTAGCTCCCCCCAGCTTCCTTACCAAACCATAGCTCCTTCATTCTCCTGGCCAGAAGTTCCTCCTCTGGCTTTGCCGGCCAGAGTTCCACCGGAACCCCTTCTCTCATGGCTGCTGCCAGATTAAAAAAGACCTGTTTATTCCGGGTATAACTTTTCAACTGATTTTTGGTTTCTGCCCTTTTGGTTGTTTTCTCAAAAGGACAGGGGTTTTCAATTTGCTGGTAATTAAACAAGCTCCTATTTTCTATTATATATTTTTCCCTGATATATATTAAAGGCCTGATAATATAGATATCATTATCTGACAAATAACGCCTGGGTTGCAAAGAAAGGATCTGGCCTGAATAAAGGATACTCATTAAAAAGGTCTCTACTGCATCATCATAATGATGGCCAAAGGCTACTTTCTTGATCTTATTCCTCCGCATATAATCCACCAGGGCTCCCCGGCGGAAGTGGGCACATTTGGCACAGGGTGTACCCTCCTTTACACTCAAAATATAGCTGGCTATCTCCGTTTTTTCTATATGATAAGGGACCTCCAGTTCCTGGCAGAGCCACTTTAAATAATCATTATTATTTACTGCAAAACCAGGATCTATAGTTATAGCTGAGAGCTGAAAATCAAGAGAAAGATACTTCCTGAGGATAGCCAGGGCATAAAGGAGAAAACTGCTATCCTTGCCTCCGGATAATCCTACCAGTATATGGTCCCCATCTTCAATCAAATTGAACTCTGCTATAGCTCTGACAATTTTATTACTTATATTGCCCGGTAAAGATAATTTCAAATCCGTCACCTCTCGAAACTGCCAATCTCTATCTCCTGCTAAAGTTATTATAATTATACAATAAAAAAAAGACTGGTACAATGGAAAAGCCCATCTACCAATCTTTTTATGGAAAGCTGAATTCTTATAGCTCTAATTAAATTTTCCTTAGCCAGCAACTATTTATTACGGTAATACTGGCTGCCCTGTCCCTGTACTGGGTTTATATTTTCATAATAAGATGTTCCACCCTGATACTGGCCACTGGCTGAAGTTTCTCCATAATTCTGGCCATAGTATGAGCCTTGATATGTACTGGCCATACCGGCATATTGTTGGTTTTCAGCAAAAGTTCTCTGCATGTCCTGTTGATTTTGCTGAAAAAACTGGCTTACCCTGTGGAGATGCTGGTATTCAGCCGGAGCAGCAGAAATATAGGCATTCAACCTCTCTGTAATCTTATAAATCTCCTCATGGCTTTGTTCTGCCTGATTTCTCATCTGTATCAAGACCTGCTTTAAGCGGGGGTTTTCTGCTTCTACAGCTGCTCTGGTCAAATCCATAATCGAGGCCTTAACACCAAACAAAAAATCCAGGGCACAATCCTGATCCCTTAACATGGAAATACTCCTTTCTATTCTGCAATATTTCAGGAAAAGAAAAACTGGTTTAAATTCTGAATGCTCTGCTCAGCACTACGGGCCTGTTTTTCCAGATAATTCTTCAGTTGAGGATCATTGACATGTTGGGCAAAAACCTTAGCCTTGGCATAACAAAGTTGCTCTGAACTGATCAGATGCCTTAGGTTTTCCAACTCCATATTAGATATTTGGGCCATCTCATTATCCCCTCCTTCTTTATTTTCTTTCATAAATAGTATAAGAAAAGGCAGGGGATAAAATACTGTCAATTTACACCAATCAAGAAACAGGTTAATCCGTATAACCCTGAATAATTAGCCCTCTCCCCTCCATCCATTCAGCATAAAAAATATCTTTTACATCTTTATAGCCCCTTTTTTCAATCTCTTCCTTTAAATCCTTTATATTCAATCCGGTAATTTCCAGGTCCCGCCACAAAAGCTCTCCATCGATGATGATAGCGGTGGCCAGGTTAACCGATTTAACCGGCAGCTGTAAATCTTCCCTGCTCACTGGCTGGGCAGCAGATTTTTTCAGGACACTGAGGGTGCCACTGGCCTCCAGGATGGCATACTCCACATCCTGTATAGTAAAAACATCCTTCTGCCGCAACATCTCCAGCAGGGTATTGATATCCAGCAT
>LFRS01000105.1:0-8263 GCA_001512435.1 Halothermothrix sp. DTU029 | reverse complement strand
ACAAAATCAAAGGGGGTAATCTGGTTGATCTGGGTCTTACCTAAAAGCCTGGTCACCAGGAAGAGTGATATAAAGCCGACCACTAACTTGATAGTCACATTCAATATATCCAAAAAAATCCCCTTTCTATCCCATTTATCCTGTAATTAGTAGGAACACATAAATACACCATAACCTAATGTTGTTAGATTATGACGGTATAACACCGTAACGGCATTATTTATTATGGAATAGAAAGGGGTTTATTATAAATATTTATCTTTTATTCAAATTTAAAGTAAATATCTCCTGTTACCTCTTCTCCGGGTTCCAATTAACCAGAAAATCCAGAAAGGCTTAGTGGCACTGCTACTCTTTCGTTCCAGATTGAACTATCGCCGTTTTGATTAGTTGCCACAACACTAAAATAATAACTAGTGCCGTTCCTGAGTCCTGTTACGATAAATGGGCTTTCCTTTACACCGGCTATCACATGTTCATAGACATCCGGACTGGTACCATACATAATTTTGTAAGAATCTGCCCCGTCTGATAACCTAAACCAGAGCTTAACCTCTCCATCGCCTGGCTGCACAGCATACAATAATGGTGAACAGGGCACCACTTCTGTTCTAAAGCTACGAATTTGGCCTGAATCAGCCTTCATCGAATGGGCTAAATCTTTGGTATAGGCAGTGACACGCCAGTAGTAAACTGTATCTGGTTTTAATAGATTAGGCTCAACGGTATACTTATTGTAAATCATCCGATCCCGAACAATGACTGGATTTGATAAATCTGGATTATCTGATACTTCCAGCTTGTAGAAAAATGCATTTTTAGATACCTCCCAACAAAGCTCAGCCCTGGCAGAAATATTCACTGCACCATCAGCAGGGAAAGTTAGGCTAAACTCCTTAGGCACATCACCGTCTGCCTTTGTGGTAAAATAACGTAATGGTCCGTTCATTGGCCTTTCTCCATGGGAATTAACCGCATATACCTTCCAATAGTACTGAGTATCATAATCGAGATTTTCCTCTACCTGGTAATAAACGAGAGAGTTCGGACCATACATGCCAGTGTCTCTTACACTGGTTATACCGGATTTATCGATCACAGGAGCCGAGAGATCTGGATTTTTCGATACAACCAGCCTATAAGAATCAGCATTATATGCTGGAGACCACTGAAATTCTGGTCTGGTAGGCTGGTTCGGAGCATTTAAAGATGGCAAGAAAGGACCAAATTGTCCCGGAACCTTAGTGTTTTCACCAACTAAAAATGTATAGTAAGCATTATTTGATACAGGTCTAACTCCATATTCATTTTCAGCAAAGACCGTCCAATAATATCTGTGACCAATTTCTAAGCCTTCTTTAACAGTATAGCTAGTTGTTTTTATCCCTGATTCACAGAGCAGCAATTTGGTAAAATCTCGATCCGTAGCTATTTTGATTGTATAAGTAACTGCGTCCTGTGCTTTAGACCAGGTTAATGTTGGCGAAGGAGTTACAACTTCACCATCATCTGGTGTCAGCGGATGGAAAAAGCCGGGTCGTGTTTTAGACCTCTTAATTATAAGCAGCCAGGATTCATTAGCATTTACATCTTCGATAGAAAGCTCAAGGTTTTTATTTGAAGTAGAAATTGGTTCTAAACTGTATTGAAACTCCAAACCATTGTTTTCGCTGTTGGTAATCTTATACAGATCAACCCTAATATCTTGTCCAGCAAAAGGCTGGTTCTTTAACTTCAGTTCAACTGATCCGGCACAATCATTTTTTGCAAATACTATTTTCAATTCATCTTCATCCATACAGGCAGCAGCTGTAAACTCATCTGTGCCTTCAGTGAGAACGTCAACATACTCTCCTGACAACTGGGAAAACATATAGTATACCCACCAGATAGGCCGTCTTGCTGCAGGATTTGCCTGAATAAGATTAGTAGTTAATAAATCGCTCATGCCATTGGCATTGTGAGGTTCTAAACAACCCTTGATATTATGTGTAATACCTGTCCTGATCACGTTTGCCATGCTACGGGTCCAGTCAGTCGCATCTTTTGAACCTGCATTGTTTTCTTCCCAGATGATATACATACCATTACTTTCTGGATATTGAAACTGCAGATCTTCAATTACTTTTTTTCTTTCCTGCAAATGATTGAATGTTGCATAACGATCATGAACCCAAAATTCATGCCACGCAGGTCCTTCCAGAGTTATTTGATTGGAACTTGCAAAGGGGATGTAAAAATCCGGGATCCCATCAAATCCAACACCACCTGGCCCCACTGCAGGGATAAAATCTGGAAACACCTCGTGCAGAGCCTCCCAATTACCTTTAAAGGTTTCCTCTGTACCTGTCCAGTATTCATTAGTTAAATCAGCGAAATCAGGCTTAGCACCATGATCTTTATAATATTGCAACACGTCTTTTATATACTGTTTAAATCGTGCCTGTTCAACCGGTGATTTCTTCGCTTCATTTTTCCATGAGTCGATTGGGCCTTTGCTTGGTGCTGCCCAGGAGGGACTCATACCCAAAAGCATATACCACTTTAAACCATTCGCTTTAGCTCGTTGATAAGACTCCAAACTGCGCTGTAGGATACTATCCTCATAAATGTAATATGAGCCATCTAAATCGCTGATAGCCTGGAAATTTTGAGCAGGGATGGTCTCACGATTTAGCAGTGGTCCAAGTAAAGTCATGCGGCTGTCAGGCACATTATAGTTTGGTGTCAGAATATAACCAAAGGTACTGGGATCTACAGTTCGGGTAATTGATGCGAAATCTACTGTTACAGATGGATTGGCCTCTACCCTTACAACCGCTTCCCCACAAAAGCCATTGCTCTTTGCCTGAATAACAGCAATACCTTCCCTTATTCCCTTAATAACTCCTGTCTGTTCATCAACCACCATAATGCTGGAATTAGAAGAGCTAAAAACCACTGGCACAATATTTTCCAGTAGAACCCCGTTAGAATCAACCTGAAAAATTTTACTACGAATCGTATAATTTTTGCTGACTATATATGTACTTTTGTCAAAGACAATATGAGTTATAGTGGGGTTGGTGTCATAAGGCCATACAGATAAGCGATCCAAATTTATACAGTCAGAATTATCGTTCTCAGTTAAACACATGTAGGTTACTGTATTCATTCCCATTTTTAGACTTACTTTCTGTACACATTCAGACCAGACATCCCATGATTGGCTGATACTCTTAAACTTAACGTGGTATACACCTTCATTGTTAATAGATAAACCAAGAACTCTATCCCCATTCCAATTTCCCGCTGCTCCTGCGGCATACCGCAGAGATATATAATATTCGCCATCAGTAGGCACTTCCACTTTGAAAGTTGTCGCAGCTGTACTACTATCAAAGTATCCCGCTACATATCCCTTTTGCCCCGTATAGCCCTTGTTTATAGATTCTATTCGTGCACCGCCAGCCAGTTCAGCTTCGTCAGCCTGATAAACCCATGCTGACGGATGAGGGCCTGTAGGCATAGCCATTTCTCCAGCCAAGAACAATACCTCCCTGTTATCTTATTCTATATCAGATGATAATTTATCACATTGCATCTGGCCAGGCATCTGCCGAGCTTTAACTCAAATAAAAATCATGTTTCATAAGTTTTTCCCGGCCATATTTGATTAAAAATCACAGGTTAAAGTTTGCCCTTTATAAACAACTACTTTGTCCACCCTGGGCGTTTCTTCAATACCAATACCATGGTTTTGAGCAACAATAAGCACCCTGAAAGTTCTTTCTTCAGGCATGCCAGTATAGCCTTTTCCTGTAGGTTTAGAGAAATGCAATTTCCTCTTCCGATCATCCCAGCTAATTGTAATTAGCTGATACTGGCCTTTTTCATAATTATAATTATCGCCTTCGTCAAAATATAGCTCAAACCTGGCATCTGCCCCAGGATAAATTCTTAGCTCAATAGGATCTTCTTTTTCCGAGGTATACTGGATTTTTGGCCCCATGGGTACAATAGATCCAGCTTTAACGTACAGTGGCATCGTCTCAAGCCCGGCACTGGCCTTGATTGTCTGGCCACCTTGATACTGTTCACCAGTCCAGAAATCATACCAGCTTGTACCAGCAGGTAAATATACTTCTCTTACCTTCTCTACACCCTCCAGCCTTCTTGACCCACTCTGATAATACATGGGCTCAGTGACAGGATTAACTAAAAAAGCCGGTCCAAACATATACTGGTCTCCAATATCATAGGTTTTCTCATCATGTCTAAAATCAAAAGGTAAGGCCCGCATAATTGTGTATGCCCTACTGCTTACCTGCCAGGCCAGAGAGTATATATAAGGGATCAAGCGGTAGCGCAGATAATCAAATTTAACCAGTGTATCGTAGAAAACTGTTCCTCTTTCGCCAAAACGCCACACTTCTCTGGGAGTATCTGTTCCATGTGAACGAAATATAGGTAGAAAAGTACCATACTGGAACCAGCGTAGATACAATTCTCTATAGCCTAAATCCTCACAGCCAGCATCAAAGTCTCCGTCCCAGAACCAGGCATGTTCCCGCTTGCTGACAAAAAAGCCACCTATGTCCAGTGTCCAATAAGGGATTCCTGTAACGCAAAAATTCAATCCATCAGCAATTTGTTTCTTTAATGTATCCCATTTGGCAGTAATATCCCCTGACCAGGTAATTGTAGCATAGCGCTGTTGGCCGGCATAGCCAGATCGTGTCAAATTAACAACCCGCTTGCTTTCTGTTGTAGCCCTTTGTCCATCATATATCCCCTGGGAGTGCAGGAGGGAATAGGCATTGATATACTGCGGATCTATATATTTCTTTGCTTCACCAACATTCAACCAGATCCTCTGTTCAGGTTCAGGCTTGACCTCCCCTCGCCAATCATTTTCAAATGGTTCGGTACAATCACACCACCAGGCATCAATCCCTTTTGAGAATAAACCCTCATGGGCCTGTTTCCAATAGAGTTTTCTTGCCTCTTCATTAAAGGCATCATAGGTGGATTGATTACCAAGCAAGAAACCCTTTTCCTTCATTTCCAATAGGTCTGGACCATCATTTTGCATATTTGGCCAGATTGAAACCATTAGTCTGGCATTAAGTCTATGTAATTCTTCCATCATTTGCTCTGGATCAGGAAAACGTTCGGGATCCAGGGATTTTTGTCCCCAGTAATTTCCTTCCCAGGACATCCAGTCTAATACGATCACATCCAGTGGTATCTTGCGTTCCCTGTATTCCTGAACTATAGAGATAAGTTCAGCCTGATTAGTGTAACGCTCTTTAGATTGGATATAGCCAAAAGCCCATCTGGGGAACATTGGCACCTGGCCTGTAAGATAACGATAACCGGATACTATTCCATCAAACTCAGGCCCATAGATAAAATAATAATCAAGTTCATCATTAACATCTGACCAGATATAGGAACCGTAAACATCATCGTGAAATGTCATAAATGAGTAGCTGTCAAACAAAAGCCCATAGCCCTTGGTAGAAACTAAACACGGCACAACAACCCGCATATTTTGCTGGTACAGATATTGGTGGTGATTGCGATAGTTAAATATTCCTTCTTCATAGGAACCCAGCCCATATAAGGCTTCGTTTTTATCCCACTCAAACTCCAGTTTCCAATGATAGGCGATTCTATCCAGTACTGTTCCAGCATCTTCTGCCCTGACTTTTACACCATCAGCACTCGTTTCTGATTTTATAACCGTATCCTGAGCAAATACTGTTTTACTTACTTCGGTAGGTATTAAATGTTTTCCTCCCCCATCTGGTTCTTTCATCAAGAGTTTGCCTTGTCTATCAAAATAAGTAAAAGCACAGGTTTCTTTATTGATCTTCAAGTGCAATTCCTCAGTTGCAATCTCAATAAACTGGTCTGTTTCCTCCAAGTTCCAGAGAACAGGAGCAAAATCCCTCTGAACAACCATCAGACTCTCCTTGCTGCTAAAATCATCATTGAGAGTATACACAACACGGATAATCCTGGTATTGCAAACTTGAACTTTCATCTGTCCTTTAGTAGTTTGTAAAATTACTCCATCTGCTACCTTGACGAAGGTTTGCATTTTCACTGGCTGACCACTCCTTTATCATTACAAACATATTGTATACAGCAAAAGTCCTATTACCTGCAAATTATTCATTGCCCACCTTCACCGCTGGTATGGCCTTATTGCCTTTACCCTATTCCTGAACAATGACTTTCATTTTCACCCCAGTCAACTCACTATTTAGATCACATTCATATGACAGGTCTAATCTTGGCTCACCATCAATATCAAAATGAACCCGCCTGATGGCAGAACACCGTTTATTGCCACCCATGTCTGGTTCTGCATGGTAAGTAATCATCACATCACCATTTTCATCGGTATAAAAGGCATTATGGCCAGGCCCATACTCACCTGCAATAGAGTAAAAGGATAGTGCTGGTGTCGGCCTCTTATACCAGTTATTTACATCCAGCAAATCTTTGCCTTTTTCAATGGACAGGAGGCCAACAGCATAAGTATAACCATTAGCTGCTCCTCCGGAATAAGCAATATAGACATGGGAATCAGTAATCAATGGGTAGGGCCCCTCATTATTGATGGTCCCTTCTACATTTTCCCATCCATAAAGGGGTCTTGACAGGAGAACCGGGTCAGACGTTAACTGCCAAGGTTGCTCGGAATCTACAGTAGCAATATATAACATGGAACCTGAATCATCAGGGGTTCCAATGTTATAGCGTTCGGACCAGACCACATAGGAAACCCCCTCAAGCTCAAAATAAGTCATATCAAGGGTTATGCCTGTTTCACAGAGATAGCTGCCATCCTTTTTAAGCACTCGAATGGGATCAGACCAGCTGTCCGGATCTGTTATCTCTCCTCCTTCTTTCAGTTTCATGACATGGCACTGTGGACCCCATTCTTTACCACTTACAGCAAAGAAGATATACAGCTGCCCTCTGATAACATGAAATTCCGGGGCCCAGAAAGTTTGAACCAGTCCCCGTTCTTCATCCTTATCCAGAATCAGGTACTCGGTAAAATCTTCTTTAAAGAATTCAGCTACTCTATCGCCCTTCCGGACAAAGATACCGATATTATTGACATTATCATTTGTGGCGACAAAATAGTATTTGCCTTTCCATCTGATGATTACAGGATCAGCATATCCTACAGCCAGAGGAAATTCATACTTGTCTTGAACAACTGTACCACTAATTTCATAGGTACCAGGTTTTGAAAAATCAATAAGCTCTGTATCCCATTTTACCTGTTTTGTTGCCGTAGAAGCATCTGAATAAATTGCTCTCGCCTTTACAGCTGCCACATCTTCTTCCGATTTAGCAGAAATTAATTCCGGCACTTCTATTGCTATGTTCTCCAGCGGGGACCATTTTTCCCGAATTTTATCCATAAGCTCTTCCTTTATTGTGATAGTGTTCCCTGGAATGGCCCCTTCTGGAAGTCTTAAATACTCTACTTCATCACCGGGTGAAACAGGCCAGGTACCTATTTTTTCTGCTGCAGATATACTATCTTTATCTTTTAGATCAGCCATGGTATTGCAATAGAAATTACCATCCACTCCCTGCCAATACAGCTGATATATGCCCCTATCAGGATTGTATTGACAGATAACCCGTTCCACATAAAGATCCTTCTGCAAATCCAGCAAAACCTGTTCTTCAAATTTGATTAAATCTGGTGAAAGCCAGAGCAGGGCATTACCCCTGCTCTCCTGGTCATTGCTGCCATCATAGTTGGTCTTTACAGCAAGAATACCAAAATGTCCGTCAGCAGTTTGAAAAATATATGGGTTTTTTAATCCTTTGGCCTTAATTACATTTTTTTCATCAATTTCCGCCAGGGCAAACAGTATACCATAGTTTTGGTTTAAAGGCTTAAAGACTTTACCATCGTTGCTATATGCAAAATGAATACTGTTTGCCAGATGGCCCGGATAAGATTCAGGTATTGTAGTTCTGGTATAGACTAAAATACTGCTTGCATTAGTCATTTTATTATCATCTCCCATCGATTCTTCCAGTAGCTGCATACAGAGCTAAGAACTTAAACTCTGCGCTTAAAATACTGGTCTACCAGAAATTCCATCAGTTCATCGGGTTTTTCTCTTAGAAACTCAGGCTTATCTCCAAACAGCATTCCGTATGGTTCTTCAGCCGTATAGGGAGCCCAATAGGGCTGTTCCTCCCCTGTAATATCTATTCCATTAGGATCACCGTTTTT
>LFRS01000061.1:5979-12306 GCA_001512435.1 Halothermothrix sp. DTU029 | reverse complement strand
TAACCTGGCCATAGCCAGGGATGATTATCAACAGCGGATAAAGGAATTTAGCAGGCAGCTGGATCCCCTGGAAGGAGAACTGGAATTAGCTGGACTTACTTATAGGGAGAAATGGCCCCTTTCGGAAGCAGAAGCCCTGGAGATAGCCCTGGCAAATAGCACTGAGCTGGAACTGGCCAGATTAGAGCTGGTCCTGGCAGAGATAGACCAGGAAAGGGCAGGGATTTCTGCTGCAGAATTGGATAAAAAAATAAAGGAAAAAGCCCTGGAGGTGGCCAGGCTGGAATTGGAAAAAAGGAAAGAGGAATTCCTGGATAAGGTCCGGGACGCTTATTACCAGTATCAGCAGGCCCATAAACGGATTCAACTAAATGAGGAAAGACTCCAGGGGGCAGAGGAAAGATACAGGATCAGGGAAAAACAATATGCTGCTGGCTTAATCAGCAAAATAGAAGTAATGGAATATGAACTTAATCTCTTACAGGCCCGTTATAATTATTATTCCTCTATAGCCAACTTATATCAGGCAGAGGAAGGCCTGCGCCAAATTCTGAACAGGGGTGTTTCTAAATGAAGAAGGAGCTTCTAAAGAAGAGCTTGATAATCTATCTTTTGCTGGTATTTCTCCTGGCCTCTGGTGGGAGCCTTTTTGCCAGAGAGTTAAGCCTGGAAGAGGCCCTTGCCTTTGCCCTGGAGAATAACAGGAATCTCCGTTCTGCTTATGAAGAACTCCAGAGGCAGGAGAAAAATCTGGAAGACCCTGTGCAGTTAAAATGGCAGGTGGATCTTGGGGCCAATTATAGCCAGGATATTACAGGGGATAAGCAGCCAAAGCCAGGGAATAGCAGCAGCAATGCTTATAGTATTAATATCTCTGCTGATAAATCGTATTTGTCTGGTTTGAGACTGAGTCCTGGGCTTAATATCAAGGAAGGTGGGGATCCCTCTTTTAGTATAAATATCACCAAATCCCTTTACCCCCTGGTACCTACAGATTTGGCCCGGGGTATATATAAGGGTGAACTGGAACTTATCAAGGCCAGAAGGAACTTTGCAGCCAGTAAGGTCAGTGCCCTTCTTTCCTGGATAGAAACATATTTCAACCTGGAGAGGATGAATAGCCGGCTGGAAATCTACCAGCAGAATCTCCAGAAGGCAGAAACAAATCTGGAGAGGGTCCTGGCCAGGGAAGAGATAGGGGATGCAGGGGAAAATGATATTCTACTGGCCCGGCTGAGCCTGGAAAATGCCCGTTATTCCCTGCAGGAAGCAGAGAATAACCTGGAAAACCTCCGTTTTAATTTCCTGCAGGAGCTGGGTTTTGCCCCGGAGGAAGAGCTGGTTATCAGGGATAATACCAGCTACCTGGAGGGGCTAAGGAGCAAGGCAGAAGCCCACCTGGAGGAATTCCTGGCCCAGGATAGAAGTAGCCTGATGGAGCTGGTGAAGAAAAATAATGCTAGGTTAGAGGCAAACCTGGTAGAGAGGGAAATCCTGGGGCAAGAACTGGACTGGCTGAAGAAGGAAGGCGGCCCTCGGGTAAATTTAAATAGTAATTATAGTTCAGCCACTGATAATTTGAGAGTTGGCTTGAATTTATCCTATGCCCTTTATGATGGGGGCCAGCATAAGCAGGCTGTAGAGGACAAAGAAAAGGCCCTGGCAGAGAATCTGCTCAATTATGAAGAGATCTACAGGCAGTTGGAGCAGGAATTGAAACAAAAACTGGATAAACTGGAACTGGCTTTTATGGCCTTAAGGAGAGGGGAATTAAATATAGCCAGAAGTCAAAATGAGCTGGAACTGGCAGAAAAACAACTGGCTCTGGGCCATATAAATTACCTGGATTATCAGGAAAAATGGGTTGCTGCAGCAGAAGCCAGGATATCATTACAGTCCCTGGAAGATGACTTATTTATGACCAGCCTGGACTTCCTTAATTTCCTGGATCAGGAACTACTCTCTGAATTAATAGGAGGGGTGGAGTGATGATAAAAAAATACTGGAAAATCATTGTTGTCGTAATTGTTCTTATCCTGGCAGGGCTATATATAAGGAGTAAATTTCAGCCTAAAGAGCTTGCTCTGGACCCCATGAGGCCAGGGATGACTATAAAGGTGGGGAAGGGAAATATTAGAGAGACTATTTCTGCAGAGGGTTTTATAGAACCAATCCACCAGGAAAATTTAAATTTTCCGGCCAGGACCGGTAGTGTGAAGGTAGAAAAGATCCATGTCAAGAAAGGGGATTTTGTTGAAAAGGGGCAATTGCTGATCGAACTGGACAAAACAGAGGCCCGCTTGACTTATCTGCAGAGGGAGAATGCCTATAACAGGGCCTTAATTAATGGGTCCCGGAATGAGATAGAAGAAGCCAGGCTTAATCTGGAATTGGTTAAAAATAACCTGGAGAACCTGGATCTACGGGCTCCTTTTGCAGGTATAATAACCGATCTTTATCTGGAAGAAGGCAGTTATTATAGTAGTGGAGATGCTCTAACAATTAAGGATATCAGCAGATACCAGATTGAGGTCAGTGTTGATGAAAGCAGGATCCCCATAGTTAGGGTAGGGCAGCCTGTTGAGGTCAGACTGGTTTCCCTGCCGGGTGTTGTGTTAACTGGTGTGATCAGTGAGATAGCTAATGAGGCCAATAACTCTTATGCCTCAGTAACCATACCGGTAAAGGTTTTGTTGGATAAGGTGGATTATGATATTAAGCTGGGGGTTTCTGCTCAGGTAGAAATCATTGTTAATGAGGTGCAGGATGAAATAGTGATCCCTGCTACTGCTGTATATTCCAGGGAAGGTAAGGATTATGTTACTAAGGTAATTGATGGTAAGCAGGAGGAAGTGCCAGTAGAGACAGGGATGACAGATGGACTCCGGATAGCCATAAAGTCAGGCCTGGAATTAGGGGATGAGATTTTGGTAAATACTTATTTATTTAATCAGGCTACCGGGAATATGAGGGGGTCTGGAGTTAGTCCAGTGGGTGTAAGTAGTAGAGTGGTGATAGGAGGGCCCAGGTGATGATCAGGGTAGAGAATCTATGGAAGGTCTACCAGAATGGTTCTATCCAGGTAGAAGCCTTAAGAGGGGTCTCCTTTGAGATTGCTGCAGGAGAGATGGTGGCTATTATGGGTCCCTCTGGTTCCGGCAAATCTACCTTGATGCACTTACTGGGTTGCCTTGATACCCCTACCAGGGGGAGATATATCCTGGCAGGTAATGATGTGTCTGCCTTAAAGGAGGACCAGCTGGCAGATATTCGTAATAGTCATATCGGTTTTGTTTTCCAGCAATTTAATCTGCTCAGTAGGGCAAGTATTCTCCATAATGTGGAGGTACCCCTGATTTATAAAGGGGTTAAGAAGAGAAAAAGGGAAAAGATTGCCAGGGAATATCTGGAGAAGGTCGGCCTGGGAAACCGCCTGCACCATAATCCCAATGAGATATCTGGTGGACAAAAACAACGGGTGGCCATTGCCAGGGCCCTGGTTAACCAACCATCCCTGATACTGGCTGATGAACCGACCGGTAATCTGGATACTAAGACTGGTGAAGAGATCATGGAGATGTTCCGTCAATTACATGCCCAGGGCCATACCATAATTCTGGTTACCCATGAGGAGAATATTGCCCGTTATGCCCAGAGAATCCTCTATATAGTTGATGGTGAGATTACAAGGGATGAGGTGATCTCCTGATGTTTTTGGAAACCCTAAAAATTGCCTTGCGGAGTTTATATAGTAATAAGCTGCGGACCTTTCTTTCCATGTTGGGTATTATTATTGGTGTTGCAGCAGTTATAGCTATTATATCTATTGCTGCTGGCAGCCGGGCCCAGGTAACCAGCAGTATCTCTGAAATGGGTTCTAATATAATTACTATTAGCCCAGGTTTCCGTAGGGGGCGGTTTGGCCAATTTGGCTCCAGTGCTGAGAATATTTTTACCATGGAACTGGCAGAGGCTATAGTTGCTTATTGTCCAGCGGTCAAAAGCATTGCCCCTAATAGCCAGACTTCCGGTTATTTTATGTATGATAATAATAATTATATGGGTACTCTGGTTGGTACAACCATGGATTATCTGGAAATAAATAATTATCAAACCGGCCTGGGGAAATTTTTCAGTAGCTATGATCTGGAAGAGGCTACTGATGTCATAGTTCTTGGCTCAGAATTGGTAAAAAACATATATGGGGAGAAGAATCCCCTGGGAAGCCGGATAAGCTTTTATAATAATAACCAGCGCCTGGTATTCCGGGTTATCGGGGTTATGGAAGAAAAGGGCCTGGGGCTTACCGGCAACCTGAATAATAGTGCCTTTATACCTATCAGTACTTATCTTAATACCATAGGTAATGGCAAACATGTGGATAGTTTTCTGGCCCAGGCTAATTCTGCAGCTGAAGCCAGCGCAGCAGTTGCCCAGATCGATTATTTATTATCTAAATATGCCAGCAGTAGAGAGGATTACCGCCTGATGAGCCAGGATGAGTTGCTGGAAACCATCAATCAGGTTACAGGAACCATGACCTTGATGCTAGGTGGAATAGCCGGTATTTCCCTCCTGGTTGGGGGAATAGGCATAATGAATATAATGCTGGTTTCTGTAACAGAGCGGACCAGGGAAGTAGGTATTCGTAAGGCCCTGGGAGCCAAAAGGAGGCATATCCTGAGCCAATTTATCGGTGAAGCAATGACCTTAAGCAGTATTGGCGGCCTGATTGGTATCCTGATCGGTTATGGTATTGCCTCCAGTATATCCCGCCTGGGCGGCTGGCCCCTGATTTTTTCTTTGCCAACAGTAATTTTGTCCTTTGGTTTTTCTCTGGGGGTAGGTTTGTTCTTTGGCATATACCCTGCCTATAAGGCTTCCAGGCTTGATCCAGTACAGGCCTTAAGCTATGAATAAACTTTGCTGCCTTTAGGCCGCGGCATATATGTTACCACCAAAAATAATTGCAGGATTTCTGTATTTATGTTAATATATAATCATAGTTGGATACTTTTGTTTACTTAAGTTCCTCTTTGTATAGTTCAGGTAAGAATATAATTTAATAGGGATAAATAATACAGGTTGTATTCATGGTATCTGGCAGAAGTACCATGAGACATTAAAATGGGAAACAGGTGCAAGGCCTGTGCGGTCCCGCCGCCGTATGGTTTATAGGACGGTTTATCATGCCACTGGGTAAAACCGGGAAGGCAAACCGTTGTCAGAACCGAGCCGGAAGACCTGCCTGTATTATCAACACCAGAAACTCACGGGTCATGAGGGGGTGTTTTATATAAGGATAGTAATTTACTAATATGTAATTACTTATATATCACCCTTTCAATGAAAATTGAAAGGGTTTTTTATTTAGTGATGGTTCTTCAAGGTTTTTAATTTAAGAACTTTTAAATTGGATTTTAATTTTAAGGGGTTTTTGATTAAGGTTTTTAAAGTACAGGATCAGGAGTGATTGAAATGGATAAAAAAAAGATTTTATTAATTGTACTGGTTATTGTTCTGGCCGGGGCCCTGCTCTTTGTCTATAATAAGTTTTTCTTACCAGAGGGGGTAGCAGGTGAGAAAGAGGTTTCCATACGGATCATTATAGAAGAGGAGCAGGTGGACAGGCTTTTTACCTATAAAACAGACCATGAATTTCTCTATGAGCTTTTGAAGGAAAAGGAAGAGGAACTGGGGGCCAGTTTTGAGGAATTTAGTTTTGGTGTAATGTTAAAAGGCTTAATGGGTTATGAAGCAGAGCAGGCCAGGAATGAATTTTTCCATATCTCCATAAATGGGGAGGATGCCATGGAGGGTATCCAGCAGATACCCATAAAAGATGGTGATACCTATACCTTCCAGCTGATGAAGTGGTAATATGAAGAATAATGTCAAGGAGATAGCCCTGATCGGCCTGCTGAGTGCAACGATCACTGCAGCTAAATTTGCTTTAAGCTTCATACCAAATATAGAGATAGTTACTCTCCTTTTTATACTCTATACAACGGTTTTCGGTCTGAGGCCCACCTTGCTTGCATCCTTTATCTTTTCGACTACGGAAATCTTTATCTATGGGTTTTCTACCTGGTTGGTCGGTTATTACATTATCTGGCCGGCCCTGATTCTCCTGACCTATTTCCTGCAGAAGAGGATTAGGAGCGAATACGGTTTTGCCCTGTTGGGGGGTCTTTTCGGTTTCCTTTTCGGCTTCTTTTTTGCCCTGGTGGAGTCCTGTTTTTATGGTATCTTTTACGGTATCTCCTACTGGATAAAAGGCATCCCATTTGATATAATACATGGTGTATCTAATTTTATTATAATTTT
>LFRS01000061.1:4724-5906 GCA_001512435.1 Halothermothrix sp. DTU029 | reverse complement strand
ACCCTGACTGATGGCAAGATCTACCTGGGCAATGAGGGTGAAGAGCTGAAGGCCTTCAATGTCAAGGACGGCCTAGGTATTAATCTTTTGCATCAGGCAGGGATCATTACAGCCATAATTACCGGCAGGAGATCGGAGATAGTCAGTATCAGGGCCAGGGAATTAGGTATAGGAGAAGTTTATCAGGGAGTAGAGGATAAACTGGCTACCTATGCTCAATTAAAGGAGCAATATGGCCTGGAGGATGAAGAGATCGCCTATATAGGTGATGATCTGAATGATTTGCCGATTATGGAAAAGGCAGGTTTAAGTTTTACTGTCAGGGATGGGGCCAGAATACTCCAGGAAAGATGTGATTATACTGCCAGTAAAAATGGTGGTGAAGGGGCAGTAAGGGAAATAATTGATATGATCCTGGAATCTATCAGGTCCCTGTAGGCAAAAATTTGCTTCCATTGTTTCTTGACAGACTTTTTGCCAGGTGTTATAATCATAAATCGAAGGCTCTGAAGAAGATAGAGAAAAATTGATTTTTATTCTCTTGACAGCCTTTTGTAGAGATGTTATAATCTTAAAGCGAGTGACAATTTTGGAGGGGTGTCCGAGTCCGGTTGAAGGTGACAGACTTGAAATCTGTTGTACCCGCAAGGGTACCGAGAGTTCGAATCTCTCCCCCTCCGCCATAATCTGCTAACGTGGCTCAATTGGTAGAGCAGCTGACTTGTAATCAGCAGGTTACCGGTTCAAGTCCGGTCGTTAGCTCCATTGCCGGGGTGGCGGAATAGGCAGACGCATCGGACTTAAAATCCGGTGGGTATTTATACCCGTGCCGGTTCGAGCCCGGCTCCCGGCACCATTTATAGGGGCCCATAGCTCAGTTGGTCAGAGCAACCGGCTCATAACCGGTCGGTCCCAGGTTCGAGTCCTGGTGGGCCCACCAATAGATAATAAGAAGAGGTTATTCCGATTAAGGGATAACCTTTTTTTATTTGGAAAAAGGAGTAAATCTTTCTATAGAGAATAAATAAGCAGGGGAATTTTATAATTAAATAGTTTAGGAATAAACTATTTATTAATAAAATATTTATTTATTAAAAGTTTAGATATTAAATTTAGACTTAAAATTATATTTAAACTTAAAAGCAAATACAAAACTTATATATAAAAATAAATTTAAAATTT
>LFRS01000061.1:0-4704 GCA_001512435.1 Halothermothrix sp. DTU029 | reverse complement strand
TAACAGGGAGAGAGGTCTATAGATCTCTTAGAAAGACTTACCGGTCCTTAAAAAGGGAGTTCAAAAAGATTGCTGAAGACAATGGCTTAACCTGGGCCCAGTTTCATGCCCTCTATCATATTAATGAAGAAGGTATTCCCTTTAATTATTTATCAGAACATCTCCACTGTCATGCCAGCAATTTAACTGGCCTGATAGACCGGATGATTGAGAAAGGCATTGTTCAAAGGGAGCAATCCCTGGAGGATAGGCGGGTCTGGTTAATTAAATTGACAGAGAAGGGCCGGGATTTTAAGAACATGTTGCTCCCGGCTTACCAGGATAGTATAGAAGACCGCTTTGCAGTACTAAAGCAGGAAGAACTGGATACCCTGTATAGGCTGCTGGAGAAGTTAAGGGAAGGTAATTGTTAGAGATATATTAAGAAAGGTCTGAAAATATAAAGTTATAAAAAGGCTATGAAAAATACGGGGAAAGGAAACAGGAGGATAGATATGAAAATACTGGGGAGGAAAAGAGCTACTCCAAAAACTGAATACAGCCAATCCTTTTATAAAAAAGAAGAACTGCCGGCCTTTCTTCAGGAGAGGATCAAGCCTATTCTGCAGGAAGGAGAAGAGGCTGAACTGGTTTTTATTGCTGACCTGAGCCTTGATGGGAAATTTGCAGAGGAACTGCTAGTGGTAACAGGGAGGCGGATACTGAATCTCTCTTCCCTGGAGCAGGCACTGCCAGAGGTCCTGGCAGTAGACCTGGAGGATATAGATAATGTTGCCTTACGGCAATTGACCGGTAATAATATTTTGAAGGCCAGGACCAGGGAGGGGAGCCTGGAAATACTGCGTTGTACTCCGGCCCTCTTGATGGACCTGAATGATTTCTTGAAAAACCTGGATGAATTAATGGAGAGGATTTTTGCCAGGAAGGATTTTACGGAAAGATTACACTTTGCAGATCGGGGACGGCAAAATATAAAATATTGTCCCAAATGCGGCAGGCCTGTTTCTCCACGTAGAAATGTCTGTATGCATTGCCTGGATAAGAGGAGATTGCTTTTCCGTTTATTATCCTATGTCAGGCCATATCTTTTGGTCTTTATCCTGGCCTTCCTCATGTTGGGGGCAGTTACCTTTATTTCTCTATTGCCTCCATTGATCAATAGGAGCCTGCTTGATGATGTTATCGTACCTGCCATTGGGGCAGAGGGCCAGGCCTATATAGAAGGTGCTGGTACCATTTCCCACCTGTTGACTTCCTTAGCTCCCCGGGGGTCTATTGAATTATTGCTGATTATTGTTATTACTATGTTGGTCATCAATCTTTTGACCAGCCTGCTGGCTACAGGCCGGATGTATCTGGTCAGCTGGTTGGGCCAGAAGATAATTGTTGATTTGCGGGAGGAGGTTTATAGCCATCTCCAGAGCCTTTCTTTGAATTTCTATAATAAAGAGTCAACAGGCCAGATCATGTCCCGGGTTACCTCTGATGTAGACCGGTTGCAGCATTTTTTGAGTGAGGATATTCAGCGCCTGGCCCAGGATGTTTTTACACTGGTTTTTATAATGGCTATACTTTTTAATTTAAGCTGGAAGCTGGCTATTTTAATAATCCTGCCGGCACCCTTATTGGTTTTCCTGACCCTGTATTTCCGCAATAAACTAAGGCGGATTTACCGCACCCTCTGGAAAAAGTATGCCAGTATTAATACCATTCTGGCTGATACTATCCCCGGTATCAGGGTAGTAAAGGCTTTTGCCCAGGAGAAGAGGGAGATTGCCAGGTTCAAGAGGCGGAGCAGGAGTGTTTTTGCAGAGGAGATTAATTCTTTAAAGGTCCGGACCATTTATTCGCCCAGTATGCAATTTTTAACCTATCTGGGGACAATCTTTATCTGGTGGTTTGGCGGCAGGCAGGTTATCATGGGGGAACTATCGATCGGTACCCTGATGGCCTTTACCGGCTATATGTGGCAGTTTTACACTCCGGTA
This sequence comes from Halothermothrix sp. DTU029, assembly GCA_001512435.1. Classification (GTDB taxonomy): domain Bacteria; phylum Bacillota; class Halanaerobiia; order Halanaerobiales; family DTU029; genus DTU029. Next base: position 2,716 of record LFRS01000061.1, on the reverse strand, counting down.
CAGGATCTCTGCCATATGAACCACAGGTTTCAGAGGACAGCTACTTCGGCAGACAGGGTTTTTGAAGTACTGGATACCCAGCCGGATATAGCAGATAGTATTGATGCCTATGAAGTGGAGGAGATTAAAGGGGAGGTAGAGTTTAAAAACCTGACCTTCCGTTATGAGAGGGGAGAAACAGTCCTGAAGGACATTTCCTTTAAGGTGGAGCCCGGGGAGGTCATAGGCCTGGTTGGCCATAGTGGGGCTGGTAAAACCACCCTGATCAATCTGATCTGCCGTTTTTATGACCCGGATGAAGGTGCTATTTACATAGATGGCCATAATATCAAGGATATCAGTATAAATAGCTTAAGGAGCCAGATCGGTGTAGTTTTACAGGAACCTTTCCTTTTCAGTGGTACCATTGCTGAAAATATAGCCTATGGCCGGCCAGATGCTTCTATCAGTGATATTATTGCTGCAGCTAAGGCTGCCAATGCCCATGATTTTATCATGGATTTTCCTGATGCTTATGAAACCCATGTGGGAGAGAGGGGGGTCCGCCTCTCCGGTGGTGAGAAACAGCGGATTTCCATTGCCAGGGCCTTGCTGAAGGATCCCAGGATATTGATTCTGGATGAAGCCACAGCCTCTGTAGATACAGAGACAGAGCTGGAGATTCAGCAGGCTCTGGAAAGGCTGGTCAAGAACAGGACAACCTTTGCCATAGCCCACAGGCTTTCTACCCTGCGGAATGCCAACAGGTTATTTGTCCTGGAAGATGGAGAAATTGTGGAAATGGGCAGCCATGAGGAATTACTGGCCAGAGATGGGGTTTATGCCAGATTGTCCAGGATGCAGAGGGAGATCCATGCCATATAGAAAATATCTGTTAGATAGGGAACTGCCGTCAGCTGGCAGATAGGCAAGAGCTGGCGAAAGGGTGGTTATACCATGGAGGATGTCCAGGCTGTGGGGATAGAGCCAGAGAGAGGGGGTATTTTAGTGGAGAAAAGAGGGTCCCTGTTAAATGAAGAGTTGAGATTATTGGCAGGAAAAGAATTAAAAATATCTAAGGATCAGGAGGGCAATCTCGGGCTGGAGATAAAAGGCGAGCTATATGATAAGATTGAGGTAAAGAGGACCTTCCCTTATTCCTATAAAGATAAGTACATATTATTGAAAGATAAAGAAGGTAAGGAGATTGGTATCCTGGAGTATCTGGCAGAACTGGAGTCAGAATCCCGCCAGCTTTTAGAAGAAGAACTGGAAAAGGTTTATTATATACCTCAGATCCAGCAGGTCCTCAATATTGAATACAGGATGAGGACACCTATCTGGACTGTAAAAACAGATAGAGGCAGGGTTAGCTTTGAGCTGGCCAGAAGGAGTGATGCCAAATTTATCAATGCCAGACATCTGGTCATCAAGGATGCAGCCGGATCCAGGTATGAGGTCCTTGATTATTCCAAACTGGATGCCAGGAGCCAGGAGCTAATAGAGCGGGAGGTTTAAATAATCAGCAGAATGTTGACAATTCTTCTTTTTTTTGTTATTATAATGATAAATTAAAGAAAAGGGATTATATGACTGGCGGATAACATGGAATTAACCATGGGGGAATATAATCCTGGAGAATGGTCGCCCGCCTGGACAGGTCTTTCCTGTACAGGTGGGCTTTTTGTTTTTATTATCTATTTGTTTATTATGAATAGAGGGAATTGTCGGAATTTGTCTCATTTCCTTGTTTTAATTAGTTAAGAATGTTATAATGAAAACATAGAAAACAGAGTAGAATACTCAAGTATAAAAAATAGTACATTTTACCCTTGCCAGAAGTTATAGGTAGTAGGCAGGAGGGCGTAGCTTTATTACTGATGGCATGAAATAAGTCTATAAGGAAAAGGGAGGTATTGCATGTCATTGGATGTATTTAAAGGCAGTAAATGGCGGGAAGAGGTAGACGTCAGGGATTTTATTCAGGAAAACTTTACTCCATATCTTGGAGAGCCTTCTTTTCTAAAAGGAGCTACTCCCAGGACCAAAAAATTATGGGACCAGTGTAGTAAACTCCTGTGGGAGGAGCTGGAAAAGGGTGGAGTTCTGGATGTTGATGTAGATACAGTAGCAGATATCAATGCCTATGAGGCCGGCTATATTGATAAAGATGCTGAATTAATCGTAGGCTTACAGACCGATGCTCCATTAAAGAGGACTCTTAATGTTTATGGTGGGATTAGAATGGCCAGACAGGCTGCAGAAGCCTATGGCTATAAAGTAAATCCAGAGATTGAGGAGATCTTTACCAGGTACAGAAAAACACATAATGACGGGGTTTTTGATGTTTATACACCGGAATTAAGGGAGATAAGGCGTTCCGGGGTGATTACCGGCTTGCCTGATGCCTATGGCCGGGGCAGGATTATTGGGGATTACCGCCGGGTAGCCCTTTATGGTGTAGATAGATTGATAGAGGCCAAAGAGGAAGATAAGGCCAATTTAAAGGGGCCCATGACTGAAGAAGTAATCAGGTTAAGGGAAGAAGTCAGTGAACAGATTAGGGCCCTGGAGAAATTAAAGGGTTTAGGTGAAACCTATGGCTTTGATCTTGCCCGCCCTGCAGAAAATGCCAGGGAGGCTATCCAGTGGACTTATCTGGCTTATCTGGCAGCTATTCAGGAGAATAACGGGGCAGCCATGTCCTTTGGCAGGGTTGCAGAATTCTTCGATATCT
>LFRS01000025.1 GCA_001512435.1 Halothermothrix sp. DTU029 | reverse complement strand
AAATGAGGAGAAACTGGTTAAGCTATCCTTATCTCTTTTGGGTCTTGCTCTTTATCCTCCTCCCCCTCCTGCTGGTTCTATACTATAGTATTACCAGCATTACCGGGGAAGGAATCCGTTTTACCCTGGAACATTTCCAGCGTTTTATGGAACCTATTTACCTTAGAGTCCTTTTTCGTTCTGTTAAACTGGCTTTCATCAGCACAGTCCTTTGCTTGCTTTTGGGTTACCCTATGGCCATGATCCTGGCCGGAAAGAATTTCAAAAAGAAGAATGTCATGGTTTTTCTCTTTGTTGTGCCAATGTGGATGAATTTTTTGCTCCGTACCTATGCCTGGATGACCCTGTTGGAAAAAAACGGTTTGATCAATACCTTCCTGGCCCGGCTGGGCTTATCGCCCCTGAATATTCTTTATACAGAAAAAGCCGTTGTCTTGGGAATGGTCTATAATTTTTTGCCTTTTATGGTTCTCCCGATTTATTCAGTCCTGAGTAAAATTGATAAAAGCCTGATTGAAGCAGCTGAAGATCTGGGGGCCAATGGCATTACAGTCTTCCGGAAAGTCATCTTCCCCCTCAGCCTTCCGGGGGTAGCCTCCGGAATTACCATGGTATTTATGCCGGCTGTGACCACCTTTGTCAT
>LFRS01000162.1 GCA_001512435.1 Halothermothrix sp. DTU029 | reverse complement strand
AAAGCTTATGCCGCTTCAATTTGTTCATAAATAACTTAACAACCTCTACCGCCAGTTCATCTACCCGGTCATCATCATTACCAAATTTGGGGAAGTCTCCTTCAATATCAAAGTCTACAATCAGGCCTTCTTCATTTCTGATTGGTTTTACCTGGGCAAATTTAATGGCACTTAAGGAATCAGCAATAATGGACAGGCCAGCAACACCAAAGCCCATGATCCTCCTTACTTCTGTATCATGTAGGGCCATCTGGATTGCCTCATAGGCATATTTATCATGCATGTAATGAATTATATTTAAAGCATCTACATATTTTTCTGTTAACCAATCCAGAAAATGGTCAAACCTCTCCATAACTTCTTCATATTCCAGCAGATCTCCCTCATAGGGAGCAAAAGCTGGCCCAACCTGCCTGCCACTAATTTCATCCCTGCCGCCATTTAAGGCATAAAGAAGTGTCTTGGGCAGGTTACACCTGGCACCAAAATACTGAATATCTTTACCTGGTGTCAGGGCAGAAACACAACAGGCAATACCATAATCATCAGCAAAATTCAACCTCATCAGGTCATCATTTTCATACTGCAGAGAACTGGTATCCCTGGAAACCTGGCTGCAGAA
>LFRS01000076.1:1629-11386 GCA_001512435.1 Halothermothrix sp. DTU029 | reverse complement strand
TGGTAGACCATCGGGGACTCGAACCCCGAACCCCCTGATTAAGAGTCAGGTGCTCTAGCCAGTTGAGCTAATGGTCTATAATGGGGTGGGTGATGGGACTTGAACCCACGACCTCAGGAGCCACAATCCTGCGCTCTAGCCTGCTGAGCTACACCCACCATATTATATTTTCTGCCACTTCATCAGTATATGAGTAAATACTCCTAATGTCAATGAAAAATATTGACAAAACAAATGGCGCGCCTGAGAGGATTCGAACCTCTGGCCTACGGATTAGAAGTCCGTTGCTCTATCCTGCTGAGCTACAGGCGCAAATGGAGCGGGAGACGAGATTCGAACTCGCGACCCTCAGCTTGGAAGGCTGATGCTCTAGCCAACTGAGCTACTCCCGCATAAATGGTCGGAGCGAAAGGATTTGAACCTTCGACCCCCTGTTCCCAAAACAGGTGCGCTACCAAACTGCGCCACGCTCCGACATATATAAGTTTATACTATCAAAATACTGAACTGGCAGCAAGTATTAGTATAACTTAAATCCCCTCTTTGGTCAAAAAGCATTCCAGTTTATTTTTAGCCATTTTCCATGTTTATAGCCAATCAGTCTATTTTATCTAGCTATACCTCCTTTTTACTTCTGTTTTCATTTTTTCTAGTGCTACTGCCCGGTGGCTTATCTGATTTTTAACCTTCAGGGGTAATTCTGCCATGGTCTTTTTATAATCCGGGAGATAGAAGATAGGATCATAACCAAAACCATTTTCCCCTTTTGCCTCTAATTGGATAATACCTTCACACCGTCCCTCTACCACTATCTCCTCTCTGCTAACTGGATCTACCAGAGCCATAACACATATAAAAGCAGCTTTTCTCTTCTCTGCCGGTAATCCCTTTAACTTTTCTATTAATTTCAGGTTATTCTCTTCATCACTGGCCTTTTCCCCTGCATATCTGGCAGAATATATTCCCGGCTCACCACCAAGGTATTCCACTACCAGGCCTGAATCATCGGCCAGGCTTAATAAACCAGTCTGTTCTGCCCTAAGCCTGGCCTTTTTTAAAGCATTGGCTGTAAAGCTATCTCCATCTTCTATTACTTCCTCTAAATCCGGAAATTCATCTAGACCCACTATCTCCAGTTTAATACCATTTATATTCCCCAAAAAGCTCTTAATCTCTCTGATTTTTCCCGGGTTGGCACTGGCCACTAAGAGTTTTCTAGCCATTAATCATCTTCCTCCAGGCTCTTTTTTTGCATGGTTATTAATTGCCTTATTCCCTCTTCTGCCAGATCCAGAAGAGCCTCCATTTCTTCCCGGGAAAAGGATTTCTTTTCAGCAGTACCCTGTATTTCTATCAAACGGCCTTCCTCTGTCATAACAATATTCATGTCAACTTCAGCCTGGGAATCTTCTTCATAACAGAGATCCAGTAGTAATTCTCCATTGACCATCCCAACACTGATAGCAGCAAGATAAGCCTTTAATGGAGATTCCTCTATGCTTCCTTCTTTAATCAGATAATTTATGGCATCAACCAGGGCAACATAAGCACCTGTTATAGCAGCTGTTCTGGTTCCACCATCAGCCTGAATAACATCACAATCAATCCAGATAGTTCTCTCGCCCAACTTCTCCAGATCAACTACAGCCCGGAGGGCCCGGCCTATTAGTCGCTGTATCTCACTGGTTCTTCCACCGATTCTCCCTTTGGCAGATTCCCTGATAGTTCTATTATGGGTTGAACGGGGTAATAGGGAATACTCTGCTGTTAACCAGCCAGTATTCTGCCCCCTCAAAAAATGGGGGACATTTTCATCAATAGAAACATTACATAAAACCTTAGTATCCCCTATTTCTATAAGGACAGAACCTTCCGCATACTTGGTAAAATTCCTCGTAATTTTTATAGGCCGAAGCTCATTATTCTCCCGTTGGTCTACTCGTAAAGCTGCCATAAAGATTACACACCTTTCTATATCTGCTTTAATCTAAGCTATTCTGTATTAATATATGTAATTAGTAGAAAAAAATAGGTTCACAAATTATAATGTAATGATATCCTATTTTAAGGAAGAAGTCAAAAACCTAGTAGTCTTTGCTCCTGGCCCATTTAATTAACTCTTTTAAATTAACATTTTTCCCATACATTAACATACCAATACGGAATAGTTTTGCTGCCAGTATCATCAATATATAGGTAAAAACAAGTAATAAGGCAAAGGTAGCAATAATTTCTTTAGCAGGTGGTGTTGAAAAGCCCAGACGGATCATCATGGTTGTTGGTGTGAAAAAGGGAATATAGCTTAAAACCTTACTTAGAACCCCTCCAGGATTCTGCATTATTGAAGTTGTAAAATAAATAGGGATAAGTGGTATCAGCATTATGTAACCTGCAGACTGATTTCCTGATTGGGCATCCTTTGTGCTGGCACCAATAATAGCATTAAGGCCAGCTATGATGGCAAAGCAGAAAAATACATAGAGTAAGATCAGGATGATCTTAAAAGTAAACATACTGGCCAGGAGTTTGGGATCTATTAACAGGATTAATAGGACAGCTACCAGGAGCCAGATTAAAATCTGAACCATACTTATCAAGGCATAAGCTATAATCTTCCCAAACATCAGAGCCCTGGCTGAAATAGAAGATAAGATTATTTCTACTATCCTGTTAGTCTTTTCGGTAATTATACTCTGTAATAGGATGCTGCCGGATAAAAACACAGCAAAAAACATAAACATAGCCATGAAAAAGGGCAGGATGATACCGAAAGAAAACTCCTCTTCTTCCTCTCCCTTAATAAGCCTATTAATTATCCGTACATTAGCTGTTAATTCCTTTATTTCCAGGGGTGAATAACCTTTATCAACAAGCCTTTTATTTACCAGGATATCTGTCAAGATATTTTTGATAAAATCTGTTTCCAGACCACTGATTTCTTTAAAGAAATAATAAACTTCATTTGTTTCAACTACATTCTCTGGAATATGGAGAATAGCATCATAGTCTCCTTCCTGGAAGGTTTTTTCTATCTCAGCCAGGCTATCAGGGGAAATAAATTCTGCCTGATATTCATGATGGGTAAAGTTTTCCTCAAGCATTGTAGTCATAAAATCTGTCTCATCTACAATAGCCAGATTAAGGTTGGAACCATCGACATCCCGCATGGTAAAATAAGAAACAACACCGGTAATAAGTACTATAATTATGGGAAAAACAAAAGTCAAAAACAAAAATGTCTTATTTTTAATCCCTTTGGTAAACTCCCACTGTGCAACCCTCAATATATCCCTCACTTTTACAGCACCTCCCTATTAACTGTTGCTACAAAAATATCGTGTAATGGCGGTTTTAAAATAGATAACTCATCTATATCCACATCCTCTGGCAGCATTTCTAATATATTGTCAAAAGAAAGATTCCCCAGTACCTGAAAGGAGGCTGCCTTACCATTTACCTGTAAATTTAAAACCTTATTATTTCCCTTAAGATTAAAATCACTTATTTCCTTCCTGCTTTTAAGGCTTACTGTCCTGATACCAGCCTTATCCTTTATATCCTCCAAAGCCTCATATAAGACCCTTTCTCCTTTATTAATCATAAAGATTCTATCACATAATTCTTCTACCAGATTCATCTGATGGGAAGAAAGAAGAATGGTAATCCCAGCTGCTGCCAGTTCCCTGATTATTTCTTTAAATAGATTCTGGTTAACAGGATCCAGGCCAGAAAAAACCTCATCCAGGACCAGTAAAACAGGATTATGTATAACTGAAATAATAAACTGGACCTTTTGCTGCATGCCTTTGGATAGCTCCTCCATTTTATTTCTGGCATAGTCCTTTAAGCCCATTTTCTCCAACCAGTTCATAGCCCTTTCTTCTGCTTCTCCCTTTTTTAAACCCTTTAGCCTGGCAAAATAAACTATGGTCTCCAGGACTCTGGTATCATCATAGGTACCTCGTTCTTCCGGCAAATAACCGATTCTTTTCTTGTCAATAATATAATCCCTGTCAAAACGAATCAACCCAGAATCAGGCTGAAAAATACCCATGATCATTCTGATAACAGTTGTTTTACCAGCACCATTTGGTCCCAATAAACCTAAAATCTCCCCCTTTTTGACCTCAAAGGAGATGTCCTTGACTACTTGATTTTGGCGAAAGCTTTTATTAATTCCCTCTACTTTTAATACATACTCTGACAATTTTCAATACACCACCTTTATTAATTTCTAATACTTACAGATTATGTCAGTTATGCCTTTTAAAAAAGTCAGCACTTAAGCTCTTTAAAAGGGCTGACTTGATGTAAAAGCTTATTATATTTTCCTGATTGTATTTTTCATCAATCTTAAGGCTGTTTCCGGCTCTACTTCTGCCAGGAGGCCTGCTGCTGCCAGGATATATTCCTGGTCCACCAGTATTTCTGCCTGCCCCGGGGCCAACAATTCCGGATCATTCTGATTATTATATAAAGCCCCGGAAATTATGGACCCGGGATCCTGATTATAAACAATTACTCCCCCTGTGCCGATAAGATACTTAACTGTAGTCAAATCCTTTCCTTCCTGTATAAAACCAGTACCCAGAGGAGTATATATGGTCCTTAATCTTCCTACATGCCTTCCTGCTGCAATCCTTACAGCCTGAAAGGCCAGAAATCTTTCAAGCTCTTTTTCCCATCCTGCTGTCAGTGTTTCGGTCTTCTGACTTAAATTCAGCATTAAAGCCTGAAATTCCTCTTTTCCTATTTCCAGTTCTTTTAATTTTTCTTCCAGTAATTCCTCTCCAATTGCCTCCAATAAAGAAGAAAGACTATAACGGATTCCCAGATCCCCTTCTACAGTCCTTTTCTGGTAAGGCTCCTCCAGCCCCTGATAAAAAACATTCTTCTTTGCTTTTCCTGCAGCAATAGAATATATATCAGTTGTTGCCCCACCGGGATCCACTACCATTAATTCCCCCAGGCCGGTTTCGGCTGCAAAGCCATCAGCCAGTAAGGCTGCGGCCTTTAATACTGCAGAAGGAGTAGGCATAATTATACCATCAATATATTTATTGACTACATCTAAACCCTTGGCATTAATAATCTTCTCCAGGAATATTTTTCTAATCATTTCCCGGGCTGGCTCTATATTCAATTTATCCAATTCTGGCATAACATTTTCTGTAAGATATACCTCTTTACCGGCCCGCAATAAAATATCCTCAGCCTCTGCTGAAGCAGTTTTATTGCCGGCAACTATTATCGGCTGCTGGAGGGGTAATTCTGCTAACTTAGAGGCATTTCTGAGCAGGTTTTCTCTATTTCCTCCATCTGTTCCACCAGTTAATAATATCAGATCAGGATTCTTTTCTAAAATACCGGCCAGATCCTCTGCATTAAGTTCATAGCTATAGGTCTGGAGTACTTTACTGCCTGCTCCCAGGGCTGCCCTTTTTGCTGCTTCTGCGGTCATTCTGGGTACAAAACCAATAGCAATTATTTTAAGACCACCGGCAGCACTGCTACAGGCCAATTTGTATCTGGCCTTTTCCCAGCCTGGTAGCTGTTCTAAAACCTTACTTAAACCTATATTTACTCCTGCAGCAATTGTAGTAGGATATTGAGCTCGGGCAAGTAATTCTGCCCGGGCCAGATCTACCAGAGAAGCCTTGGTAAAGGTGCTGCCAATATCAATTAATAAAGCTGTACCCATTTCTATCACCTTATTGGTTCTCCTGAAGAAATTGAACTTAGTCTTTTATTAAGTTCTGGTCAGCCTCCAGAGCCACAGATATGTCCAGATGGCCGGCCAGGGTTTCAATCTCTTGCCCCTCTACCAGGATTTTTGCATAATCAATCTCCGGAAACTGGGTAATGGTATTAACTATAGAATAGATAGTCATAATTTCCCCTGTACTACCACCCCAGTGATTATCAACAAGGGCCTGGTTAAAATCCAGATAAGCAGTCTTCCCCTCTATCCTTATATTCCGGATCCTTACCCCTGCCGGAATAGTGGCATTCAATTCCTTTGACTCCGGTCCTTTGATTAGTTCAGTGATAGTTTCTATATATTTATTGGATTTTCCTGCATCAATCTTGCGTAATTCAGCCTCCAGATACATGGCATCCCTGGTGGAAAAATACAGTTTGACTTCTTCCTTACCATCAATCAATATTCCTCCACCTTCCCGGTTCCAGATATAAAAGGCGGCAAAAGCAATTACAAGAATAAGCAGGATTAAAAACAGGCTCTTTCTATTCATGAAAACATTCATCTCCCATTATTGATTTTTTGCAGATATTCCATAATACCATGGGCTATTGCCCGGGCAGCCTTTTCCTTAAAGAGATTGCTGGCCAACAAAGATTCTTCATGGGGATTTGATACAAAGGCAACTTCCACCAATGCTGCCGGCATATTTGTATATTTTATTACATAGAAATTCTCCTTTTTGACACCCCGGTCAAGCCTGTTCAGTTCTTTTAAGAGATTTTTCTGCAAGGAATCAGCCAGTAATTGGCTGCTGGCCACCTTATTTGGTGCAATAAAGGTTTCTGTTCCTTCTGAATAAGCAGAATTAGCAGAATTAGCATGAATACTCACAAATAACAGGGCTTCCATTTTATTGGCCATTTCCACCCTGTCTTTTAAGGATATAAAAGTATCATCCTTTCTTGTCAGGATAACATTATAACCTTCTCTTTGCAAAATATCTTCTGCTAAAAGGGCTATTTGTAGATTGATATCTTTTTCCGCCAGACCTGACGGTCCAACAGCACCTGGGTCAAAGCCACCATGTCCTGGATCCAGGACAATGAGATTACTGATCTTGCTGCTTCTTATTTCCTCTTTCATTAGGCTCAGGGTTATTGAAGTAGCCGGACTGGAAGAAAATACTTTATAGTTTTCATATTCTCCTGTAGCAAACTCAAAACGAATTCCTTCTCCTTCAGCAGAAGCTTTTATCTTAATATCCGTTATAGCACCCAGTGGTGCTGGAAGCTTATAATCTTCAGTTATTTTTACACCTGGGACATCAAGGATCAGGGCATTGGCACCCTCTTTAATCACATAATTAACCTCTCCACTAAAATTAATAACCAGATCAGTTTTTAATTCCGAATCATTGATTAATATTTCCTTAAAACTATTCTCAAATAATATTATATTCATAATCCTTCCATCTGATAATACCTTTTCCTGTAAACTATAACCAATATCCTCTTTCAAATCAGCAACAATACGGATGGTTTCTTCATTAAAACGGGATGTCCTGATACTCTTAAGCAATTTATTATCTACATCTATCCGGTCCGGGAAACCTTCCCCCCTACTTGCATTCAAAACATTAATAACCAACCGGTCTGGATCCTTTAATTTAAAGATTTCAGGGCTAATTTTATTATCACTGATAAAGCTGATCCTGTTTTCTCCAAAGGCCAGATCCACAAGGCTTGTCTGCTCTGTAGTTCTTAAGACTATTTTATCTCTGGCCCTAATATCCTCTGCCAAATGGAGATAACGATCCGGGTATAACTCCAGAACTATCCTTAATATAATCGGATCATAGCTAAACTGGCTGACCCTTATATCCTTAATCCAGGGATTATTGGCCAATTCCAGGTCAAAATCACTGAGCATTAAGTCAGGTATATCAATTACTAACCGCCGGGGGTCTGTCAATAACATTATTTCTGGCCGGTCCACATCACCACTGGCCGCAATTTCCAATTGATCCTTATTCCACTTTATCCCTGTTATATAGGGCAAAAAGTTTATTATCAGATTATCCCCATCTTCGGCCAGGGACCGGTCTCCCTGAAAAGGTATAGGATATTGGCTGATAATAGATAGTTTTAAACGGGCTTCTTCCTCCACCGGTGTTACTGCAAGATAAAAATTCTTATTGGAGAGATTATCGGTAAAATCATCTGCCAGGGCTGCCTTTTCCAATTCCAATTCCAGCCTGGCCGGATTATTGGTATTATTAATCCTGTAAGGAACAATATTATCCATCTCAACAACTATTACCTGGCCTTCCTTTTGCCACCTGATATCTCTGATATAGGTTTCTGGCCGGCTAAGATAGAGGCTATTTCCTTCTCTTTTAAATAAAAAGCCAAGACACTGGGCAACATCCTCCAATGGGAGATAGGTATGGCCAGCTATAAGCATCAGGCTACCCTTACTCCTGATTGTCCTGTTACCAATCTGGATATAAGGATTACCTAACATCATCTTGATTAAAACATTCCCATCATTGATAGTGAGGGTTTTAATTGATTGTTGCCAATTTATTTCTGCCCCCACTAGTCTGGCCAATTCCCGGGCTTTAACATAAACAACAGCCTTGTCCAGGACAGGTTCCAGCTCTTTGCTTAAATCCTGTCCATTGATATAGACATGAATATTTTCCCCTTTTAGATCCATGCTAAAGGATAGGAAAAGGGATATAGTCAGAAATATGTATAATAAAATGCGCAATGGCGAATTGGACATTCAATCACTCCTATAAGTCAACAATATTCTATCTCAACAATATACTATATATTTCTTTAAAGAATCCTGTTTTCCTGCCTCTTTCCCCCTTAATCTGCATATTTTTCTCCCCTTACTATGGTTTTAAAATAAATAAAATAGCTATTTTAATTATTAGACAATATACATAAACTAGTAGAAGAAAAGTTCAATTCTCTGGAGGTAAGTATATGAAAGAAAAGAAGCTGTCCATCTTCTCCCTGGGAGGCCGGGGGGAAGTAGGTAATAATATGATAGTATTTGAAAATGAAGAAGATATTCTTATCCTGGATGCAGGAGTCCTCTTTCCTGATGAAGATAAATATGGAATTGAGCTAATTATACCTGATATCAACTACCTGTTGGATAAAAAGGAGAAAATCAGGGGAATCATCTTTTCCCATGGACATGAAGACCATATTGGGGCAGTCCCTTATATCCTGGAATTAATTAATCCTCCCCTTTTTGGTACAGACCTGACCCTGGGTCTTATTGAAAAAAAATTAAAAGATGCTGGCCTCCTGGACAAAGCAAAATTAAACTCCATAGGCCCTTATGGAAATTATCGAAAGATAAAATTAAATACCTTTGAAATAGAATTCTGCCATGTTAACCACAGTATACCAGGGGCAGTTGCCATGAGGATCAAAACACCGGTAGGTTATATAGTCTATACAGGGGACTTTAAATTTGATCAAACACCTTTGAGCAATCCCCAAACAGATTTTGAGGTCTTGTCAGACTGGGGCAAAGAAGGGGTCCTGGCTCTCCTGGGAGATAGTACTAACTCGGAAAGGGAAGGCCATAGTCTTTCCGAAAGAGTAGTGGCAAAAACCCTGGAAAATAGTTTCCTCCTGACCAGGGGAAGAATAATCATCGCTACTTTCTCCAGTAATATTGATAGAATACAACAGATTGTCAATGCCACCAGAAAATCCGGCCGGAAGATGGTTATTACAGGAAAAAGTATGGCCAATACCATTGAGATTGCTGCCAATCTGGGTTATATAGACATACCTCCTGATACCTTGATTTCCATTGAGGAGGCAAAGAATCTCAAGCCAGAACAGATTGTTCTGCTCATGACAGGCAGTCAGGGAGAATACAGGGCTGTTCTTAGCAGGGTAGCCCGGGGTGAACACAGGGAAATAGCCATAATTCCCGGAGATACTGTCTACCTCTCTTCAAGTCCAATACCGGGAAATGAGAAGGCCATCGGGGAAACAATCAACCTTTTATATAGCCTGG
>LFRS01000076.1:0-1535 GCA_001512435.1 Halothermothrix sp. DTU029 | reverse complement strand
AAAATATCCTGATCGCTTTAAATGGAGATATAATTGTCCTGGGGGAAAAGGAAGCAAAAATTGAAGGCAAAATAAATACAGGAGAGTTATATATCGAAGGAAATCAAATCAGTGCTACTGGAGCAATAGTCCTGAATGATCGAAAAATGCTGGCGGAAAATGGTTTTGTAAATGTCATTATAGCTTTAGACTCTGCCGGTAATCTTTTAGACAATCCGGTATTAATCTCCAGAGGTTTTGTCTATAATAAAGAGGCCGAAAAGCTGCTTGAGGAAGCTAAAAAACTGGTGGTAAAAACCCTTGAAGAAGAGAAAAAAAATAGGTCTTTTTTGAAGAAAAGCATCTACCAGACCTTAAATAAATACTTTTATGAAAAGACCAACCGTTCTCCCCTGATTCTCATTGAGATCATGGAGATTCCCGTATTAAGCCCTGTTTAATGGGCTTTTTTTGTACTGGTAACCAGGCTATTCATCCTCTGGGAAAAGGCTTAAATATACAAATCCAATAATAAGCCCCTGATCTCATCAACCCTTTTTAAAACCTCCAGGGCATCGGCCTGTTCTTCCAGAAATAAATCCTGTAAAGTTTCCAGTTTGCCATTAATCTTTTCAACTATGGTATAGGTCCGCATATTGCCTCGACTATCCCAGCTAAAAGACTGTTTGGCCCGGGCAAACTCTTTATTTAAAATACGCAAAAACTCCTTAACCCTTCTCTTATATTCCATGAGATCCTTCTTATCCAGGGATTTTTTTAACTTTTCTCCCTGTTCATCAATAATATTAAATAATTTATCCAGTCTCTCCTTAATCTCTTGCTGGTTGATCTCATCCAATTTTTCTTTAAACTGGACTTCTTTCCTGGGGCTTCTTTCTACACTATTTATATTACCGGCCTTTTCCTGTGATTTTACGGCTGTGGACATTCTTCCTATCTTCATTAGCGGCCACCTCCTGGATCTAGCAAAAACAACTAGATATTCTAGAGATACTACAAATATTATACTATAAATTCCTTACTAATACTACTTATTATTGCTTTTTACAGTACCTTGTCCAGGAAAGCCTTTATTCTACTATGTTCTGCCTGCTTAAATATTTCCACTGGAGTGCTGTCAGCTAAAACCTCTCCCTCGTCCATAAAAACAACCCGGTCCGATACCTCCCGGGCAAAACCCATCTCATGGGTAACAACTAACATGGTTATTTGCTCCAGGGCCAGATCCTTGATTACACCCAGTACCTCACCTACCAATTCCGGATCCAGAGAAGAAGTAGGCTCATCAAAAAGCATAATATCCGGCTGCATGGCTAAAGCCCTGGCTATAGCTACCCTCTGCTGCTGGCCACCAGATAATCTGGAAGGATAGACATCCTTTTTATCAAGAAGGCCTACCTTCACCAGTAGTTCCTCTGCAATTTCAATGGCCTCTTCTTTTTTCATCTTTTTAACAACAAGAGGTGCCTCAATAATATTCTCCAGGACTGTTTTATGGGGAAAAAGATTAAACTGCTGAAAGACCATCCCCATTT
>LFRS01000052.1 GCA_001512435.1 Halothermothrix sp. DTU029 | reverse complement strand
TATGCCGGAACACAGGAAGGACTATTCCAGGGTGGTATACTACTGGCCTTTTATTCCCTGGGTTTTGCCCTGCCTTTTTTCCTTACAGCCCTCTTCCTGGACCACTTACTACCCAGGTTTAAAAAGATTAACAATTATCTGCCTATAATACAAAAAGTAGCTGGCCTATTACTGATTATTCTGGGCTTATTAATCTTTACCAACAATTTTCAGTTTATAGTATAAGTAGTTTAAACTAGAGGAAATATTTCAATCTATAGCAAAAGGAGGCTCAAAATGAAAAAAAGAATCTCTCTTACAATAATCCTTTTAATCATTGTGCTGGGGGCAATATTCTTTTACAATAAAGCCTTAGGGGAAGATACAATAAATGCAAAAATCGGAACTAATATTGGTGATCTGGCCCCTGATTTTACCTTGCAAAAGGTCAATGGAGAAGAACTAACCTTAAGTAAACTGCGGGGAAAGAAAGTCTTTATTAATTTCTGGACTACTAACTGCCCTTACTGTAGATTAGAAATGCCTGAAATTCAGAGGCTTTATGAAGAGCACCCCGAGGTAGAAATACTGTCTGTCAATATCATGGAAAATAGAGGTAAGGTTATTAACTTCCTCCTGACAAATGGTTTTTCCTTTCCTACCTTACTTGATAGTAAAGGACAGGTAGCCACTTCCTATCTTGTCAGAGGAACCCCTACCAGCTATTTTCTCGATGAAAATGGTATCATCATTAATAAAAATGTAGGTGCCATCAGTTATCAGCAGATGCTGAAAATGCTGGATATAGAATAAGGATCCTCTTATGAATAATCCTTCTTCCCCATTAGAAACACCTATATTGATCTAATTAACTAAAAAAGCGGCTTAATGGAGGGATCAAAGTCCTTTACCCTTTCAATAACTTTTTCTGCAATTTCCAGGTAAATCTGCCCTACAGGGCTATCAGCTTCTGTAAATAATAAGGGTTGACCCTGGTCACTGGATTGACGGAGTTCAGGCAAGAGGGGTAGTTCTGCCAATAACTCCGTTTTTAATTTTTCTGCCAGTTCCTTCCCACCACCCTGGCCAAATATGTATTCCCTTTCCCCACAATTGGAACACTGGAAATAGGACATGTTTTCGACAATACCAAGTAAAGGGATCTGCAATTGTTCTGCCAGTTTAGCAACCCGGCCGGCAACACTGGTGGCAGTTAACTGGGGGGTAGTTACCAATAAGAGAGAGGCATGAGGTAGTTTTTGCATGATATTCAGAGGCATGTCTCCGGTTCCCGGAGGTAAATCAAGTAATAGATAATCCAGGTCTCCCCAGGCTACCTCTTCCATAAATTGCTGCAAAACACTAAAAAGCAATGGAGCCCGCCAGACAACAGGGTTATCCTCTTCTACAAAAGAACCCATAGACATAACCTTAATTCCCTCCCTGGCAGGTGGAATAAGCTCTTTTTCACCTCTGGCTATTACCTGGCCCTGCAGACCCAGGATACGGGGTACACTGAAGCCATATATATCTGCATCAATAATACCGACTTTTTTACCTTTCCTGGCCAGGGCTGTAGCCAGATTTACAGTAACAGTGGATTTGCCTACTCCTCCTTTACCACTGGCCACTGCAATTAATCCTTCCTTGATACTCCCCTGTTTCAGTATTAATTTCTTATCCTTTACTTCATACATATGGGTTACTCCTTTCCTTTTGATAATAATCAGATTAACAAAGTTATGAGCAAATGTCAATTATTTTTTCCAGCACAACTTATATTACTTTTGCCCTAATTCTATATATTGTGCTATAGATAAGGAAACTATAATAAAAGAAGAGATTTTATTGTTTGTCTTATAAATTCACATCTGATATAATATTTTGAAGGTATATTAAAGCCAGTGTCCAATATTTATTAATCTTTTATTAAACTTTGATTAACCAAAGGAGGTCAAATATAGATGGATAAGGTAAAAGTTAGATTTGCTCCCAGTCCAACTGGTGATCTACATATTGGCGGAGTCAG
>LFRS01000186.1:2897-3382 GCA_001512435.1 Halothermothrix sp. DTU029 | reverse complement strand
CTTCTCCTGCCAATTGACCTCCTGTTCTGTAACACTGGACTGGAGGACCTGAAAATTATCCGCCAGTTCAATCTCTATTCTTCTATCTCCATAACCCAATTCTACTCTCTTCTGCATACACTCTACTCCTTTATTAAATTAAATATAATAGATAAATATATCATAAATTTAAGTTAATGAAAATATCTCCTCCAAAATCTTGCTTACCCCTTCTTCATCATGATTACCGGCCACCATATCGGCTGCCTCTTTAACCCCGGCAGGGGCATTTCCCATAGCTATACCCAGGCCGGCAGTCTGAATCATCTCCAAATCATTCCAGTTATCCCCGATGGCAATAACCTCTTCCAGGGGGATATTCAAACTCTCTGCCAGAAACTCGATAGCCCTGCCTTTGGAGACTCCACTGGCCATGAACTCAATAAAATAATCCTTTGACTGGGTTACCTCAACAATCCCCCGGTACTTATCCTTAAAATAGGATA
>LFRS01000186.1:842-2870 GCA_001512435.1 Halothermothrix sp. DTU029 | reverse complement strand
TGGGCACCAGTAGTTATATAATACAGGTCACTCTTTTCATTACTCTCAGAAACATAGAGCTTATCATCAATATAGATATTTATATAGAGGTCTGCCTCTTCCGCCTCTTGGATAATTTCCTTCGCTATATCAAGTGGTATAGGCTGATGATAGATAAGCCTGTTCTCCCCTACCTCCTTTATATAGGCACCATTATAATTAATTACCGGACCCTTTATATCCAGCTGCCTGATATAAGGCAAGGCAGAGGAGAACATCCTGCCGGTAGCAATGACTATCTTCACTCCCATCTCCTCTAACCTGTCCAGGGTCTTTACGGTCCTTTCACTTATCTCCAGATCCTTATTCAATAAAGTATCATCCAGATCCAGAACAAGCATCCTATACTTCATACACTTCCCTCCTTATAAACTTATAAATAGATACCTATGGCCTGGTATTTTCCCGCAGATAATCGTAAATATTCTTGGCTATCTTCGCACTTATCCCTTCAACCTCTTTCAACTGGCTGATATTCGCCTTCCTTATCTCTGCCAGTGAACCAAAATGCTGTAATAAGGCCTGTCTCCTCACCGGACCCACTCCGGGTATCTCATCAAGCATGGTATGGGTCAAACGGCGGGAACGTAATTTGCGGTGATAGTTGAGGGCAAAACGATGGGCCTCATCCCTCACCCTCTGCAATAAATGCAGGGCAGGTGAATTTTTAGGTATAATTATAGGCTCACCCCTCCCTGCCAGGAAGACCTCCTCATTCCTCTCCGCCAGTCCGATTATGGGAATATGGGAAATCTCCAGCTCTTCCAGCACCTCATAGGCAGCATTTAACTGTCCCTTGCCGCCATCAATTAGAATCAAATCCGGGAAAGGCCTTTCTTCCTGCAGTAATCTGCGGTATCGCCTTTCTACAACCTCTTGCATCATGGCATAATCATTGGGGCCCTCCACGGTCTTAATCTTATAGCGGCGGTAACTTTCCTTTGCAGGACGCCCCTCTTTAAAGACCACCATGGAAGCCACCGGATCTGTACCCTGAATATTGGATATATCAAACCCTTCTATATAAACCGGGGGTTTTTCCAGTTCCAGAATTTCTCCCAATTTTACAACTGCATCCACTGTCCGGGAGCGCCTGTATTTCTCCCTGACAGCTTCTTTCTTCAGGTTTTCTAAACCGTTATTATAGGCCATCTCTACCAGTCTCCTCTTCTCCCCTATAAGAGGTATGGAGACTGTAACCTTCCTGCCTTTCTTTCTCCTCAGCAAATCCTCTAACAGATCCAGCTGGTCTACCTCTGTACTCAGTAAAATCTCATCAGGAATATCCAGTGCCCGCTCATAATACTGTGGTAAGAAGGACTCGAGGATTTCCCTTTCTCCCTCTTCTTCTGCCCCTTCCATTATATAATGGTCCTGGCCTATCAAACTACCATTCCTGATTATTAATAACTGGACACAGGACTGCCCGTCTTCTCCTATTACAAGAGCGATAATATCCTGGTTTATACTTTTATCATACATTACCTTTTGCTGTTCAGTCAGACTCTTCAAAGCCTTAATACTATCCCTCAGATGGGCAGCCCGCTCGAAGTTCATTTCTTCTGCAGCCTGGTACATCTCTTCTTCCAATTTTTTTATCAAATCTCCCTGGTGGCCGGAAAGATACTGGCAGGCTTCCTCCACCCTGGCCCGGTAATCTTCCTGGCTGATTGCCCCAATACAGGGGCCCAGGCACTTACCAATATGATAGTTCAGGCAGGGCCGCTTCTCCGGTTTTCCAGCCTTAAGGTCTTTCCGGCAGGTCCTTAATTTATAGACATCCTTCAGGATATCGATTATCCTGTGCAGGTTTTCAACATTGGTAAAGGGGCCGTAATATTTAGCTCCATCATTTTTTACTATCCTGGTTTTTAAAATTCTGGGAAAATCCTCATTCAGGGTTACCTTAATATAAGGATAGGTTTTATCATCTTTGAGCCTTATATTATAGACAGGCTGATATTTATTGATCAGATTGGCCTCCAGAAT
>LFRS01000186.1:0-700 GCA_001512435.1 Halothermothrix sp. DTU029 | reverse complement strand
CCTTTATCTCATAATAATAAAAGAGAATGCCCTTTAATGCACTCTCTTTTCGCTGGATACCTGACTCTTAATCAGGAGCCAGACATCTATCCTGAAGTAAGCTTATCCATCTCTATGAAATTTTTATTAAATAGGAGTTGACTTCTCTTATTTTGGCATTTTTCCCAAAACCACTGAAATTATATACATCACAAAATGCAAAGCTGGATTCATCATTAAAAACCAGTCTCCCGTTTACCGCAGCTACATTCCCATGAGTTATTGCATTTATTATCTGAATTTCCTTAATACCCTTCTGGCTATATAAATAAAATGATGAAACTACTTCATCTCTACCAGTAATCTTCTTTTTCCCTATTATATTCCACACCAGTTTATCAGAGGTGTTCTCTATTAAAAATTTCTGATCATTATTTGCAAAAGCCTTATACAGGTTCACCAATGTTACTTTTTTAGGCGCATTCCCACAACTGGCAGGATAACTTATTTTAACCTCATTACAAAATTCAATATTCATAATCTCTCCTTTTTAAAAATTAAATACCCGCCACTACTGCCTTATATGATAATTAGCAATAAACCTTCCCTTCCAGCGGGCCTTTCCAGTGCTTGTCAGATACATGGACCGGATAAAGATGAATATGGATATAGCACTGATCAGCGGATAGAGGAAGGCTGTATACCAGGGCAAAGAGAACCG
>LFRS01000136.1:417-1699 GCA_001512435.1 Halothermothrix sp. DTU029 | reverse complement strand
GGTACCCTTAACCTCTTTGATGGCACAGGCATGGCCTGGGATAATACCGCCTTATTCGGTGAGGTCATCCTCCTGGGTAAAGAAGAAGGTGCAGAACCGGGATTAAATCCCTATGACCTGATTAGCCTTTTACAGAATACCCTTAATATTGACCTGAGCCTGTATAAGAATGCTGATATAATCCAGAAGGAAATAAACAAACAATACCAGGATTTATTGGCAGTAATTGATAAGCTGGAATATACCGAGGAAGCAGCCAATGAAAAATGGTTTCTTCCTCTTCCGGCAGAATATAGGCTGGATGCAGAAATACAGGGAAGGATTGAAAGACTTTCCTACCAGGCAAAAAGAAGCAGTGGAATTACAGAAACTAAATATCTGAATGTTTACCTGCCACCCAATTATGATCCGGAAAATAAATACAATGTCTTTTATTTAATGCATGGTGGAGGAGAAAATGAAAATACTATCTTCGGTGGACCAGGCCAGAATAGGGAGCTAAAGAAAATCGTAGACAACATGATTGCCAATGGAGATATAGAACCACTGATTATCGTAACTCCTAGCTTCTACGGTGGTGGAAATACTGTTGAAGCTTTTCCTGAAGAATTCCTCAATGAAGTTATGCCTCTGGTCGAGGGCAAATACAGTACCTATGCAGAATCAACTGACAAAGAAGGCTTAAAGGCCTCAAGAGCCCACAGGGCCTTTGGTGGTTTTTCCATGGGTTCTGTTACTACCTGGAATATCTACATGAACTGCCTTGATTATGTCAAATACTATTTACCCTTATGTGGTGAAACCTGGGCTGGTCAAATTACTGGTGCCAATAACCCTGTAAAAACAGCCGAACTCCTTGCTGATATTGCCAGAAAGGCAGGTTACACCCCAAAAGACTTCTATTTGTTCTGTGCTAATGGCAGTGAGGACATTGCTCATCCTAACATGAAGCCCCAAATGGAGGCCATGAAGGAATCAGATTTCTTTATTTATTCATCAGATACAAGTAAAGGCAACTTCTATTATATGGTAGCCGAAGGAGGCACCCATAACTGGTACTGGGTAAACCAGTATATTTACAATATACTGCCAGATCTATTTAAGTAAAAGCCAGATGTATTTAAGTAAAATAAAGACCAGTAGAAATACCTAAAGTCTGACAATAAGTTATCTGACAGTAATTTAAGTATTAGCCCTTAAATATAATGAAATAAAAATTATAAGGAGGAGTTAAATGAAAAAAATATTAATTGTATTGGGGGTTGTATTAATGGTTCTTTCA
>LFRS01000136.1:0-404 GCA_001512435.1 Halothermothrix sp. DTU029 | reverse complement strand
ACAGCCTATGTGTATACACCCAAACATATCAGTGGAAACCTCAGTACTGAAGCCCGCTTCAGGGTATTGTGGGATGATAATGCTATCTATGTACTGGCAGAGGTTAAAGATAAACAACTATCTGCCCAATCTAATACTCCCTACATGCAGGACTCAGTGGAAATCTTCCTGGATGAAAACAATGATAAGAGCAGGGAATTTGGTCCTGATGATGTCCAGTACAGGGTAAATTACCAGAATTTCCGTACTGTAGATAAGGGAGATATTAACCGTTTCTATACAGCTACAAGAATAACGAATAACGGATACATAGTTGAGGCCAGGATAGCCCTGAAAAACAAAGCTGAAAACGGCCAGGTAATGGGTATTGAATTACAGGTTAATGATGCAGTAGGAAACGACAG
>LFRS01000017.1:4060-4538 GCA_001512435.1 Halothermothrix sp. DTU029 | reverse complement strand
CTGATATCCCGGATCAGATTTATTTTCTGTAAGAATTGGCCTGAAGCATTAAAATTAGCCAGCAAGCTTTCACTTTTTTCCTCAGTGATAATAGTGGAATAATAGATGAGCAGATCTGTCAGGAACCCACCTACTGTACCTGCCACATAATAGCAGTACTCATCCAGGTCAAGAAAAGTCTTTACCTCTCTGGTCAGGTATTTTTTCATCCCCCTATTCATCTCTTCCAGCCATTTAAAAGAAACTGCTTTAACCAGGTCATCGAGTTCTTCATAGGCCTTTCTAACGGTCAGGGCATTCCTGGTTAGCTCCTCTGAAGAAGGATCTGGCATCAGGCCGGCATATTGGGCAATTTCTCCAGCTAATTCTTCAACATTATTATTCTCAGGCCTGAATAAGTCCACTACCTTATCCATCAAGGAAAAACGTTCTTCCAGGGAAATTTTATCTTCCGGAATCTCATCCTCAAAATTATCCA
>LFRS01000017.1:1840-4026 GCA_001512435.1 Halothermothrix sp. DTU029 | reverse complement strand
TTTTTTGCAATATTTATATGCTTCTTCTGCCAAAACTAGCACCTCATTTTCGAGCTTTTCTCCCTTATTTTATCATAATTTATTGCAAGGGGCAAAAAGCCGGCCTAAAAATCCAGGGCCTGGATAAACTCAGCCTGAAAATCTTCTCTGAGGGAAAGCTCGATATATTCAATTTTTTCAGCCAGTAATCCCGCCTCTTCCCTTTTCCCCTTATCCAGGAGATAGCCCCTGGCACCAAGGCCGGCAGCATTACCTATTTTCCTAATCCTTTTTTCCATCTCCCCAGGCAAGAGGCTGATTTTGCAGGCATTGTGCGGATCGATAAAACTGCCAAATCCGCCAGCCAGATAGATATTGGCAAGTGCATCAAAGCCTATTCCGGCTTCCTTCATGAGGATACTTATCCCTGCTGCGATGGCCCCTTTAGCCAGCTGGACTTCCCTGATATCTTTCTGAGTCAAAAGAATAGGGCCGTCTATGGCAGTATATTTCTCAGGTATTATCTCTATAGCCCTCATATTTTTATAATCCCTGATCTTAAATATATCCGGCCCGGTATCTTCCCTGATCAGGCCGGTCCTGCTAATAATTCCATGTTCAAGCAGCTCTGCAATAATATCAACCAGGCCTGAGCCACATATACCTACAGGAGCCTGCTCATTGATTGTTTTATAATCAATCTGTCTATCTCCTCCAATTCTGAAGCTGGCAATGGCTCCCGGCACGCCGGGCACACCATAAGTAATACTGGCACCCTCAAAGGCCGGGCCGGCAGCCGTTGAACAGGCCAATAATTTATACCTGTTTCCCAAAACAATCTCCCCATTGGTCCCCAGATCGATTAAGAGGCTCCATTCTTCCCTGTTGAAATCTGTGACCAGCAGGCCGGCAATGATATCTGAACCGATAAAGGCCGAAACAATAGGCAGAATTTGAATCCTTCCCCGGGGATTTATCTTTATATCCAATTCAGCCGGTGATAGCTCCTGCGGGGCTGTAAAGACAGGCCGGAAGGGCGGCCTGGCCAGGCCGGAGGGATCTGTTCCGGTGAATAGATGGGTCATAACAGTATTAGCAGCCAGGCTCAGGGAATAGATATCATTGACTGTAATCTTATTCTTTACTGCCAATTCCTCAATAGTGAAATTAAGCTGCCTGATAAGGATATCCTGTAATTCCCTTAGTTCCTTATCACCCCGGCGGGCATAATCAATCCTTCTCAGGACATCTGCTCCATACTTCCTCTGGGGATTGGCAAAGGAAGCCACAGCCACTTCTTCTCCTGTCAGGAGGTCCAGTAAATAAACAGCAACTGTAGTGGTTCCCAGGTCAACTGCCAGGCCAAAGGCCTTACCCCTTCCTTTCCCTTCTTTATCTCCATACAGGCCATCAAACTCTGGTCGAGGATTAAACTCTATATTCATATCAAGGACCCCGGTGAGGATTTGTAAACCCTCTTCCCCGGGGACTTCTATTTCCATATCATCTTCGACTACCATACGGCAGGCCAGCCGGTATCCTTTTTTTACTTCCTCCCCGGTCAACAGTCCCAATTCTGCAGTACTTATTTTTCCACGGCCTTTATTTACCCTTATCCTGCATTTGCCGCAATTTCCAGTACCGGCACAGACAGCTGAAATAGGGATGCCGCCGGCCTGTAATAATTGAAGCAGATTGCTTCCCTTTTCTGCTTTTAGCTGGATTTCCCTTTCCTCATATCTGATAACTATCCTTACCCGCATGCTGGAACTTCTCCCCTTCAATATTTTAGTCTTTCCGGCAATAATTAACGACAGGTTATGTTATTATTCTGGTTAAATTAAAAAAATCCTCTAAAAAAAAAGAGACCTGTTCTCTCAGGTCTCCCTTACATCTTCGATTAGTTCCTTCACTTTTTCCAGATAAAAACCGGTCAGGCTTTCTGCACTTTCTATATCCTGGCCTTCGGCATAGATATGAAAGACTGGCCGCTCGCTATCGGGTATCACCAGGGCCCAGCCATTACTATGTTTGAACTTAATACCATCTATCATCTGGTCCATCTTATTACCTTCCTTGCCCAGTTCTCTCATGACCCTTCCTTTTTCCTTCCAGTCACAGGCAATCTCTGCATTATTGAGATAAAACTCAGGCAATCTGTTCAGAAGGCCGTCCAGACTGATATTCAGCCTGGCCATCTCCTCCAG
>LFRS01000017.1:692-1803 GCA_001512435.1 Halothermothrix sp. DTU029 | reverse complement strand
TTCTCATAATATCTATCCATGGCAACCTGGGGATTCACAGGGGTATATTCCAGGACTGCCCCATATTCTTCTGCCAGTGATTCCAGTACCAGTGGTGTATTTACCGGTACAGGCAGATATTTGATTCCCCGTTCCAGTAAAATATAGGAGATAAGGAGCTGATATTCAGCCTTACTTAGAGCCCTGCCCTGCCTGCTAATCAGATGGAGCTCTTCTCCATTATGGTCGATTATTATCCCCAGATCTGAATTATTATCCCTTATTATCCTCTTCACCCTATCCCGGGCCTCCAGCCTCTCTTCAATACTCATTGGAAGGACACCCGGGGAATAATTTCTGGTAGATAAAATCTGGCAATTTAACCTGCGGAGCAAAAGGGTAAAAAGATCCCCCAGGCTATCGTACTCATAATCCATTACAACACTGAAATAATTCCTCCTGATATTCTCCAGATCAATACTGGCCGTCAGTTCATCCAGGTATTTGACCGGCATATCCGGAGTATAGGCAAAATCTCCAATCTCATCTATAAAGACCCGGTGGTACTCCCCGGTAAATAAGTGTTTTTCTATCTCCTTCTGTTCATTTGTTGAAATATGTACTCCGGTCTCATTCAGAAATTCTATTATTATCTTCTCCGGTTCTGTTGATGCTACCCGGATATGTACTCCGCCCTTGGCTTCTAAATCTACTACACTGAACCGGGTAACCGGGGTAATGGTCTCTCCTATATCGATAACATGTATCCCGGCAGCCTGTAAACCGGAAATAAAGGCTCTCTTCAAGACACTGGAAATTTTGTAAACATCACTACTTATAACAATATTATCCCCCCTTTTCAGGGTAGAGCCATAGGCTGCAGCCAGGTTAGAGACAAAATCCGGAGTAATATCAATATTACTATCACCGATAACTCCTCTATGGCAGAAAATATTCCTTCGCCAGTTTTCCGGCCAGACGATATTGGTATCTACAACAGCCTCATCCTCTATTTCCTTCTCCGGCCATATCTTTACTTCCGGTTTCAGTCTGCTTCCTGTACCAATTACAACATTCCTACCTACAGTAGCCAGATCAAAGATGGCTGCCCTTTTCCTGACCGTTACATTAT
>LFRS01000017.1:0-563 GCA_001512435.1 Halothermothrix sp. DTU029 | reverse complement strand
ACCACACAGGCCTTTTTTCCAACCTTTACCCTGCCTGTAAGAAGGTCAAACTGGGTCTGATGATATTCCTTTATATTACCAATATCATTCCAGTATCCCTCCAGGGCAACAGCACAGAGATCCATATTCCTATTCAGCATCAGGGGAAAGAGATCCCTACTGAAGTCAAACTTTTTATTTTTCTCATAAAGCTCAAAGATTTTTGGTTCCAGGATGTATATACCGGTATTGATGGTATCACTGAAAACCTGGCCCCAGTCCGGTTTTTCCAGAAAGCGGATTACCCTGCCATCATCATCAGTCATCACTACACCGTAGTCCAGGGGAATATTCTCCCTGGCCAAAATCAGGGTGGCAGCTGCATCTTCCTCCTGGTGAAACCTGATGGCATCAATGAAATCAAAATCTGTAATGGCATCACCACTGACCACTATAAAGGTCTCATCAAGAAATTCAGCAGCATTGTGCACACTGCCAGCAGTACCCAGTGCCTCCTCCTCTATAAAATAGTGGAGATTGACACCCCACCTTTCCCCATTGCCAAAATAACTTTCAATCTTCTC
>LFRS01000008.1 GCA_001512435.1 Halothermothrix sp. DTU029 | reverse complement strand
AAGATTATCAAAAACTTTTTCATTACTACCACCTATTTCTTTTAACCTGTAGACTTAGCTCATCGATGATTTTCTGCTCTTTCTGCAGTAATTCTTTATAAAATTTCTGGTATTCTTTTTCTTTCAGTTTTTCCAGAACCTCTTTATTTTGCTTTCTCTCTATAAATTCCTGATTAGACCTGGCTACTCTCTCTAATTGCTGGGTTAGTCTATCTTCTGTCTTTTCTATTTCCCCCCGCTGCTTATATAGATAATTGCGGGCCTGAAGATTTTCTTCAGTAATCAGTTCATTTTTCCGCAGGTACTCATAAAGTTTTTGCTGGCTATTGTTTAATTCTGCCAGCTCATCCTCTATAAGCCTGGCTTTTTGCCTTTCCTGCAATAATTTGTTCCGGGCTATCTTTTCTTCTATAATCCTCACATCAAGGACCCTATTGAGGCTAAATTTATAACCCTTCACTCTCTTCACCTTACCTTGCTATCTCAATTAGCTGACTGACAGTATCCTTATAATCAGCCTTATCATTAATCCCCTGGCGGAGAAAATCATTTATCAGATCAATTTTATTAATAGCCCGGTCTACTACCGGGTTACTGCCAGGCTGGTATGCCCCTATATTGATCAGGTCTTCAGCCTGCCGGTATTCTGATAATAGCCGCTTTATCTCACCGGCTGCCTCCTGGTGGGTTAAATCCGTTACCTCTGGCATTACCCTGCTGACACTATCCAGGACATCAATGGCAGGATAGTGATTGCGGGAAGCCAGATCCCTTGAGAGCACTATATGTCCATCCAGAATACCCCGCACTGTATCAGAAACCGGCTCATTAAAATCATCACCTTCAACCAGGACGGTATAAAGAGCAGTAATGGAACCCCTGGCACTGGTTCCGGTTCTCTCCAGTAATTTGGGTAATTCGGCAAAAACTGAAGGGGGATATCCTCTGGTTGTGGGTGGCTCTCCAGTGGCCAGTCCCACTTCCCTTAAAGCCATGGCAACCCTGGTTACGGAGTCCATCATCAGTAATACATCATAACCTTTTTCCCGGAAATATTCAGCAATAGCTGTAGTTACCAGGGCAGCCTTTACCCTCACCAGGGCTGGTTTATCAGAAGTGGCTACAACTACTACAGACCGCTTTAGGGCTTCTGCCCCCAGATCTCTTTCAATGAAATCCAGGACCTCCCTACCCCTCTCCCCTACCAGTCCAATAACATTTATATCAGCCTCTGTATTTCTGGCTGCCATACCCATCAGGGTACTCTTACCAACTCCACTACCGGCAAAAATACCGATTCTCTGGCCCCGGCCACAGGTAAGTAAACCATCAATACTCCTGATTCCCAGTGCCAGGGGCTGGCTGATTCTTTGCCGGGATAAGGGATCCGGTGGTTCAGCCTTTAGAGGCATTTCCACCAGTCCAGGCATGGGAGCAAGCTCTTCACCAATAGGCCTGCCCAGCCCATCCAGAACATGGCCCAGGAGCTCTTCCCCAACCTTAACTGTCATTCTCTCACCGGTGGCCACTACCCTGGCCCCGGGGGTGATTCCTTCCATATCTCCAATAGGCATCAATAAAACCTTATTATTATCAAAACCAACTACCTCTGCCCTGATAGTCTTCTGCTGATGTTTAATCAAACACAATTCACCAATACTGACTTCAGGACCCTGGGCTTCAATAATTAAACCTACTACCCGGGTAATATAGCCAAAATTACTGTAAGAGTTGCTCTCCTCTACTATACTGGAAAGTTCAGTAAGATCAAGTCTTCTCATGAAAACCGGCCCCTTTTAACAATTCCTTTTCCATCAGCCTTAATCTGCTCTCCAGAGAACCATCTCTTCCACCTGTCTCGGTCTCCACTATACAGTCACCTATGGCTAAACTACTATCACCCTTAATAAAGACTTCCTGTTTGGCCAGAGCGTTTTTGAGCTCTGCCTCTTCAATATATTCCAGCAAATCCGGATGTACATAAATATTAACCTGCTCTATATTGTAGATATCCTGGACCATTTCCTGAATTATATTATTGATAAGAGAGGGCTCAAGTTCCAGATGGCTATTGACCATCCGGCTGGCAATTTTAACTGCCAGAGTGATTAATTCACTGCTTAAGCCTTCTAAATCCTTCTCTATTTCTTCTTTTATGTTATTTACTATTTCCTCCATAGTGGTATAAGCAGTGGCTATTCTTTCCAACCCTTCCTGATAGCCCTTTGCTTCCCCTGCTTCCAGACCAGCCTGATAGCCTTCCTCATAAGCCTTCTTTCTGCTTTCCTCCCTGATCTCTTCACATTTGGCTTCTGTTTCCTGCAGGATTTTTTCTGCATCTCCCTTTGCTGCCAGGATTATCTGCTCTGCCTCTTCTCTGGCTCTTTCCCTTATTTCCCTGGCTTCCTCTTCTGCTTCCAGCAGGGTTTTATTTATTTCCAGGTCATCCGCTTCTAGCTTGTTTTCCAGATTTTCATCTTTTAACTTATCTCTTTTGACTTCTTTTTTTTTAATTTCTTTATCTTTTAATTTATAGACACCAACTATATTGGATGACTTGATAACATTAGACAATTACTTCACCCTCTCCACCACGGGCAATAATAATTTCTCCACTATCCTCCAATTGCCTGATTACATTAACAATCCTCTGCTGGGCATCTTCAACTTCCCGCAAACGAACCGGTCCCATGAATTCGATATCTTCTTTCAGCATCTGGGCAGCCCGTTTGGACATATTCCGGTAGATTTTCTCCTCTACATCTTCACTGGCAGTTTTCAGGGCCAGGGCTATATCATGGGTATCAACCTGACGCAAGACTACCTGTACAGCCCGGTCAGAGAGGAGTATAATATCTTCAAAGACAAACATCCTTCTCCTGATCTCTTCCACCAGTTCAGGATCCTTTTCCTCCAGCCGGTCCAGGATGTTTTTCTCTGTGCCCCTATCGGCAAAGTTAAGGATATTTACTATAGATTGAATACCGCCTGCAGCTGCATATTCATTGGAAACAATTGCTGACATTTTTCTTTCCAATACTGTCTCTACTTCTTTAACAATATCAGGTGAAGTACGATCCATCAAGGCAATTCTGTTGGAAACATCTGCCTGTACTTCTGGAGGCAAGTAAGATAAAGCATTAGCTGCCTGGTCTGGCTGTAAATAAGCCATAATCATGGCAATGGTCTGAGGATGTTCTCCATGGATAAAATTCATCAATTGTGAAGGGTCTGTCCTTCTGATAGCATCAAAAGGCCTCACCTGCAGGGTAGCAGTAAGCCTTTCCAGGATACTGTTGGCCCTCTCCTTACCTACTGCTTTTTCCAGTACTTCCCTGGCATATTCAATACCACCCTGGTTAATATAATCATGGGCCTGGCAAAGTTCGTAAAACTCTTCCAGAACCTGATCCTTTAGTTCTTTTTCCACTGACCGCAGGTTAGCTATTTCCAGAGTTAATTCCTCTATCTCTTCATCATTTAAGTGCTTAAATACAGTTGCTGAAACATCAGGGCCCATAGCCACTAAAAGGATAGCTGCTTTCTGTTTTCCAGTTAATTTGTTGTAATCCATTAGATCATCCCCTTATTACTCATCCAGTAACCAGCTTTTGATAATCTGAGTAACTTCTTCCGGTTGTTCATTTATCAGTTCAGTCAGTTGTTTCAGTATTTCTCTCCGTTTTTTCTGTTCATCACTTAATTCTGATTCCAATCCAATGGCTATTTCTTCATCCAGTTCTCCGTCAACAAGCAAGTCCAGGACCTGTTCTCTTTCTTCCTCTTCTCTTTGCCGTCCTCTTAATACAGATAGAGATAATAATAAAAGAATAATAAAAATAAAAGCAATTAAACCAGCATATATTAAAAGTCTTTGCCGCTGTGCTGCCAGTTCAGCAGCCTGGGCAAATGTTATCTCTTCTTCCAGGGTTCGATCAAAATTAAGAGCAGTTACCATCAAGGTATCTCCCCGTTCCGGGTTATAGGCTACAGCAGCTTCAATAGCACTACGGAGTTTCTCCAGGTTCTCTTCAGAAATACTATTATTAACAATAACTGCAGTAGCAATGCTTTCTATATTTCCCGGGGAATAAACCCGTCTTTCAATAACTTCATTTATCTCATAATTAGTAATGGAATCATAACTACTATAAGTATCTATTCCTTCCCCATTTTCTATAGACTGGTATTGAGGTATATTAGAAGTGGTCCCGGGAACACCTATAGCCTGAGATGTACTCCCCTGATAATTTTCCCTGCTCTCCTGTTGGCTACGGACAATACCTTCATCACCTACCACTGGTGAAAAAAGCTTGCTTTCAACTTCCCTCTGGTCAAAGTTGAGTTTTACCTTAACCTGTACTGTAAAATTATCTGGACCCAGTACTCTGCTCAATAGTCTTATAAGGTCATTACGAATCTGGTTTGATAACTGATTCTGTAATTCAAACTGTGTAAGTGTAAGTCTCTGGTTAAAGACCGACAATTCATCTTCATATATTAAGTCACTAAGCAAATTGCCAGCAGTATCTACAATAGTAACATTCTCTGGATCTAATCCAGGAACAGCACTGGCAACAAGCCTGGCAATAGCCTTGATCTGTTCCTTGCTTATATTATAATTAGGTGCCAATTTCAAGAGGACAGAAGCTTCAGCGTTTTTTTCCTCTTCGATAAAAAGACTTTCTCGTGGAGCAGTAATCTGTACCCTGGCATGTTCTACTACATCCAGGGCCTGGATAGAACGGCTTAATTCACCATTTAAGGCCCGGTAATAATTAACATTTCTTTCAAAATCAGTAGTGCCAAAACTGCTCTGATTAAATATTTCAAAACCTACAACACCCTGGGTAGGAAGGCCTTTGCCAGCCATATTTAGGCGGGTTTTATAAACCTGGTTAGCTGGAACCAGTATTGTCCTGCCTCCATCCCGTAGTTGATAGCTTATACCCTGTCCTTCCAATTCCTCAATGATCGCATTGGCATCTGCTGGATCTAATTGGTTAAATAAGACTTGATAATCAGGACCACCGCTGAAGATGATAAAAATAAAAGCAGTGATCAGGATAAATGTACTGATACCAATAATAATTTTTGTCCTTTTATTTAGTTTTGCCCATATTTCTTTAATTTGTTCTATGTAATCCTTTAACCAGTCAGACATTTTTTAACCTCTTTCATACCTTAATGAAAACCCTAAATCTGCATCCGCATAATATCATTATAGGCGCTGATAATTTTGTTCTGGATAGCAACAGTTAAATCCAATGCCAGTTTAGCCTTTTCAGTGGCAATCATTACCTGGTGAATACTATCAGTCCTGCCCAGGACAAAATCTTCAGTAATTTGATCTGCATTTATTTTCAACTGATTTACTTCATTTATTTTTTCTTTTAATATTTCTGTAAAGGATATTTGTTTATCACCATTATTTTTTTTATCTTCTCCAGCAACAGGCAGTAATTGCAGGTTATTGGCTATTTGTTCTATTCTAAACATATCCTGATCATCCCTTTTCTTCTAAATTAATCTTGAAATTTAATGAGTACCTTTAGCCTCGCCCAATTTCCAGAGCCCTCATGGCCATATTCTTGCTGGTATTTAAGACAGTAATATTGGCTTCATAAGCCCTGGAGGCACTGATCATATCTACCATTTCAGATACAATGTCTACATTAGGCATGGCAACATATCCTTCTGCATCAGCATCTGGATGGCCTGGGTTATAGATCATTTTAAATGGTGTAGGATCTTCAACAATACCCGCTACCTGTACCCCATCTCTGGCAGTGGCATCTCCTTTATTCTTCTTTAATAATTCCCTAAAACTTGTAACCTGCTTTTCCTGAAAAACAGCCAGTTTTCGCCGATAAGGAGTCCCCTCTGCAGTCCTTGTTGTCTCAACATTGGCAATATTATCGGCAATAATATCCATTCGCAGTCTTTGAGCGGTCATCCCTGAAGCACTAATATTAAAGGAGCTAAACATTATGCTCCACCTCCCTTATTGATGACATTGCGCAGTATAGAAAACTCTTCATCCATCTGTCTTGTTAAGGTATTATAATAGAGAGCGTTTTTGGCTACTTCCGCCATCTCTACTTCTATATCAACATTATTTTTATCATTCCGGTAACTGGTATTATTTTGCAAAACAAAAGAGGAGAAAAGACCTTCTTTAAAGTTACTACCGCTTAAATGAGTATGCTGAGTAGTCTTCATTGGTAACGAAGATTTTTCTCCTTGCTGTCTTTTTAATATGCTTATAAAATCCACATCCTGCCTTTTGTAATTTGGTGTGCTGGCATTAGCAACATTATTAGCCAATGCTTTCTGCCTGGCAAAGGCTCCATCGAGGCCCTTATTGAGTAGATTTATTATAAAACTCA
This sequence comes from Halothermothrix sp. DTU029, assembly GCA_001512435.1. Lineage (GTDB taxonomy): Bacteria > Bacillota > Halanaerobiia > Halanaerobiales > DTU029 > DTU029. The sequence continues at coordinate 4,585 of LFRS01000008.1, read as the reverse complement.
CCGGGATACCTCCTCCAAAAAATTTATATTGAAACTACTAAAAATTGTTAAATAAATATTAAACATATCTTGACTATTTCCTGCAAATAAATTGAAAATTCTTTATTTTTCCTGATTATAACCTAAGTTTTTCAATAGCCTCCAATACCCTCTGTTCTTTAAAAGGTTTCACAATAAAATCTTTGGCGCCAGCCTCTATGGCTTTAATAATCATCTTCTGCTGCCCCATGGCGCTACATACTATAATATTGGCCTCAGGGTCAAAATCTTTAATAGCCTTTATAGCTTCAAGACCATCCATAATAGGCATCGTAATATCCATGGTCACAAAATCCGGTTTCAACTCCTGATACATCTCTACTGCTTCTTGCCCATTTTCAGCCTCTCCTGCTATTTCATAATTATCTTTTAATATATTCTTTAGATTAAGTCTCATAAAAGCAGCATCATCAACGATTAAAACCCTTTTCAAGCCTATAACCTCCCCTATTCTTTTCCTATAGATTTATATTTCTCTCTTTTTCAGCAAAATCCTGCTAAATCATCAGAGTTTTACGCAATTTCTTCCCTTTCTCTTGGCCTTATATAATTCCTGATCAGCTTTTTTGATAACTTCCAGCGGATTTTTCTCCTTATTTGTCTTCTCTGCCAGACCTATACTGACTGTTATTCTAACCTCTTCCCCTGATTTTATATTTTTCCCAGCTTTCTTTTTATCCCTTTTATTATTTCTTATTATAAAAGGCCTGCTGGCAATACTTTCCCGTAATTCTTCCAGAAAGGGATATGCTTCTTTGCTGCTTTTGCCGGGAAATAATATAGTAAACTCTTCACCCCCATACCTATATGCCTTGGCACCACCTTTAACCCTGTCTATCATACTGGCTACCATCTTTAAGGCTTGATCACCAACATCATGACCAAATTTATCATTGAATTTTTTAAAATAATCAATATCCAGCATGGCTATGGAGTAATAATCACCCAGCTTTAAGACCTCTTCCCGTAAAGCCCGCCGGCCAGGAAGGCCAGTCAGTTCATCCAGATAGGCCATAGCATAAAAATCCTTCAGTATGGCGAAAATAAAAACTAATAATATAAGTAAAGTAAAAACTAAAGTAAGTAATTGATAATTAGCCTGCAGATTAAAGAAAAGGACAAAAATATTTATAAGTACAAATAAAAAGGCATAATCTTCATTGCTCTTAAAATTCTTCACTATATTTATCAAAGATAGTAAAAATAATAATACCGATAGAAGAAAAATACTCCTATTTACCTGTAACAAGAGGTCCAGTAATTCATTATGTATATCAGTCCTGTTACCTAAGAGATAAAAAAAGTAAAACTGGATAATTATAAAGGATATTCTCCTGATACCACTACTACTGAATACCCCTCTTTCCTTATAAGAGCTAATAAAAAAAAGATTAAAAAGCAATAGGAATATGTTAAAAAATGGATAAAAAGAAAATGCTCGACTGGAGTAAAATTCCATCATCAATAAATATAATAATAAAAATAATAGCAGGAAAAAAACCTTGCTTTTATTAAGAAAAAAACTTGTAAGAAAAGCCAGGAAAAAAAGAAGATATAAAGTATATTGAAGTATATATTTATATTCCCAAAATGTCAAATGATATTTTCCCACTAATGCATATAAGATATAAAGAGAGGTACAGGTTATTAGTGAAAAGAGAAAAACCCTGCTTATTTTTCTGAAAAAACTCCCCACACCCCACCTCCTTACTATATAAATTATAGCAAATAAATATTTGTAGATAAATCCACAAAAAGTACTAATAATGTCAAATACCAATCAGAGAAACTAATACAGAATACCACAATAGCCAGGTTTAATAAAAAGGTACTCCCTGCTACAGGAGTACCTTTCTATTAAATTAAATCTCGTGCAATCTAAGATTAGATTTTAAATTGTTCTACCTGTCTATTTAATTCCTCTGCAATACGGGCCAGCTCCTCACTGGCTTTAGCAATCTCCGACATGCCGGCAGTTTGTTCCTCAACAGAAGCAGAAGCTTCCTGGCTGGCAGCAGCATTTTCCTCAGATATAGCAGAGAGATTTTCCATAACCTTGACAATCTCTTCTTTTTGTATATCTATTTCCTTACTGGCTTCATTGACTGCCTGGATTACTTTTTTCATTTCCTCTATTGAAGAAGAAATACCCTCAAATTTGTTATCAGTCATATCAACACTGGCACTCTGTGAAGCAACGACTTTTTCGATCTCTTCCATTGCCTGGACTGCTGTTGAGGTTTTATCTGTAAGATCCCTGATAATTGTGCTGATTTCCTCGGTAAATTGATTTGATTGTTCAGCCAGTTCCCGGATCTCTTCGGCAACAACCGCAAAACCTCTACCGGATTCTCCTGCCCTGGCTGCCTCAATGGCAGCATTGAGAGCCAGCAGGTTAGTTTGCCCGGCAATGTTCTTGATCATCTCACTGGCTATGGCTATTCTTTCGGCACTTTCATTGGTATTGTTTATGACCTCTCTGATTTCCTTTGATATCCTGTTACTTATATTGGTTTTTTCTACAAGGTCCTCAATTAACATGGAACCTTCCTCTTTAAGCCGGCTAACCTTTGCCAGAGAACTATTCAGAGCCTGTAAATATTCATTATTTTTATCAATTATATTACCAAGTTCTGTTATTGCAATAAGGCCATTCTCTGTATCATTGGCCTGGTCATTGGCGCTGTCTGCAATACCCTCAATAACTACAGCCACTTCTGCAGCTGCAGCAGTAGAATGTTCTATGGTCGCTGTTAATTCTTCTGAATGAGAAGCCACATCCTCAGAGCTTCCCAGAACTTTCCTAATAATATTGCTTATTGAATTTTGCATACAACTGACCGGGATATTTCACCAAATTCGTCTTTTCTCTTTAGCAGTATCTCAGGTACCTTATTGGTAAAATCCCCCCTGGCCATGGAATCCATAAGTCCCTTAAGCTTATCTATAGTTTTAACAGCATAATTGGATGAAGTAAAGAGGATAGAGGCTATTAAAAAGCCTGCAATGGCTCCCCAGAAACTCATATTTGCACTGTTGCTTCTGATGGTTTCATATACCCCTACCATGGAAAAACCTATATTTACTGCTCCTAAGAGTTCACCATTTATAACTACAGGATATACAACATCATATACCGGAATCTTTTGATCTCCAAATAAATATTCAGATGTATACTCAACACCATTAATTATTGCAGCATAAGCACCAGGATCATTGGAAAGATCCAATCCAATACGGTCTTTTTCACTATGAGCTATTGCCTTAAAATTCCTATCTATAAACAGAGCGTAAACTATCTCATCATTTGCTGCAAAGTTCTCCACCAGTTCATATCAATATATCTATATAATTTCCCAGATGGCTTTCCCTATATCTCTGTATCTCATTACTGAATTCTTCCATACCCTCCAACAACCTGGCAGCAGTTTCCCCATCCTGGTTCATGGACTGCCTTAAAGTAAAGATACTCAAAGCATTCCGTATACTGGCGATATCCCGCTGATATGCATTGCTTATTTCCATAGCTTTAACCTCCCCGTTTTTATTGGAATCCTACTTACAGGAGAGAGATAATCTCCTTTACACATCTCTCGGCCCCTTTACCATCCACCAGTTTCTGGCCTCTCTCACTCATTTTCTTCCTCAAGCTATTATTATTGATAAGCTCTATCAGGCTTTCTGTAATATCCTCCGTTTCCAGTCCATCTCCCATACCCAGATTAATAATAGTTCCTTTCTCTGCCAGGGTTTCTGCAGCCTGTATCTGATTATCCGCCTGTAAAATAGCTATTGCCGGGGTTCCCGTTACTGCCATTTCATACAGAGTACTGCCGCCGGCAGATACAGCCAGATCAGCATCCAGCATTAATTGACTAATCCGCTGCACATTAAAATGAAGTCTCACAGCCAATTTCACTTCTTTTACCACAGCTACTATTTCATCAACATTATCAAAGGCCGGTCCGATAATTACATCTAACTCCAATTCTTCTTTAAATTCATCTTTATTGGTAAAATTTTTATAACAATAATTATCTATATTATCAACAGCTTTTATTATCTTTGGTGTTAGATTCAGCGGATCCCCACCGCCGACTGTCACCAATATCCTCCTGGCCTTTTCATTTAACCTCCGTTCAGGTAAGTGGCTAAACTCTTCCCGCAACAACAAATATTCTGTACCCAGTAAGAATCTGGTATTACCCTCCAGAGATTCGTAAGCCAGTTCCGGTGCATAAATATTGCCGTTGATGACTATATCAGAGGGAAAGGGAAAGGGAGCAAAATCATGTATCGATACCAGCCTGCCTGCTATGTTCTTCAGTTCCACCAGGAAATCCTGGCCAAAAGAATAAGAGTCTATTATCAGGATATCTATCCCTTCCTTTTTGATTATTGAGTGAAGCCGGTTGAGTTCCTCTCCTGTACTGCATTCAGCTGGCAGGGTAATTATTTTTAACTCCTGCCGGAATTCCCTTAATTTCTTCACTACGGCAGCTTCCTCTTTGACTATAAAGATTAACTCCAGATCTGCGGGAAAAGC
>LFRS01000039.1 GCA_001512435.1 Halothermothrix sp. DTU029 | reverse complement strand
CTGGTTCCTGATGAAGATGCAATCATGGTTTTAAAAGAAGAACTAAAAAAAATTGATATTAATGAGGGCTTTGTTCTGGATGGTTTTCCCAGAACAGTATATCAGGCAAAAGTCTTAAAAGAATTATTGGCAGAAATAAACACAGCAATCAATATGGCTTTTTATATCAAAGTAGATCCAGAAAAACTGGTAGAAAGAATCGCCGGCAGGCGGGTTTGCCTGAATTGTGGTCATAGTTACCATATCAAGTATAATCCCCCTGAAAAAAAGGGAATCTGTGATGTCTGTGGCGAAGAACTGGTTCTTCGCAGTGATGACAGGGAAGATACTGTACGCAAGAGGATTCAGATCCAATTAGAAGAGCTCAATAAAATTGCTGATTTTTATCAGGAGGAAAAGATTTTAAAGATAATAACTGGAAACAGTATTGAGGAAATCTATGAAGAAATAAAAAGGGCCATTGAGGGTGAAATAGGATGATTATTTTAAAATCTCCTCGGGAATTAGAGAAAATGAGAGCCGCCAATAAAATAGTAGCTGAAACCCATGCTTATCTGGCAGAACACCTGGAGGCTGGAATAAGCACAGCTGAGATAGACCGCCTGGGGGAAGAATTTATCAAAAAGGCAGGTGGAATACCTTCCTTTAAAGGATATCATGGCTATCCGGCTGCACTATGTATTTCAATTAATGAGGAAGTAGTTCACGGGATTCCCAGTAAAAAGAGAATAATTGAAGAGGGGGATCTGGTCAGCATAGATATTGGCGTTTATTATGATGGTTTTCATGGGGATGCTGCCCGGTCTTATGGGATCGGCAGGATTTCTGAAGAGGCAGAGAGATTAATAAAGGTTACCGAAGAGTCTTTTTTTGCGGGGATAAAAAAAGCCTTACTGGGAAACAGGTTGACAGATATCTCCCATGCCATTCAGAAACATGCAGAAAGCAATGGTTTTTCAGTAGTCCGTGACTATGTAGGTCATGGAATTGGCCAGAAGATGCATGAAGATCCCCAGGTACCTAATTTTGGCAAGCCAAATAGGGGTCCTCTTTTAAAGGCTGGTATGACCCTTGCTATTGAACCAATGATAAATCTCGGAACTTATCGGGTAAAAACTCTGGATGATGGCTGGACAGTGGTAACTGCAGATGGCATGCTTTCTGCCCATTATGAAAACACCATTGCTATTACCGAAGAGGGTCCAGAAATACTGAGCAGAATCTAAGGATCTCCTTGTTGTAATGAACTTTAATAATATGATATAATATCCAGGAGTGAAAGTAATGGTTTATCCATATAGTTTAGGGGAAATTGTGATATCTAAGGCTGGCAGGGATGCTGGTAAGCATTATATTATAGTCGGCCTGGAAAAAGAAAATTATGTAAAAATAGCAAACGGAGATACCAGAAGGATTGAAAACCCGAAACGTAAAAATGTAAAACACCTTTATTTTACGGGAGATGTTATTGAGGAACTGGCTATCTGGCTGGAAAATAAAAAAAGGATCCGTAATGAGGATCTTAAGAGGTTTATTAAAGATTATGAAAAAAACGAGGAGGCATAAAAACTCTATGGCTAAGGAAGAACCTATTGAAGTTCAGGGAACAGTTGTTGAACCCCTTCCTAATGCAATGTTCAGGGTAGAACTGGAAAATGGGCATAAGGTATTAGCCCATGTATCCGGAAAAATGAGAATGAATTTTATTAGAATTTTACCAGGAGACAAGGTAACAATTGAACTATCACCATATGATCTAAGCAGGGGTAGGATCACTTATCGTCATAAAAACTAATTATTTCCCGGTCCAGTCCTGGAAAATCGGGGAAATTATAGCAATATAATTAACAGGAAATATTTCTTGATTTTAAAAAAGAGGGGTGAGTAAGATAAGATGAAGGTAAGACCATCAGTTAAACCTATCTGCGATAAATGCAAGGTTATCAGGCGCAAAGGTAGAGTAATGGTTATCTGTGAGAACCCCAAGCATAAGCAACGTCAGGGATAATAAAGAGGAACTGCAGCTTATAAATATCAATGTGCTATTTAGTTAATATAAGTGGAGGTGAATTTTTTTGGCACGTATAGAAGGTGTTGATTTACCGCGTAATAAACGGGTCGAGGTTGGTCTGACATATATATATGGTATTGGGCGTTCCAGAGCAAAACAAATATTAGAGGCAACAGGAGTTAACCCAGATACAAGGGTAAAGGACCTGACCGAGGCTGAAATTGCAAAACTAAGAGATGAAATCAGCAAGTATCAGGTTGAGGGAGAACTCAGACGTGAAGTAAGAGCAAATATTAAACGCTTAATGGATATAGGATGTTATCGCGGCTTAAGGCATAGAAGAGGCCTGCCTGTTCGGGGACAGAGAACCAAGACTAATGCACGTACACGTAAAGGTCCTAAGAGAACCGTAGGTGTAAGAAGGAAAAAATAATTAAAAGGAGGTATATGGATGGCTAAGGGTAAAAAGAGCAGCAGAGTCAGAAGAAAAAAAGTAAAACGGAATATAGATAAAGGTCAAGCCCATATCAGGTCAACCTTTAATAATACAATTGTGTCAATTACTGATGAGCAGGGTAATATTATTGCCTGGTCCAGTTCTGGTAAAGTTGGTTATAAAGGTTCCAGAAAAAGTACTCCTTTTGCTGCCCAGCTTGCAGCTGAAGATGCTGCCAAGCAGGCTATGGAACAGGGTGTAAAAGAGATAGAAATCTATGTAAAAGGCCCAGGATCAGGTAGAGAATCTGCTATTCGTTCTTTGCAGGCTGCTGGCTTAAATGTCAGTTTAATAAAAGATGTTACACCTATTCCACACAATGGGTGTAGACCACCGAAAAGACGCCGGGTATAGTTTAAAATAGTTAATCTAGGTATATAATTAAAATGGAGGTGTAAAAATGGCTAGATATCGTGGTTCTGTATGTAAAATATGCCGCCGCGAAGGGGAAAAATTGTATCTAAAAGGTGAACGTTGTTATACCGATAAATGCCCCATTGAGAGACGTCCTTATGGACCGGGTCAACATGGTAAAGATAGAAGAGGAAAACAATCAGAATATGGACTACAATTGAGAGAAAAACAAAAAGTAAAAAGTATTTATGGTGTTTTGGAAAGACAAAACCGTCGTTATTTCAAAATCGCAACCAAGATGCCAGGTATAGCCGGGGAAAACTACCTGCAATTACTGGAAAGAAGACTTGATAATGTAGTTTACAGATTAGGTTTTGCTACCTCCCGGAGTGAAGCAAGACAACTGGTTTTACATGGCCATATCCAGGTAAATGGTCGGAAGGTTAATATCCCATCATACTTAGTAGATGTGGAAGAAACTATTTCCGTAAAAGAAGCAAGCCGTAAACTGCCCAAATTTAAAGATATCTTTGAAGTTAATGCTGACCTGAAGGTACCTGAGTGGTTGAGTGTAGACATGGAAAAGGCTGAAGGTAAAGTATTGGCCTTACCGACCAGAGATGATATCGATTATCCAGTTGAAGAGAACCTGATTGTTGAGTTCTATTCAAGATAATCCAATTTTCCTTCTAATAAAAAGGAGGGGTAGTGTATTAATGATAGAGATTGAAAAACCACGTGTTGAGATTATAGAAAGTACGGACCGGATGGGTATATTTGAGGTGGCCCCATTGGAAAGAGGATATGGGATAACTCTGGGTAATTCTTTACGCCGTATTCTCTTATCTTCACTGCCTGGTGCTGCCATAACTTCAGTAAAAATAGAGGGAGTCAGACATGAATTTTCAACAATAGAAGGTGTTGTTGAAGATGTTACAGAGATTATTCTCAATTTAAAGGGAGTAGTTCTCAAGTATAATGGCGACCAGGTTGAGAAACTTAGCCTTAGCTGTGACCGGGAAGGTGTTGTAACAGCAGGAGACTTTACAGGCTCTGCTGATATTGAAATTATCAATCCCGATCATCCAATCGCTACACTGGAAAGTGGCGGCAGGCTAGAACTGGAGGCTACTGTCGAACGGGGTCGTGGATATGTGACTGCCGAAGAAAACCAGGAACACTTTGAGAAAATTATTGGTCTTATACCTATGGATTCTTCCTTTAGCCCCATTACCAGGGCTAATTTCCGGGTAGAAAACACCCGGGTTGGTCAGGTAACAGACTATGACCGTTTAATAATGGAGGTATACACCAATGGCAGTATCACCCCGGAAGATGCAATCAGTTTATCGGCCAAAATAATGGTAGAACACCTGGAATTGTTTATAAACCTAACAGATGAAATAAACGACGTGGAAATAATGGTAGAAAAAGAAGAAGAAGAGAAAGACCGGATTCTGGATACAACCATAGAAGAATTAGAGTTATCTGTACGTTCTTCCAATTGTCTGAAACGGGCCGGTATAAATACCGTTGGAGAGCTTATCAATAAGAGCGAAGAAGATTTAATGAAAGTCAGGAATCTGGGTAAAAAATCATTAGAAGAGATAAAAGGTAAGTTAGAAGAATTAAATTTAAGCCTGAAAGAGCTTGAGATTTAAAAAGGAGGGATGAAACATGCCAGGGAGAAAACTAGGTAAAACAACCTCTCACCGGAAAGCCATGTTTAATAATATGATTACTGATTTTTTTAGACATGAAAGGATTCAGACTACCCTTCCTAAAGCCAAAGAATTACGGCCATTGGTAGAAAAGTTAATTACTACTGCCAGAACCAATGATCTGCATTCAAGACGTAAGGTTTTACGGGTAGTTAAGGATAAAGAAGTAGTTCAGAGACTATTTGATGAAATTGCACCCAGATTTGCTGATCGTCCAGGCGGATATACCAGGATTTTAAAAGTCTATCCCCGTAGGGGAGATGGTGCAGAGTTAGCCATAATTGAACTGGTTGAATAAAGTGATAAGAGGGTGTTATCAATGGCCCTGATAGAGCTTAGAGGGGTAGATTTTTCTTATAATGAAATGGAAGCTCCGGCCCTGAAAAATATAAATTTAAGCATTGAGGCGGGGGAATTTGTCTCCATAATTGGTGGTAATGGTTCTGGAAAATCTACCCTTGCTAAACTACTTAATGTCTTATTATTGCCATCAGCCGGTGAGGTAATCGTAGGTGGGATGAACACTTTTGCTGAGGAAAACTGGTTGAAGATCAGGCAAAAGGTTGGCATGGTTTTTCAAAATCCAGACAATCAATTAGTGGCTACCAGGGTAGAGGATGATGTTGCTTTTGGTCCCGAGAACCTGGGAATACCATCCCCGGAGATCAGGAAAAGAGTTGATCAAGCCCTGGAAGCTGTAGGAATGGATAGATTTAAAGACTATCCCCCCCATAACCTTTCCGGTGGGCAGAAGCAAAGGGTAGCTATTGCCGGTATTATCGCCATGGAACCAGAGTGCATAGTTCTTGATGAACCTACTGCCATGCTGGATCCCCAGGGGCGGAGAGAGGTTATGGATACCATTCATTATCTCAATAAAGAAAAAGGAATTACCATAATCCATATTACCCATTTCATGGAAGAGACAGTTGGTGCAGACCGGATTGTTGTAATGAGTCAGGGGTCTATTGATAAAATAGGCTCACCATTGGAGATCTTCCGCGAGATTGATGACTTAAAAAAGCTTGGATTAGATGTACCACTGGCGGTAGAAATGGCCCATGAATTGAGAAAAAAAGGGATTAAGATACCTGATATTTTATCAATTAATGAGTTGGTGGATAGTCTATGTTAATAGAATTAAAAAATGTAAGCCATATCTATGATGATGGTCAGGTTACCGAGGCTTTAAGGAATATAAATCTAACAATTAGAGAACGCGAATTTATCGGCCTGGTTGGACATACCGGTTCAGGGAAGTCTACCCTTGTCCAGTTATTAAATGGCTTAATTAAACCATCGACTGGTACTATTACCATTGATGGTCTTAATATTACTGAGGGCAAGACAAGCCTTTTGGGAATCAGGCGCAAGATCGGCCTGGTCTTCCAATATCCTGAACACCAGTTATTTGAAGAAACCATATATGGGGATGTGGCCTTTGGCCCGAGAAATCTCCAGCTGGAAGAAGAAGAGGTAGAAATCCGGGTCAGGGAAGCCCTGGAACTGGTAGGCCTTGATTATGAAGAATTTAAGGATCGGTCTCCCTTTAATTTAAGTGGTGGGCAACAGCGGAAAGTGGCCATAGCTGGTGTGCTGGCCATGAAACCTGAAGTATTGATCCTTGATGAGCCCTCCGCCGGCCTGGACCCGCAGGGAAGACAACAGTTGATCAATCTCCTGGAATACCTATATGAGGAAAAGGGGATGACCATTATTCTGGTATCTCACCGGATGGAAGAAATTGCCCGCTTATCTAACCGGGTGATAGTTATGAGTGAAGGTGAGATAATATTTGATGATAGGCCGGAAAAGGTCTTCAGTGAAGTGGAGAGGATCCGGCAATTAGGCCTGGATTTGCCAGAAATAACAGAAATACTCTGGCGTTTAAACAAAAAGGGCCTGCAAGTCCGGACAGATCTATTTTCACTAACTGAGGCTGTGGAGGAAATCAGTAAGGAGTTGAGGGGAGCGGAGCCATGTTAAGAAACATAACCATAGGACAATATCTGGCTGGTAATTCTGTTATACATAACCTGGATCCAAGGATGAAGATTATCATAACTATTATGATGATTACAGCCCTTTTCTTCATTGATAGTTTTTTAGGTTATGCTTTATTTTTTTTAGCTGTAATAATTATTGTGTATTTATCCCGGATCCCGCCAATAAGGATCTTGAGAGGTTTGAAACCAGTACTATTTCTGGTAATGCTGACCTTGATCCTCCACGTCTTTTTTACAAAGGGTGGAGACCTTATCTGGCGCTGGGGTTTTATTTCCATTGAGTCAGAGGGCCTTTATACAGGTTTCTTCATGGTAACAAGGATTTTACTCCTGGTTGTATTTACTTCCTTATTAACCCTTACTACTTCACCATTGGAGCTTACTGATGGGATTGAATACCTCCTGGGGCCTCTAAAAAGAATAGGTGTGCCAGCCAGTGAACTGGCCATGATGATGACTATCGCCCTACGCTTTATTCCTACCTTACTGGAGGAAGCAGACAAGATTATGAAGGCCCAGATGGCCCGGGGTGCTGATTTTGAAAGTGGTAATATAGTCAAAAGAGCCAGAAACTTAATCCCTCTACTGGTACCACTATTTATCAGTGCCTTCAGGAGGGCAGATGATCTGGCCCTGGCCATGGAATCCCGTTGCTATCATGGAGGGGAAGGCCGTACCCGCCTCTATGAATTAAAGATTGGGATCAGGGATTTTATAGCTCTGGGACTATCTATAATCCTGAGTCTTATTTTTATTATTTTCTAAAGGTCAGGCTTCAGGGTCATGGTAATGGAGGTTGCAGGATGAGAAATATAAAGGTCACAGTAGAATATGATGGTACTGACTATCATGGCTGGCAGAGGCAGAAAAATACCAGTGAAACTGTCCAGGAGAAATTAGAAGAAGCCTTGACAATAATAAATAAAAAAACTGTAGAGGTACAGGGGGCCAGCAGGACCGATGCCGGAGTACATGCTGCAGGCCAGGTGGCCAATTTTTTTATTGATGTATCTATCCCTACAGAGAAGATTCCGGTAGCCTTGAATAGGCTTTTACCTCCTGATATTCGTTGTAAAAAAGCTGAATTAGTTTCTGAAGATTTTCATGCCCGTCATGATGCTGTGGGGAAGAAATACCTTTATAGGATATACAACCAGGGAATTCCCTCTGTTTTCATTCGCAATTATGTATATTATCTTAAGAAAAAACTTGATCCGGTGGTCATGCAAAAAGCGGCCAAATATTTAGAGGGCACCCATGATTTTACTTCCTTTAGGGCAGCAGATTGTACAGCCAAAACAACAGTCAGGACAATTCATTCTATAGAAGTTATTGATAAAAACCCGGAGCTATGGGTAGAGGTCAAAGGTGATGGTTTTCTCTACAATATGGTCAGGATAATTATCGGGACATTAATTGAAGTATCTCTGGGCAAGATAAAACCAGAAGAGCTGGCAGATATCCTGGCCAGTAGAGACAGAAGGCTGGCAGGCTTTACAGCTCCAGCCCAGGGCTTGACTCTAATGGAAGTATATTATGATAAAAAGAGCTTGACAAAGATAGGCTAATATAATAAAATTTATTATGGATTTTTATGTTCAGGACTATTATTTATTAACTTAGCCCCGTTACAAAATTTATATATATAAATGTCTAGCTAAAGAAGGAGGGAATATAATGCGCACATATATGGCAAAGCCAGAAGAAATAGAGCGCCAATGGTATGTAGTAGATGCTACTGGACAGACCTTGGGACGACTGGCAACAAGGATTGCAGAGATTTTAAGAGGTAAGCATAAAGCGATTTATACTCCTCATGTAGATACAGGTGATTATGTAATCGTAATAAATGCAGAAAAGATTCATTTGACCGGGAAAAAGTGGGAGCAGAAGAAGTATTATCGTCACAGCGGCTATCCAGGCGGCTTAAAAGAAACCACCTATGACAAATTGTTGCAGAAAAAACCAGAGTTTATCATTGAAAAGGCTGTTAAAGGGATGATCCCACATAACAAATTAGGCAGGCAAATGATCAAGAAGTTAAAAGTATATGCAGGGCCAGAGCATCCTCATCAGGCTCAGCAACCTAAAGAATTGGAATTATAGAGAGGAGGAATATAAATGGCTGTTGATGTACAATACTGGGGAACAGGACGCCGGAAAGAGTCTGTAGCCAGAGTTAGACTTGTTCCTGGAACCGGTAAGATTCTTGTAAATTCAAAGGATGCAGATGAATATTTTGGCAGAGCAACTCTGACTAAAGACATTATTACTCCATTGGAAGTTACCAATACTTTAAATACATGGGATGTAATGGTTAATGTAAATGGTGGTGGCTTATCAGGCCAGGCTGGAGCCATTAAACATGGTATTGCCCGGGCCTTGCTGAAAGTTGATGAAGACTACCGTAAACCCCTGAAAAAAGCAGGCCTATTAACAAGAGATCCCAGAATGAAGGAAAGAAAGAAATACGGCCTGAAAAAAGCCCGTAAGGCACCACAGTTCTCCAAGAGATAATATTTATCCACTTATATTGGAAAATGACACAGAACCGTCATGGGACTATAACCCTGGCGGTTTTTTTATATTCTTTTCTTGCCTATTAGACATATCTTAAATAATTATTGAATATATTAGTTATTGAATTTTATGATGTCTAAGTGTTATAATAAATGAGTGAGGTCTCATTTATTATACTGGGGGTGGAATGTTTATGGCCAGACCGAAGTCGCCAGAGAAAAAGGAGTGGATCAGAAAAGCAGCCATAAACCTTATCTCTGAAGAGGGCTTTCATGGTGTTACTACTGATAAGATAGCCAAAGAGGCAGGTGTCTCGGTAGGCACTATTTATAATTATTTTCAGAATAAAGAAGATATTATTGCTTATATTTTTCAGGTTGAACATAAGAAATTAAATATTCTCTTTGACCGCTTCCGGAAGAAAAAAATCTCTGTGCCGGAAAAATTCAAATTGCTTATTGATAAATACTTCAAATATGTTTTTAATAATAAAAAGCTGGCAAAGGTAATACATAATGAGACTTTTCGTCCTGGTAAAAAGATTACCCGGGAAATTTTTAATTATATACTGGCAATTCGGCAGTATTTGAAGGAGTTAATAGAAGAAGGAGTGGCAGAAGGGACCATTTATCCTGATTATAATCTGGACATGGTAGTGAATATCCTGATGGGTTTATCCTTTACCACTATTGTTTTTGGCTATATGCAGCCAGAAGAGGTAGATTACATATACCAGAAAGGGCCGGAGGATATTTATCAAATGCTGGCCAGGGGGATTTTTAAAGGACACCATGAAAAATTAACATAAAAAAGAAAAGGAAGGTGGTTGAAAATGGGAAAAGATGGGCTTGTCAAATTCATATCTGTTTTGGGACTTATAGTATTCATAACATTTTTATCTTTTGCGCCAGTATATGGTGAAGAAGTGATTACCCTGGAGGAAGCTCTAAGGCTGGGGCTGGAGAATAATATTGCCATTAAGGAGGGAGAGGCCGAGAGGCGGAAGGCGGAAATTGACCTGGATACTGCTAGGAGGGCTTTTTTACCGGATATCAGTTTAAGCACTTCCTATACCAGGCTTTTTCTGGATGAGAAGAGGGGAGCCGGTAGTGGTGGTTTATTAAATCCATCAGATTTACAATACCCTGCAGACCCGAATGCTTATGCTAATGACTTTATGTTGTTAAATTACATGAATTATAGCCTGGGCTCTATAATGAAGGGCCTGGAAGCCCTCCAGCCTGATGAGGACAATTACCAGACAGCTATATCCATCCAGCAGCCTCTTTATCTTGGCGGAAAGCTGAAAATGGCCTACCAGCAGGCGGAAAAGGGCCTGGAGCTGACAGAGCTGCAGCAAAGGCAGAAAAAGAATGAATTGCTTTTCAATATCATCCAGTCCTATTATAATAT
>LFRS01000060.1 GCA_001512435.1 Halothermothrix sp. DTU029 | reverse complement strand
AGATCTGTATTCTCATCTATTACCAGGAACTCTATATCTGCCATTTCAGCAAAGTCTTCCATCATCTCTGTTGTTACTACCTTACTGAAACCGGTATGGTGTGCTCCACCAGCCAGTATCCAGGCTGCTATGGCTGTCTGGAAATCAGGTAAGGGTTTCCAGACTGCCCGGGCTACAGGTAATTTGGGCAGGGCTTCATCTGGCCTGACAACCTCTATCTCATTGACAATCAAACGGAACCTATTACCCATATCAACAATGGAAGCATTGATAGCCTTTCCTGGAGCAGCATCAAATACAAGACGGACCGGATCTTCTTTATTACCTATTGATAAAGGATGTATCTCCAGGGACGGTTTTCCTTCTGCTATGGATGGACATACTTCCAGCATATGGGCACCCAATGTTTTTCTATTTCCCGGCTCCAGATGATAGGTATAAAACTCCATAAAGCTGGTTTCTTTTCCTCCAGCCATAACCTTCATGGCCCTTACCAGGGCAGCAGTTTTCCAGTCTCCTTCTGCTCCAAAACCATAGCC
>LFRS01000093.1:505-2970 GCA_001512435.1 Halothermothrix sp. DTU029 | reverse complement strand
TACTGAAAAATGAAGCCTTTAGCAGATAGTAATATACCGGAGGATAATTCCTCCGGTGTTTTTTGTAATGTCAGGACAGTAATGGAAATCAAGTATGGAAACTAAAGATTTTCACTTTTTATTTCTTATTGATAGTGGTATAATTAAAGAAGAAGAAAATTCCTGTATCCGGGGAGGGAGAGCCTTGTATAGTTTGAAAAATAAAGTTCTGGGCAGCCTTGTACTGATTTCTTTCCTGCTTTTATTCTCCTTATCATCACCTGCTTATGCTAAAGAATATGAGATTTCCAATTATGATGTAAGCCTTCAGGTCAGTGAAGAGGGGGATTTTCTGGTAGAGGAAAGGATTACCTTTCATTTTATTGAAGGGGATTTTTCCTATGCTTACCGGGAGGTCAAGGGGAATGTTTTTACTGACCTGGAATTTGTCAGTATAGAAGGCCTTAATGTCCCTATCAGGGATTATGAGCTTAGAGAAGGGCGGAACCTGAGGCTCAAGTGGTACTATGATCAACAGGGCCGGAAGGAGGCTACTTTTGTTTTCCGCTATATTGGGAGAGGAGGCCTCCAGAGTATCAGGGGTGAGAATGTAATTAACTGGACACCAACAGGTGCAGACTGGGATGTCCCCATCAGGGACCTGGATGTCCGGATCAGGCTTCCCTGGACAGTTGAGGTAAGGGAGATAAAACCGGCAGCAGATCTGGTAGCCAGGAGTGGAGGGGAATACCATTTTCATAAGGAATACCTGGCCTCCGGTAAGGCCTACATCCTTTATCTGACTTTCCCTAAACAGGTAGCCATGACAGAGGGAAAAGAGAGCTATTGGCAGCGGGAGGATATATATTATCTCCTGGTTTTCATATTTGCCGGACTTATCCTGATGATAATGGATTTAATGATGAGGGAAAAGATACAGGCCAGGGAAGGTGCTTATGCCAGTAGTGATTTATTAATATACGAAAAGGCCCTGCTCCTTAACCATTATGATACCAGAAGCAGTGTCATGGCACAGCTTTATGAGCTGGCTAAAAAGGGCAAGATTAAATTCCATAGCTCCCTGAAAAAGACCCCTTTCCTGGGCAAACAGGCGGAGGTTACTGTGGAAATCCTGGACCGGGAAGGGGTCAGCAGGGTGGAAGAGGAGATCCTCAATAAATTAGCAGAGGAAAACCGGCTGGAGAAGTTTTTCCAGGATTACAGATGGTTTTCCCGGATGGATCAAGTACTGAAGAGCTTTCTGGAAGAGAAGAACTTTATCTCCCAAAAGGCCCGGTATTCAAGGAAGCGTACTGCCCTTTCTTCCTTCCTCTTTTTATTACCGGCAACAGCCATTATAATTGCAGGGGCTATTTATAGCCAGCCCTTATTTATCAGCCTGGCTATTGCCCTCTATATTATCAGCCTTGGAAGATTGATTAAGGCTGGCCTGGTTAATATTCTCACACCAGAAGCCCTTTATCTACAAAAGGAGATCAGGGCAGAGCTTGATGAGAAGAAAGGCCAGCTGGAAAGCTTCCTGGATACAGGAGACAATAACAGGGCCCTGGAGTACTTTTTCCAGGAGATAGAGTATATTATCTTGCATAATTCCTTTAATGGCTTTATACTGGAAAGGTATAAGCAGGCTTTTAGGAAGGCAGATGAAATAAAAACACCAGCCTGGCTGGAAATGGACCTGGCAGAATTGGGCAGGGCCCTGGATACTCTGGAAATGGTGGACCTGGTTGATTATATGGTTCTCAGTACAGTAATCTTGACCACAAATACCGGTTCCTACCCAGGGACACCGGGAGGTATGGGTGGAGGTACAGCCGGAGGAGGTGGCGGTGGAGCAGGTTGATTTTTCTTTTCTGGAAATAATATATGACTTCTGGAAGGAAAGTATAAATAGAATAATATTCATAGGAGGTAATAATAATCATGAAAAATATGAGGAAATTTACTTTAGGCGTAATAACAGCTCTGATCTTGATGCTTTTTTCCAGCATGATTGTTGGGGCTGAAATTGAAAAAATTCTGGTCCAGAGCCCACCTACAGTAGGGGCTCTTCCCCTGATCTGGATAAAAGAGAGCGGGGTTCTGGCTGATCAGGTGGAACTGGAAATCAGCATTTCCCCTGACCATCAAAGAGGGCTTTCCCTCATTGCCCAGAAGGAGATTGAAATGCTGGTAACAGGTGTTAATGTAGGGGCCAAGGCCTATAACCGGGGAATAGATATCCGGCTCCTGAATACAAATATCTGGGGTATTGATTATCTATTGACCAGTGGCTTTAAGGCCGAGTCCTGGTCTGATCTGGAAGGCAAGACTCTGAGTTTACCCTTACAGGGAGGCCCGCTGGATTTCCTGGCCCGTTATTTCCTGCTTAAAAATGGTGTAGATCCGGACAGGGTGGAGTATGTTTACATGCCCTCCAATAATGGTGCCAGAACCTTCCAACTGGGCCAGCTGGATGCCATAGT
>LFRS01000093.1:0-354 GCA_001512435.1 Halothermothrix sp. DTU029 | reverse complement strand
AATGAGTATTACCGGCAGGGTGTGGACTGGGTCAAGGAGAACCCGGCTGAGGCAGCTGCCCTTGCTGCAGAATACTTTGGACAACCTGCTCCCATTGTCCAGGAATCCTTTAGCAGGATCAATCTGAATATTTATCCTGTAGAGGAGACCAGAGAGTTAATCGAACTTTATTTTAATGAAATCCTGAAACTCTATCCTGAGATGATAGGTGGTCAGTTGGCAGATGAAGAATTCTACATTCAGGCAGATTAAGCCTGGGTGGAAGAGGGTCATGAGAGGCACTACTGGAGTACTGGTAGTGCTTCTTTTCTGGGCCCTCTTATCCAGGAAATATCATCCCTTGATTCTCCCTTC
>LFRS01000159.1 GCA_001512435.1 Halothermothrix sp. DTU029 | reverse complement strand
TTCTGCTTTATCAATTTCCTCCCAGGGCAGTTCCAGGTCATTCCGGCCAAAATGCCCATATTTAGCAACCTGCAAATAAAGGGGCCGTTTTAAATCAAAGTTTTTAATTATCTCTGCAGGCCGTAGATCAAAATGTTTATTGATCAATTCTACAATCTTTTCTTCAGGTACCCTGGCAGTATTAAAAGTATCTACCATAATGGAAATAGGCCGTGCTACTCCAATCGCATAAGAAAGTTGTACCTCACACCTATCTGCCAGGCCTGCTGCAACTACATTTTTAGCAACATATCTGGCTGCATATGAAGCAGAACGATCCACCTTTGTCGGGTCTTTACCTGAAAAAGCCCCTCCCCCGTGCCGGGCTGCCCCTCCATATGTATCAACAATTATCTTTCTGCCTGTTAAGCCAGTATCCCCCTGGGGGCCTCCAATTACAAAACGGCCGGTAGGGTTTACCAGTATTTTGGTATCAATTAATAGCTCTTCTGGAATAACCGGTTCTATCACATGTTTTATAATATCTTTTTTCAATTCTTCCTGGCTAATGTCTGGATGGTGTTGGGTGGAAACAAGTACTGTATCTACCCTCACTGGCCTACCATCTTCATACTCAATGGTAACCTGGCTTTTACCATCTGGCCTTAAATAGGGCAAAACTTCCTCTTTTCTGACCTCGGCCAGCCTTTTTGCCAGTTTATGGGCCAGAATTATTGGCATAGGCATTAATTCATCAGTCTCATTACAGGCATAACCAAACATGATCCCCTGGTCACCTGCCCCAAGTTGCCCACTTTCCTTTCCTTCCTTTACCTCCAGGGCTTTATCTACACCCATGGCTATATCAGAAGACTGTTCATCTATAGCTGTTAAAACAGCACAGGTATCTCCATCAAAACCATACTTGGCCCGATCATAGCCTATGGCCTTGACCGTCTTTCTGGCTACTTCTGCTATATCAACATAACAATCTGTAGAGATTTCTCCAGAAATCATTATAAGGCCTGTTGTAACAAGAGTTTCACAGGCTACCCTGGCATCAGGATCCCTTTCCAAGATAGCATCCAGTACTGCATCAGATATCTGATCAGCAACTTTATCAGGATGTCCTTCAGTAACAGATTCTGAAGTAAATAGATATCTACTACCCATATAATG
>LFRS01000019.1 GCA_001512435.1 Halothermothrix sp. DTU029 | reverse complement strand
TCATGGATTTCCTGGGTCAGGGCTACAGCAGATTCGATAATAATATCTGCTTTACCCATCATCTTTGCTATGCGCATAGACCGTTCAGTAATAGAGATAGAGTCCCCTATGGCCAAACCAACTGCTGCCCCGCCAACCAGTTGGGGTACTGTTACCAGGAGTTCTTTATTGTTGGCAGCAGCAGCTCCCAGCATGGTCATTCTGTCTGCCCCATGGCCGACTACGGCTTCCAGGGGTAATCCATTGGCTTTGGCCAGGGCTTCTGCCTCCCTGGCTATTCTTTCTGTACGCAGTCCCAGGGGATAAGCCAGGTTACCGGCTGCTTTTATGATAGTATTCCCGTCTTGAGCCAGTATCTTGGCAATATAATCTTCATCATAAGGAAATTCTTCTTTGATCATCAGAGCATCTTCTTCCGGGAGAATACTTGCTTCAACCAGATTATCTATGGGCAGTTTTTCCTGTGGAATTCCAAGTTTTCTACCATCTACCCGGTGGACTTTTTCCAGTGCTCCGGCCATTTCATGGGCAACAACAGCAGAGGAAGTAGTAACTCCATCGATTATACCTTTATGTATTAATTCCGCTATCAGGGTTGTTACCCCTTCGTGGATATTCGGTCCACTGCCAGTGACAACTACTATATTGCCGCCTCTCTCCTTAGCCTGGACCATCTTTTCTATACTCATATCTACCCATTCTTTGTTTTGTTTGCTTAAATTATTATATAACTCATTTATCAAATTGTAGTTTATCATGACTTACCCCCATCTAAAGCAGAATGCTCTTTTATCAGAATAAAATAATATCTTAATATAATATTCCATATTATAAGACATTATTTTTATATTATTCTCCACCTCTTTTAATATTCCTTTCCTTTTGTCCCTGAAATTGTTGAATGGAAAAGCAAATTTAATACATAAGTATAAAAAACCCTGAAACAACTAAAACTATCTGCAGAGATAAATTTACGGATTTATAAGGGGGCCTATTTATGCGGAAGATGAATCTATTAGTAAAGTTCTTCTTTTATGTTTTATTAGGGGTTTTTACTCTTTTTTTTCTATCTGCTTGTGAAGACCAGCAGCCTGAAAAGATTCCAGAGAGGATGGAAGAAGATATTAGGGAGACAGCAGTAGAGACCTATACAGGATATTCTGATGCCAATGAACATGGTTATGCCTGGGCCAAGGTAACATTACGGGGAGATGATATAACCAGGGTAGAGTTAATGGAAGTTCTTGCTACTGGTAATGAAAAGGATTATGATTCTTATCAATATGAACCTTCAGTCAAGGCAGTTAAAGAAATGCCGAAAAGATTTGTGGAAGCAGACTCAGCAGATGTAGATGTCTATACAGGTGCTACCCATAGTAGTGAGAAATTTATTCAGGCTGTAGCCAGGGCCCTTGATTATGCCAGAGGCAGGGCAGAGGGCACTTACTATGATGGTACTTTCCAGGGTGAATCAGAGAGGACGGATTACGGTTATGCTGTTGCCCTGGTAACTATAAAGGATGATAAAATCAACAATGTAGATTTAAAGGAGTTTGATGCCAGTGGAAACCAGAAGGATTTTTCCCAGTATCAATATGAAGCAGCTGTTGAGGCTAATGAAGAGATGGCAGAGAGGTTTGTGGAAGCTAATTCTCCGGAAGTAGATCTTTATACAAATGCTACCCAGTCAAGTATCAGATATAAAGAGGCAGTCAAAAATGCTTTACGCCATGCCCGTAAAAATCCTGACAAAGATGTTTAAAATATTTGATAAAGAAATTTGCAATATAAGCGGTGATGAGCCGCTTTTTTTGTTTGGAGAAGATGATTTTTGAACATACGCTGCAGGTAAAAAGCTGTATTGGTGGAATTATAAATTAGCAGTGGTTAATAATTATATGTTTAATAATAATTGATTAAGGAGGAAGGAAGTATGGATATTGAGGGAATATTTAATCCGGAGCGGCGCAGATTGGCCCTGGTATATAATAAGGAGAAAAGGAAGCTTAGTATTGGGACTTTTTCTCTAAAGACTTTATTCTGGCTGCTTATCCTGGGTTTTTCCCTGGAAAAAAGAGCCTATAAATATTTACATAGTATAGGTTTACACCCTGAGTTAGAACTGCTTATCTATCTTTTTGCTTTTTATTTGTTATATTCCCTTGTTTCTTTATTGAGTGCATATTATGAATATGGGGTAGAGAGGAAATATCAGTTATCAAATCAAACTAAGCCAGAATGGCTGATAGATGAGGTAAAATCCCTTATCCTGGGCCTGCTTTTTTTCTTCCTGGCGGCAAGGGGCTATCTATATCTAGTGGAGAGGTTTCCTGAAAACTGGTGGCTATATTATGCTATCACTGCTGGCTTTTTTATACTTTTAATTGCCTTTGTTTTCCCTGTTCTACTGGTACCCCTTTTCTTTAAACTGGGCCCTTACCCGGAATCAGAGTTAAAGGACCAGCTCTGGCAGCTGGTAAAAAAAGCCGGGGTGAAGATTGATGATATCTATGAGATCAATTTAAGTAGCAAGGTCAATGCAGCCAATGCTGCTGTGATGGGCCTGGGTAAAAGTAGGAAGATAGTGCTCAGTGATAATCTGCAGGATAAATATAGTCCTGGCGAAATAGAGGCAGTTCTGGCCCATGAGCTGGGCCACCAGGTAAAGGGAGATATGGCCAAAAATATTCTGGCGGAATTTCTTTCGCTTTTGCTTACTCTTTTTCTGGTATTTAAGACCTGGCCCTTTATTGTTTCCCTGCTGGCTTATGACAGTATTTACAGTGTTGTAACTATACCGGCCTTAAGTCTTTTTGTCTCACTACTTTCCTGGTTATTATCACCTTTAAGACTTTCCTTAAGCAGGAGATGGGAGAAAGAGGCCGATCTCTATGCAGTCCAGTTAACCGGCCAGGGTGAGTCACTGGCCAGGGCTCTGGCCAAACTGGCTGATGAAGCCTTGATACCTTTAAAAATAGGGATCTATAGAAGGCTCTTTAAAGCTTCCCACCCACCTGTCCGGGAAAGGATAGAGTATATATTGGAGAAATAAAAAAAGGCCCCTAAGGGCCTGTAATTTCAATTGGCTGCCGGACCAGGGCTCGAACCTGGACACCATGATCCAGAGTCATGTGTGCTACCATTACACAATCCGGCAGTGCATCACCTTTATTATGATAACATAGAAGTATATTTCCGTCAAGCAGTTATTGGAGAAATTTATTTCCCATCAGTATTGTCCTGGATTCGGTATAGAATACCTGATCTACATAGAATATTGCCTTTGTTGCAGATTTTAATCAGCAGGGATTATAGTCCCTGCTGATTTTTTCCCACTAATTATTTGCCCTGATGTAATCAATGGCCTTTTTTAACCTTTTAATGGCAGTTTCCCGGCCTACTAATTCTATCAGGGTAAAAACACCGGGACCAAAGGTCTTACCCGAAAGGGCCAGCCTGGTGGTATGAATCATCCGGGCTGTTTTGATTCCCAGTTCTTCACTCCTCTGACGGTAGACTGCTTCAATGGCTGCCTCTTCAAAGGGTACTACTTTTTCCAGGC
Source organism: Halothermothrix sp. DTU029 (assembly GCA_001512435.1). Lineage (GTDB taxonomy): Bacteria > Bacillota > Halanaerobiia > Halanaerobiales > DTU029 > DTU029. Next base: position 1,177 of record LFRS01000019.1, on the reverse strand, counting down.
AGTCCAGGTTGTTTTCCAGGACCATTAAGGTATCTTCTGGCTGGAAGTGTTTTTTAACCCCTTTTTCATCATATCCTTCAATTTCTTTGTAGAAGTAATCCATGCCTTCTACCAGCTCTACCAGGGTCCGGCTGCGTTCCCTTACTACTTCAACTATCTTATTTAGCCGCTCTATTTCACTATCAGTAGGATTATCAGGGATATAACCAGCCTTTTTGATAAAGGGCATAGCCTGCCTGATAATTTCTTCCAGAGGAAGGCTTTTCATGTAATTACCATTCATCCAGGTTAACTTCTGTACATCATAGACAGCTGCTGTCCTGGAGACATCCTGCAGGTCAAAATCCCGGATAGCCTGTTCCAGAGGAATAATCTCTTCATTATTTCCAGGTGACCAACCCAGTAACAAGAGATAGTTGATTAAAGCTTGTGGCAGATAACCTAATTCCTTAAACTCATCTACCGAAGTGGCACCATGACGTTTACTGAGTTTACTCCGGTCAGGGGCCAGGATCATTGGCACATGGGCAAATTCTGGCAATGGATAATCCAGGGCCTGGTAGATTAAGACCTGTTTGGGGGTATTGGAGAGATGTTCCTCTGCCCTTATAACATGGGTGATTTCCATATGGTGATCATCAACAACACAGGCCAGATTATAAGTAGGAGTACCATCTGATTTAGCAATAATCAGATCACCAATTAAACTATTCTCAAAAGAAACCTCTCCGCGGATAAGATCATTAACAAGGGTATAGCCTTCAGTAGGGGCTTTTAGCCTGATGGTTGGTTTGCGGCCTTCCTTTTTAAATTCCTCAATCTCTTCCTGGGAGAGATGGCGGCAGCGGCCAGGGTAGAGGGACGGTTTACCACTGGCTTCTGCTTCAGCCCTCATTTGATCGATTTCTTCTGGAGTACAGTAACAATAATAGGCCCTATCTTTTTCCAGGAGATAGTCCAGGGCTTTTTTATAGAATTCATTTCTTTCTGACTGATAATAGGGGCCGAAGTCACCACCGGCATCTGGACCCTCATCCCAGTTAAGACCTACCCATTTCATGGCAGAGATAATCTGTTCTACAGATTCTTGAGTGGATCTCTCCTGGTCAGTATCCTCGATCCGGAGCACAAATTTTCCCTCATTATGCCGGGCAAAAAGCCAGTTAAAGAGGGCAGT
>LFRS01000118.1:0-2179 GCA_001512435.1 Halothermothrix sp. DTU029 | reverse complement strand
AAACTTCCTCAGGGGAAATAAGATTAAAACCTTGTCTCTATTTTTCATAGATAGCATTTATTCCTATCGTGGTGAGGACAATGATGGTACACTTAGGTTGAAATTTGAAGAAATGTTAGAAAAAAGGATTAAAGAGGAGGTAAAAGATATAGAGTCTAGTGAAATCCATAGTCTAAGAATTCTAGAGTACAAGGAATATCTAGAAGCTTCATTAGAGGATATTAAGAAAACTAATGGTGGTTATTTTGCAGAAGATAATTCAACTAAGGATGAAGATATCCAAAATGAAGTAGACAAGATTTTACGAGACAAGAAATCTCTAATTTCATTTAAAAGTGAAACAGGAAAATGGAATACTATGAGGTTTATATTTTCGAAATGGACACTTAGAGAAGGGTGGGATAATCCCAATGTATTTCAAATTGCAAAATTAAGATCCAGTGGAAGTGAGATTAGCAAACTTCAAGAAGTAGGTAGAGGACTAAGACTTCCTGTAGATGAATATGGGCATCGAATGGAAGAAGAACAATTTTATCTAACCTACTTAGTAGACTATTCGGAGAAGTCCTTTGCAGAAAAACTGGTTTCTGAAATCAATGCTGACGCTAAGTTTTCAAACAATATAAGGGATTTAATTGGTAAGGTTGCTAAGGATAGAAATGTAGAAGAAAACAAACTATTTGGGGAACTTTTAATGGCAGGATTTGTTGATATGGATATGAATATCCTCCTAGAAAAACGAGATGAACTCTTAGAAAAATATCCTGAATTTAATATGGGACTTAAGCCAGACAAGGTTATCGATACTAGTAAGGGTAAAAGTTCCAAAGTAAAAATTCGACCAGAAAGGTTTAATGAAATAAAAGAACTTTGGAGTAAAATTAATCAAAAATACTATTTAGAATTAGAAGAAATATCTGATAAAGAATTGGAAAATGCAATTTTAGAAATTCTTGAATCGGGAGTATATGATAAAACAATAATATATGCTTCTGAAAGAAGGACAGAAAAAGGGAAAAATGAAGTAATTTTAAAAGAAGAAATTGCAGGTTATCATATTATCGATGAATTAATGCCCTATAATGAATTTTTAATAAGAGCTAATAAAGCTATGGGAGTGTCAATAGTAATACTTCATAAAGCAATTGTGGAATACTCAAAGAAAAATGGATTACAGAAGGATTTCTTTAACAAAATTACTTTACAAAACCTAATCGACGAATTTCAAGAATGGTTAGAAAGAGCATTTTTAAAAAGATTTAGTTATAGGAAGATGGGAATAGAACCTAAAGAAACAGCCTTAACTGATATAAATGGAAAAGTTAAAGAATCCATTGTTCAAGGAAGTTTAGGAATTATGAAAGATGAAAGCGCTATAGTCCCCAAAAAATTTCTTTTTGATAGCTTTATATATGATTCACCAAAGGAGAGGGAAACCATTGCAAGAAGTGATATAGATGAGGTAATAGTATTTGGAAAGATACCAAGAAGAAGTATTCAAGTTCCCCTATACTATGGTGGTACAACTAGTCCAGATTTTATGTATGTGCTAAAGAAAAAAGATGGAGACTATGTGGTTAATTTTATTGTAGAGACTAAGGATATTCATAAGAAAAGTAGCCTTAGGGATGATGAGAATATGCGGATAGAATCAGCAAGGATATTTTTCAAAGCAATGCAAGAAGATGGTCTTAATGTATCATTTGAAAAGCAGATGAAGAATGATGATATAGTTACTATGACTAAGAAATTGGTGGATTAAGTGAAGAAGGGGTGGATGGATTGAAGAGAACTGAAATAAAGATAAAAGGGAATATGTTCTCAGGGGTAAAAAAGCAAGGTAAATATATGTCAACTTCAGAAGTAATTAAAAGTTGGGATAATGGTACTATAGAGGTAATTGCTGAAGATATTAATGGGATAGGGTTAAGACCAGCCCAGTTTGGAGCACTGTCTGCAATTAGAGCACATTGGACAGTAAGTAATAAGGATGCTACAGTTGTAATGCCAACTGGGGAACGTGTCATAATAGTGATGGGTGCATTGAATGCTTTAGAATCAGTAGAGGCCATCAATGTAGCGGTCAGCGGAAAAACTCTTTTCTGTCCATACTGAAGAAGAATATTGAAACCGTATTAAGCGAGGATTTGGATGAGAGTACAGCAGATATTGATAAAAG
>LFRS01000104.1 GCA_001512435.1 Halothermothrix sp. DTU029 | reverse complement strand
ACTGAACCGGGCTCCAGGCCGAACTCCTCGCCAATGGACACCTGGATGGCAGGAGCAGTCTGGACAACCACATATTTTTCAGGGTCTGCCAGGGCCTCCCAGACCCGGTCGATTTCACTGACTTCGGTCAGGGCACCTACAGGACAAACTACAACACACTGGCCACAATTGCTGCAATTAATCTCATTCTGTGNNTTCAGCCCCTGTACCTCTGCACAAACCCTCACACAACGGCCACAGAGGATACACTTATTGGGGTCCCTTTTCAGGGAAGGTCCAACATCATCTATGGGCAGATCTCTCTTCTCACCGGCAAATTTCTCAATATCTTTTCTACTAATCCCCATTTCATAGGTCAAGGTCTGTAACTCACAATTACCATTGCGGTCACAACCCAGACAATCATCCGGATGGTTAGCCAGTAATAATTCCAGGTTCATTTTTCTGGCTTTACGGACACGGGGACTACGGGTACTGATATTCATCCCGTCTGCAACTGGGGCAACACAGGAAGCAAGTAATCTACCGTTATCCAGGTTCTCTACCACACAGATACGACAGGAACCGTGTAAGGAGAGTTCCGGGTGATAACATAAGGTTGGAATCTTAATCCCCAGTTCACGTGCCGCTTCCAGAACGGTGGTACCTGCTTCTACCTGAACTGTCTGTCCATCTATAGTTAAGGTGATTTTGCTCATCAAACGACACTCCTTTTCT
>LFRS01000054.1 GCA_001512435.1 Halothermothrix sp. DTU029 | reverse complement strand
GCTTCCGTCATTTCCAGTGAGGCCCTCAAGCGGGCTGACCAGCTGGGTACCCTGGGCGGAGGAAATCATTTCATTGAAATAGGCGAAGTGAGCAGGGTTTTTGCAGAGGACCTGGCGGCTAGATTTGGTTTAAAGGATGGATATACCTATATCATGATCCATACCGGCAGCAGGGGATTCGGCCATCAAATCTGTACAGATTTCTCGAAGTTAATGTGGGAAAACTCCGAGAGAAACAGGTCCCGGGCGCCGGAAAAGGGCCTGGCCTGTGCGCCGATTTATTCTAAAGACGGCCAGAATTATCTGAAGGCCATGGCGACTGCGGCCAACTATGCCTTTGCCAACAGGCAGATAATAACCCATTTTGTGCGGGAGGCTTTTGTAGAGGTATTGAAGAGATCCGAGGTTGATTTAGGCCTTAATATTTTGTATGATGTGGCCCACAATATAGCCAAGAAGGAAAGATATAATGGCCGCTGGCTCCTGGTACACAGGAAGGGGGCTACCCGGGCCTTGCCCGGAGGTCATGAGGATAATCCCCAGTGCTATTTGGATACCGGCCATCCGGCCATTATTCCCGGAAGTATGGGAACTGGTTCCTATGTGGTGGTAGGTACTGAGCAGATACAGGAAACCTTCTGTTCTGTAAACCATGGAGCCGGCCGTTTGATGTCCCGGAAGAGGGCAAGAAAGGA
>LFRS01000107.1 GCA_001512435.1 Halothermothrix sp. DTU029 | reverse complement strand
GGAAGGACTGGCCAGGTTTGAGAACAATTTAGTCTTTTTAGGCCTGGTTGGAATGATTGATCCTCCCAGGAAAGAAGCCTATCAGGCAGTGGCCAGTTCTTATCAGGCGGGAATCAGGCCAATCATGGTAACCGGTGACCAGAAAATTACTGCCAGAATTATAGCAGAGGACCTGGGGATTATTCAAAAAGATGAGGCCGTCATGACAGGTGCTGATTTAGCCAGGCTTGATTTTAGCCAGTTGAAGGAAGTAGTAAAAGAGGTCCAGGTTTATGCCCGTATCTCTCCAGAAGATAAATTAAGGATTGTCAGGGCCTTGCGGGAAAATGGCGAGATTGTTGCCATGACCGGTGATGGTGTTAATGATGCTCCAGCAGTAAAAGAAGCGGATATTGGTATAGCTATGGGGAAGAAGGGCACTGATGTTACTCGAGAGGTTGCCGACCTGGTACTGGCTGATGATAATTTTGCTACTATTGTTAAAGCAATAGAAGAAGGTCGGAAGATCTATAATAATATCAGGAAATTTATCAGATATCTCCTGGCCTGTAATATTGGCGAGTTGTTGGCCATCTTTATTGGTATTGCTACCGGCTTGCCTTTACCCCTCCTGCCGATACAGATTTTATGGGTTAACCTGGTTACTGACGGGTTACCGGCATTGGCCCTGGGTTTTGATGAAGACAATGATGATCTTATGAAGAAAAGGCCCAGGGATCCGGAGGAAAGTATCCTGTCCCAGGAGATGGTTGGCCATATTATCAGTCAAGGTATTTTAATTGGCATCAGTACTATTATGGCTTTTCTCATTGCTATCTACAAATTAGGACTTGGTTTAAATACTGCCCGGACCATGGCTTTTTCAACTCTGGTTTTTTCCCAGTTGTTCTTTGTCTTCAGCTGTCGTTCTGAAGACCACTCTTTCTGGGAATTATCTCCCTTCAGTAATTTATACCTCCTTGGGGCAGTGATAATCTCATCAATGATGCAATTGGCTGTTATATATTTACCCTTTTTCCGTATCTTTTTTAAGACAGAATTGCTGGATTTGAAACAATGGGTCATTGTTATATTTTTATCAACCTGGTCTACAATAATCGTTGATTTATTAAGAAAAATAATAAAGAAATAGAAAAATTTATTGAGAAAAGTAATTAAGAGCAAGAATAGCATATTTGCTCAATATAGAAACCTCCTCTATAGGAGGTTATTTCTTTTATTACCTGAAATAATAAATTATAAGAAATATTAAAAAATATAGTAAAATATGTTATAACATAAAGGATGTTGGTAAGATATAACAATTTACGATAAAAAGAGGAATAATACATGAAAAAGTTTTTTGTTTTTTCACTTATTTTCTTGCTTTTATTTACAGCAGGCTGTAGTAATCAAAAAGGAGATGATTTAGATGATCCCATTCAAAAGGTTCAACTTACAGTAAATGTAGTTGATGCTTTAAACCAATCTCCAGTAGAAGGGGCTTCGATATTAATAGAAAACCTTAGTAAAACTGGTGTAATTAATAAAGAGGGCAAGGCTGTTTTTTCGCTAAACCCTGGTGAATACATTATATCAGTCAGTAAAAAAGATCACATGAATAATGGTAGCATAAGGGTCAGGGTAGATAGAAACACGACTGTTACACTGGAACTGGGAAAAGAGATCAATGAAATACTGGATAACAATACTAAAACTATCAGTAATGGGTTCTATACACTGGATTTCAAAGATCTTACAGCTCCAGAATTAGCAGATCTTGCCGGTGTAGAATTAATACTTAAAAAATCAGGTTTAAGCCCCAGCGAACTTAATAAATATGTTAAAGATACTGAAATAGCAGGAAATATAATTTTATTAGACCTGGAGAACTTTAAGAAGGCTACTACAAGTAATGGTAGCATACCAGAAGTTAATGTTAATCTGGAGTTTAAGATACATAATAGTATAAGCAGGAATAGGGAGAATCTCTATAATCTAATGGCTATTTCATTTTATGGTGAAAATAATTACAAGGTGATACCTTTAAATGCAACATTTAACAATGGATTTTATAATGCAGTTTTGCCATTAAGAATTAATGGGGCTAATATTGATAAAGCCTATGTATTTCTATATAAAATGGGAAGCGAGGAATTAGATTTTAATCCTACAGTTGAAGATGCCAAAAAGCTT
>LFRS01000057.1 GCA_001512435.1 Halothermothrix sp. DTU029 | reverse complement strand
AGATCTGGCTATATTGAGCCGGTTATCTAATTGCAGCAAGGTCTTTTCTGCCCCGGTAGGTAATAAGGGGAATAATCTCTTTGAAACATCCAGCCTGAACCGATAGTTTTCATCAAGATTTTCAAAACTAAAGGGTTCATAATCGGTCAGGGAAAAGTGGGTATTGATATCCAGGCCCTTCAGGGTAATCTTCCCTCCATCCAGGGTGAAGGCCAGGCTATCCATGCTCTCCGCAACAGGATTATAAATATTTCCCGTATATCTTTCAGAAACATAGCCATAATTACTGCCCACCGACCAGGTCCAGCCTATACCCGCCTCCAGGCTGGCCCGCTCTCTCTCCAGATTCAATAAATCCTGATATTTTTGTACCAGCTCATGGTTATTCTCCAATCCTGTCCTGACAGCCTCTTCCAGGGAAATCTCTCCAGCAATCGCTGAAACAGAAAGCAGGAAAACCATAAATATGAATAAAAGACTCTTCCTTGTCATTATCCCAGATCCACCTCCATCTCAATACCCATTAACTGCTGTAACTGTATAAGGGCAATATAATAATTAGATATAGTATTAATATACATGTCCCTGGCCTTGTACAGGCTCAACTCAGATGCCAGCAAATCATTATTACTTACAAACCCGGCCTCATTCTGTTCTTTAATAATCTTATAATGCTCTTCAGCCTGTAAAAGGGATTTTTCGGCCATATTCATATTTTTAACAGCCTGGGTATACTGATGATAGGCATTATTGATTTTCAATTCCTGGTTCTGTCTTTCCTTCTCCAGTTCCAGTTCAGCCCTGGCCAGGGCCA
>LFRS01000108.1:746-6252 GCA_001512435.1 Halothermothrix sp. DTU029 | reverse complement strand
TACCTACCGGGGCAGAAAAGACCTTGCTGCAATTAGATAACCGGCTCAATATAGCCAGATCTGACCTGGCTTTGACCAAAAGCAGGAAGGAGATTGACTGGCTGTCAGCCTACCTTAATCTACTGCGGCTGGAGAAAAGGATAGAATTTAATCAGGTCAGGTATGAATTGGCCAGGGAAAACCTGGTGAGCCTGGAAAAGCAGTCAGGCCTGGGTGAAGCAGGTAAAGACCAGGTCTTGACAGCGGAAATGGCGGTAAAGGAAGTAGAGTTACAGGCCAGGCAGGTGGAAAATACCTTCCTCCAGGCCTGGGAAGCCCTCAGGCTGGATATGGGGATAGGTGGAGAGCTTCTTCTAAGTGAAGATAGTAGATATTTGCGTAAATTCCTGGATAAGGCTGACCAGATCAATATAGAAATAGGAAGAGAAGAAAGAGAAAGGCTCTTGCAGGAAAATAACCTGCAGTTACGGCAGATTATGCTGAATAAGGAATATGCTGAAAAGGAATTGCAATGGCAGCAGGAAGAGGGCAAAATAAAGATAGACAGCTCCGGTAATTATAACTATGATGCCAGCCTGCCAGACCCATATAAGGGTTACTGGGAACTGAGCCTGGGGCTTAGTTATGAGTTTTATGATAGTGGAGAACAAAAATTGGCCCTGGCTGGTATTGAAAGCAGGATTGAGAACCTGGAGAGGGAATATACTAATAGCCTGGCCAGATTAATGCAGGAGCTGGAGGGGATGTATTCCCAGTATGAGCTGGATAAGATGGGCCTGGAAATCAAGGAGATCAGCCTGGAGAGGGCCAGGTTGCAGGCAGGCCTGTCCAAAAGCCAGTATGAAAATGGCCTGGTTACAGAAAGCCGCTACAGGGAGGCCCTCTTGGCCCTGGAGCAGACAGAACTGGATTACCAGGAAGCCCTGGATAAAGTCAGATTTGATAAGCTAAGGATTGCCTTATATCTGGGCTTATATTAATCAGGATATAAAAAGACAGGGGGACAGAGGAGAACCGTCCCCCTGTGTTCTGAGGAGGATTAATTGTGGAGATTCCCGTTATCTTTGAAGATAATCACTTATTGACTGTTGTCAAACCGCCTAATGTCCTGTCCCAGGGAGATAAAAGTGGGGACAGGGATCTCCTGACCCTGTTAAAGGAAAAAATAAAAATCCGGGATAATAAGCCTGGCAATGTTTTTTTAGGCTTGTTACACCGGCTGGACAGGCCGGTGGGGGGAGTTATGGTTTTTGCCAAAACTTCAAAGGCTGCCTCCCGGTTGTCAGCCCAAATCAGGGAAAGGGAATTTGGGAAAACCTATCTGGCTGTAGTCCATGGAGTGCCAGAAAAAAGGCAGGCCCTCCTGGAGGATTATCTTTTGAAAAACAGGAAGACCAATAGGGTAACTGTTGTTGACAAGGATGTGGCAGGAGCCCAAAAGGCTGTCCTGGATTATGAACTGGTGGCTGTGGCTGATGGCTTTAGCCTCTTAAAAGTTAACCTGCATACTGGCAGGCCTCATCAGATCCGGGTTCAATTGGCAGCCCTGGGACATCCCTTATATGGGGACCAACGTTATGGTTATGAAATAAATAAAAAGGGCCAGCAAATCGGCCTCTGGTCTCATCAGATTAGGTGTAAACACCCTATCTTTAATGGTTGGATTAGCTTTACCAGTTTCCCCCCCGGCCAGGGAATCTGGGGGATTTTTAAGCTGGATAATTCCGGGCAGGGATTTGTCCACCTGGATGGCCAGTGGACTCAGGAGGAGAAGAAGGATTTTTGCCAAAAGGTGGTGGTGATGGCAGAAGAGGGGTAAGAGGCCCCTTTTTATTTAAATGTTTTTTACCTGTTTTTTTCATTGACAGGAGCAGGGAAAAGTGCTATCATTAACTATGGTAATGAAAATCATTTTCAACTAAATATAGAAAGCAGGTTTTTATTTTTACAGGTTATTGAGAATCATTCTCATTTGTGAAATATTACTCTAGCCCCAAAAAGGCTAAGAAAACCAGGATAGTTTTAGAAGAGGGATGGATAGTGAACCGGGCAATAGCTAAAACAGTAAGGAAATTTGAAGTTCTGGCCTCAAAATTACCTACTTTATCCCGACTTTATATGTACCCATATAAAAATGTTGTGAAAAGGGAAATTGAGCTGGCAAATTTGGAACCAGGGGCCCGGGTATTACAGATTGGTGCAGGTTCTGTACCCTATACTGCTTTATACCTGGCCAGCCTGGGTGGATTTTATGTTACGGCTTTGGATATAGATCCTGGAGCTGTTAAGTGTGCTGCAGACTGGGTTGAGAGAATGGGATTCTCTGACAGGATAAGAATATTATGTACCAGTGGTAATGACTATTCACTGGAAAAGGTGGCAGCAGCCTTCCTTGCTTTACAGGTAGAGCCTAAGGAAGAGGTAATGGACTACCTTATGGCCAGGGGAGAAGAGGGCCTGAAAGTAATTGTCAGGGAACCCAGTGTCCGTTATGCCTCCCAGTATGACCCCATACCGGAAAAATGGAGGCCTGTTTCCCGGATCTACCAGGGTATGTCTACTTTTACTTATTCTAATTTGTATATAAAGTCTTGAGGGAATTTAAGAAATAGCCTGGGTAGGGCCAGTAGAAGAAGTCAAGGGCTGGAGGAAAAGATGAAAAGACATGGGAAGACAATCCTGTCTCTAATATTGATACTCATATCTGTCATAATATTTTTATATAACTTTAATATCAGTGAAATAATGGCTACAATCCACTTAATACCTGGGCCTGTAATCCTGCTGGCTTTTTTTCTCCACCTACTTACATTAGTACTGGGAGCTCTAAAATGGTATCTAATGCTGGCAGGTATTGGCCAGGGCAACAAGCCGGGTCTTATCTTTAAGATTCATATCTCTACTATATTTTTTGATAATCTTACCCCTGGTGCCAGGATAGGGGGAGAGGGAGTCCGTTTATACCTGACACGGAATTTGCTGGGCATAGATTATGCCAGTATAACAGGCCTGATAGGCCTGGATAAGGTCCTTACCCTTATACCCTTTATACTACTGTGTTTACTTGCCCTTGTCTGGCAAGGGCAGTTTTTTCAACAAGGCTCCCTCTTCAGAGGGATATTTATAGTCCTCTCTCTTTTAGTACTTTTAGTTATTATTGCTATAGTGGCTCTGCTGAAACTGGGGAAAAAGAAAGGAACTGATGATGCCAGGCTTTCCAGGTTCAAATCCTTTTTAGCCAATGCAGGCCATTCCTTCCGTCTTATTTTTACCAGAAAGAGAGGCCTGTTGCCCTTGCTTTTTCTCTCAAGCATAATCTGGTTTATATATTTATTGAAAATTTATATACTGGCAGAGGCAATAGGTATAAATATAGCTTTCAAAACCTTATCATCAGCCAGCATCCTGGCTTATTTAGTAGGCATCTTGCCTCTGACTCCGGGAGGGCTGGGTCTCTTTGATGGAACCCTCAGTGGTTTTTTGCTATTATTTAATGCAGATAAGGCAGCAGTAGGTAGTCTGGTTTTATTATATCGCCTGACCACCTATTTCTTTACCCTGCTGCTTGGAGGCCTGGCCTCTATAATTCTTTTTAATAAAGTCCTTGAGAGGAAAAATATTATAGATGAGGGAGGATTTATAGGTGATAAATAAAAATTTAAATATAATAAATGAACAAAAACCCCTTGCCTATTTGAAACCCGGACAAAAGGGCCAACTGGCTTATATAGATGGCGGGGAAAAAATGAGGAGGCGGCTGGAGGTTTTAGGCCTCAGGCCTGGAAAAGAGATCTGGGTAAAAAGTGCCTTTTTCAATAAAGGGCCGGTTATTATAAGCCTGGATGGCCGCCTCCTTGCTATTGGCCGGGGGCAGGCACAGAAAATATATCTGGAGAAGGTAAGGGAAGGCTAGATGACAGGGGTAATATATGATAATTTTTTAGCAATTGTCAGCAGGATAGAAGATCTCTGTTCCAAACATATTTGTTTTGGGAAAATATATTACCACTTATTTTATAAAAAAATGATAGCCAGGGAGGCCCAATTGGTGGATTTAAAGCCAGGAGAAAGGGTCTTACACATAGGAGGGGGCAGTTTCCCTTTTACGGCTATTCACCTGGCTTTACAGGGTTTTAAGGTCCAGGTAGTGGATATGGATAGAGGGGCAGTCAAGAGGGCCAGAAAGGTAGTAGAAAAATGGGGACTGGAAGACTTTATTGAGATTGTTGCAGCTAATGGCCTGGAAGTGTCTGGTGCAGGGTTTGATGCAGTCTGGATTTCCCTCCATGTAGATCCCAAAGAGGAGATAATAAAAAAGCTCTTATCTACCCTGCCAGCATCAGGGAGAATAATTTATAGAAATCCAAGGGGGATTTTACGTCATTATTACCCAACGGTGGATCCGGCAGAACTTATATCAGATGGGGCTTATAATCTAAATAAGCAGATCTTGCAAAAAGAGTCTATAATAATTTATGGCCAGGGGGAGGATTATCATGAGAGTATTATTGATGGGAAATCCCAATGTTGGTAAAAGTGTTATATTTTCTGAACTGACGGGTATTACTGCCATGTCTGCTAATTATCCAGGGACAACAGTTACTTATAGCCAGGGCCACTTTGAAATCGATGGCCTGAAGCTTTCCCTGGTTGATGTGCCGGGAACCTATGCCCTGGATATGGGGACAGAAGCAGAGGTAATTGCCAATGAGTTTCTGGAAGAAGGGGCAGATGCCATAGTAGTTGTCCTGGATGCTACAAACCTGGAAAGAAACCTATATCTGGCTCTCCAGGTAATAGACAGGGGTTTTCCTACTGTAGTAGCTCTAAACCTGGTAGATGTGGCCAAAAGCAAGGGGATTAAAATAGATCTCAAGGCTTTGGAAAAAGAACTGGGTGTTCCTGTTGTAGCAACTACAGCAGTAAAAGCCCAGGGAATTGAAGATCTTAAGAAGACAGTCCTTGCTAACCTGGGCAAGAAAAACACCTCCAGTAAAGAGTGGTGGAAGAGGGATTATTGGCAGGCAGCTGAATTAATTGCCGGAAAAACCCAGACCTTTGAGGAGGGACAGAAGACCCTGGGAGATAGGTTAGATGAAAAGATGATGCAGCCTTTAGCAGGCAGCCTTATTGCTATAGCTGTAACCCTTTTGTCCTTTGCGGGCATAGTCGGTGTAGGGATGGGGGTCAGAAAATTCCTCTTACGTCCTTTATTTGATAATTTTATAGAACCTGTAATTAGGGCAATTGTGATCAGTATTGTGCCAAATGGGGTTTTGCAAAATATCCTGATAGGTGATTATGGTTTTTTAATCAAGACTATAGAATGGCCTTTGACCTTGATGCTGCCTTATGTAGTGTCATTTTATATTGTCCTGGCCCTGTTGGAGGATAGTGGGTATATGCCCCGTTTAGCGGCCCTTTTGGATTCCATCTTCAAGAAAATCGGGCTACAGGGGGCAGCCATGATTCCCTTTATACTGGGCTATGGTTGTGCTATACCTGC
>LFRS01000108.1:0-675 GCA_001512435.1 Halothermothrix sp. DTU029 | reverse complement strand
CTGGCCATGGAATTACCGCCCCTTTTGTGGCCAGAGTTCAGGACTGTCAGCAGAAGGACCTGGTATCGCCTGAAGAGTACCATTAACGATGCCCTGGTACCTCTGACCATAGTAGTGGCTATCACTGCTATCCTTTATGAAACAGGTGGTTTACATTATATAGGAAATCTGCTCAGCCCCTTGGTTGTAAAATGGCTGGGCTTGCCGGCAGAGGCCAGTGTAGGTTTGATTGCAGGAATTGTAAGGCGGGAGCTGGCTGTATTACCACTGCTGGATATGAATCTTACTACTGGCCAGCTTTTTGTAGGGGCTATAGTTGCTCTCTTTTACATGCCCTGTGCAGCAGTCTTTGGTGTCCTGGCAAGTGAATTCAGTGTGAAAGAGGCAATAGGGGTAGGGCTTATAACCATATTCCTGGCCTTTACAATAGGCGGTGTGTTTAATCATCTATTTAAGTTAATAGCTTTTATATTTTAATATATAAATAGGAAAAAACTGAGGAATGATACCTCCATAGTAGACAGTCCAGTTAACTAGAATTAGATTATCTACCTGGAGGTATTTTTTATGGGAAGAAAACTAACCGATCAGCCAGTGTACTTTAATGGAATAATGGATAGTGTAAAATTTAAGTAGGAAGCAGGAAAAGGAGGTATAAATATAGAAATAGAGACC